>NZ_WTYD01000001.1:1200000-1500000 GCF_009827295.1 Qipengyuania pelagi | reverse complement strand
GAATGCGATCAGCTCGTGGGGCTATGTCATCATGGCCGCCAGTATGCTGCTGTTCTTCGCCAATCTCGTCTACGCCTTCGTGGCGGGCAAGAAGGCGGGCAACAATCCGTGGGGTCCGGGTGCGACGACGCTGGAATGGACGCTGTCCAGCCCGCCGCCGTTCCACCAGTTCGAGACCCTGCCGGTGATCGAGGACCATCACGACTACCACGATCACCGTCCGGCCGATCAGCGTGCCAAGGAGCATGGAGAGCCTGCCTGATCCTAGGCGGCCTCTGGGTCACCAAATATCACTTAGCGGCCGGTCCCAAGGACCGGCCGTTTTGTTTTCGCTCGCCCGCGCGCGTCGGGCGAACGGCTGGCCTTTCCCGCCTCGACATCGCTCCTGACGCGAGCGTAGGGTGAAATCCGATCAGACGAGAGGATGCGCCATGCCCCAAATGCAAACCATTGATGTCGGTGACGTCAGCCTGCGCTGCGCGATCGACGGCGATCCGGCATCGGATGCGCCGCTTGTCATCCTTGTCCACGGCTTCCCCGAAAGCTGGTATAGCTGGCGCCACCAACTCACACCGCTGGCGCAAGCGGGGTACACCGCCTGCGCGATCGACGTGCGCGGCTATGGCGGTTCGGACAAACCCGAAGCGATCGAGGATTACGCGCTCGAGAAGATCGTCGGTGATCTTGTCGGCCTCAAAACGGCTCTCAGCCCGGATCGCCCGGCGATCCTGATCGGGCATGACTGGGGCGCGCCGATCGTCTGGAACACGGCGCTGACCAATCCCCAGCATTTCCGCGCCGTGGCGGGTCTCTCCGTCCCCTTCTCGGGCGTGCCGCAGCGGCCCTTCACGGAGGTCTTCCACCAGCACTTCACCAGCCAGGGGAAGTTCTTCTACCAGGAGTATTTCCAGGAACCCGGCGTCGCCGAGGCGGAGGCAGAGAAGGACCCGCGCGATTTCGTCCAGCGCATGATGTATTCGATCAGCGGTGACGTGCCGCCCGGCAGCTACTGGGACAAGCCCTATGGCGCGACCTTCCTTGAGGGCCTGCCCGACCCCGCGCCGGTATCCTGGCTGACCGAGGACGATCTCGATTTCTACGAAGCGGAATTTCGCGCCTCGGGTTTTCGCGGCCCCCTCAACCGCTATCGCAATCACGAGCGCGATTTCGAATGGCTGCAAGGGTACAAAGATCGCCGCATCGAACAGCCCAGCCTCTTCATCGGCGGCACGCGCGATCCGGCGACCTTCCTGTTCGGCGCGGTCACGGATCCGGTCGCGCTGATGCGCATGTTCGCGCCGAAGATCGAGGGACACATCCTCGATGGGGTCGGCCACTGGACACAGCAGGAGCGCCCCGAAGAGGTGAACCGGCTTTTATTGGACTGGCTGAAACAGCTCGACGAAGAGTGACGCCCTCTATCTACCCCTCGCAAGATATGTAAAAATACCTATTATACGTTAAATACGAATGAGAGCCTGAGGCGATATGATTCGGCGCCATGGCGGAATCCGTGTGACCTTCCTGAAGCGCATCGACTCGATCATCGGCTTTTTCGATGACGATCCGTTCACGGAGAAATTCAGCCGTGAACGCATCCGATCCGTGCGCCAGACGATTTTCGTCTATTATCTCGCGATCCTCCTGCCGTTCGCTGCCGTGGCCGTGAACTTTCCCTCCGAACTTCCGACACGGATCGTGGGCACGGTTCTGCTCTTGGCAGTCGTATTGCGGTTCAAGCATTGGGCCCTGCCGCCCCCGCCGGAGAAACGCGAGGACGTGAGCCCAGCCGCCGCGCGGCTGACCGCCATGATGGTGCTCATTCTGTCGCTGGCCCAGGCCTATTTCTATCTCGCCCTCTCGCTATCCGTGGTGACATATGACCCGGACGGCTTCGGGTGGTCGCAGATCTTCGGGCTTGGTCTGCTGTCGGGCCTGATTCAGGGGGCGGCGCTGACGGGTGTGCTCTTCGCCTCACAAGTGATTTTCTTCTGTTTCCTGTTTCCGCTCGTGACAGCGGCGCTGTTCCTGTTTCCTGCCGGCAACCTCTTCATGCCCCTGTCGCTGGCGGGGATCGTGGCGATCGGTTTCTACCTCGCAGTGCTCAGCCACAAGGCTCAGCTGAATCTCTTTCGCGCGCAGTTCGACGCCGACGCGGCGCTGGAACGTACCGAGAAGGCGAACGGCGAACTGATCGAGGCTCGGCGCAGCGCCCAGTATCGCTCCGAATTCGATGCCCTGACCGGCGTACGCAATCGCTATGCCTTCATGCGCGACATCGAAGCCCAGCTGGACCGGGGAAGCAGCGGCGTGTTGGTGGTGATCGACCTCGATCGCTTCAAGCCGATCAACGATCATTACGGCCATTATGCCGGCGATATCGTCCTGCGCTTCGTCGCGCGGCGTCTGCAACGGGCGTTGCCGAAAAATGCGATCGTGGGGCGGCTTGGCGGCGACGAGTTCGCGGTGTTCGTCGCGGGCAAGCCGCAGACGAGCGATACCTGCGAATTGGTGGCACGCTGCGACCGCGCACTGGCCCAATTGCGCCGTCCGATGAGATTGTCGAATGCCTACGTAACCATCGGTGGCAGCGCAGGGGGAAGGATCGTCGAAGCCGGCCAAACCACCGTGGCGCAAGCCCTCCAGGACGCCGATTCGGCACTCTACGTCGCGAAGCGGGAGGGGCTGGAAACCCTCAAGCTTTTCGACGATCACATTCGCGACGAGGCGATGCGCCTCGCCGCCATCGAGACCGAGATGTCGAAGCGCGATGCGCTCGATCATTTCTCGCTCGCCTATCAGCCGATCGTCAATCTCAGGACGGGCGAGATTTCCAGCTTCGAGGCGCTGGCGCGGTGGCATCATCCTTTGCTCGGCGAAATCCAGCCCAGCCAGTTCATCGCCATAGCGGAGCGCAACGGACTGATCAGAGAGATCACGATTGCGCTTCTCTGTAAAGCGCTGAATTTCGCGAAGGACTGGGAGCCGCCCTGTCGCCTGTCCTTCAATCTCAGCGCCGCGCATATCTGCGGGGATAATGCCGCAAGCGAGATCATCGCTCTGGTCGAAGCCAGCGGCATTCAGCCCAACCGCCTGCAATTCGAGATCACCGAGACGGCGATGCTGATCAATTTCGACGTCGCGCGCCGCAATATCGAGATTCTGCGCGAGGCCGGGTGTCGGATCGCGCTCGACGATTTCGGCGCCGGTTTCGCCTCGCTCGTCTATCTGCGCGAGATCAAGTTCGACAAGGTCAAGATCGACGGATCGCTGATCCGGGGCGCGCGCGATACGGCCGGTCGCGACATGTTGAACGGCGTCATCAAGATGCTGTCGGCGATGAAGCTGGAAAGCGTCGCCGAATATATCGCGACCGAAGCAGACCACGAAACGGCGCTGTTGCTGGGTGCGGAATTCGGGCAGGGCTACTTTCTCGGAAAGCCGATGCGCGATACCCAGGTATCCACCCTTCTCGAGGAAACGCGCCAGCGGGCCCTCGAAGCGACCGAGCGTCGTTCCGGCCGCGATCGGCGAATCCTGCCTGTCGCTCCGTACGACAATGCGAACAGAGCCTCTGCGGCGCGCTTCGCGGGTTGAGACGGGGCGTCCGCGGGCTCGCCGCGCGGTATAGGGATCGGTGCCGATTGCAGGGCGCCCGGAAAGCACGAAGCCTTGTAGCGCAGCCGCTTTCCCTTTCGTCTTTCGCCCGGTATAGGTCCCGGCCAATCCCCGATGACCGATAACCGATGACCCAATCCGCCGCCCCCATCACCATGCCTGCCGACTGGCGGGACTTCTTCGCGCTGACCAAGCCGCGGGTGATGACGCTGGTCGTCTTTACCGGCCTTTGCGGCCTGCTCGCCGCACCGGGATCGATCAACCCGGTCCTGGGCTTCACCGCGATCCTGTGCATCGCGCTGGGCGCGGGCGGAGCGGCCACGCTCAACCAATGGTGGGAAGCCGACATCGATGCGGGGATGAAGCGCACGTCGAACCGCCCGCTCCCCACCGGACGGATGCGGCGCGAGGATGCGCGCGATTTCGGCATCCTGCTCTCAGCCGGATCTGTCATGGTGATGGGCCTGGCGATCGGCTGGCTCGCCGCCGCGATCCTGGCGCTCTCGATCGTCTATTACGCGGTCGTCTATACGATCTGGCTGAAGCCGCGCACGCCGCAGAATATCGTCATCGGTGGCGGGGCGGGGGCCTTTCCACCGTTGATCGGGTGGATCGCGGTGACGGGCGACATAACGGCGATGCCGATCCTGCTGTTCGCGATCATCTTCGTCTGGACGCCGCCGCATTTCTGGGCGCTCGCCCTGTTCGTCCAGTCGGACTACGCCAAGGTCGGCATTCCGATGATGCCGGTCGTGCGGGGCGAGAAATCGACCCGGCGCCAGATCGTCGCCTATTGCGTGGTGCTGGTCCCGGTCGCGGTGGCACCTTGGGCGATCGGGGGCACGGGTCCGGTCTACGGGATTGCGGCGCTCGCATTGACGCTTGCCTTCCTTGCGCTTTCCCTGCCCGTCGGAATGCGCCAGGCCGTTCCGGGCGACGGGATGCGTCCCGAGAAACGCCTGTTCGCGTTCAGCGTATTCTACCTGTTCGCGCTGTTCGCGGCGCTCGTCGCCGACCGCCTGCTGATCGATGCTGGAGTTATCGCATGACCCCCGAGGAAGAGACCGAATTCAAGCGCCGCCAGAAGATGCGCAATCTGGTGCTGGCGGGTGTTCTGCTGTTCCTGGTCGCGCTGTTCTACGCGATCACCATCGTGAGGATGGGAGACTGATCGTGACGAGCGCGACTCTCGACAATCGCAATTCGCGCACCGCGCTGTATGCCCTGCTGGGTGCCCTGTTCATGCTGGGAATGGGCTATGCGGCCGTCCCGCTCTACGATCTGTTCTGCCGCGTGACCGGCTTTGGCGGAACCACGCAGCGCGCCAGCGAAAGCGATGCGGATATCGCCGCGCAGGCCGCTTTGAGCGCCGGGGCGAAGACCATTTCGGTCCGCTTCGACGCCAGCACCGCGCGTGACGTTCCCTGGCGGTTCGAACCCGTGCAATCGACCGACACCGTCCAGATCGGCCAGCGCGACATGGCGTTCTACACCGCGCGCAATAACAGCGACGTGCCGATCACCGGCACCGCGACCTTCAATGTCGAGCCCGAACAGACGGGCAAATATTTCAACAAGATCCAGTGTTTCTGCTTCACCGAACAGACGCTCCAGCCGGGGCAGGAGGTTCGGATGCCGGTGCTGTATTATATCGACCCGGCGATCCTTCAGGACGAAAACGCGAAGGGTGTCGAACAGATCACGCTGAGCTACACCTTCCACAAGGCGAAGGACACGCCGGAAGCGGGAAGCTGACGCGTTTAGGCGGGAAACCCAGCAACAGCCCCCTAGACCATCGGCCATGCGCGCGATAAGGGCAGGCGACAGACCAACAGGACGATACGAGACCATGGCCGGCACCGTAAACCACGACTATCATATTCTCGAACCCGATATCTGGCCGATCGCCGGCTCGCTTTCGGCGCTCGTCTTCACCACCGGCATGGTCTTCTTCATGCACGACATGGCGGGCGGGCATCTGATCCTGGGCCTCGGCATCGCCGGCCTGATCGCGACCTTCTTCAGCTGGTTCTCCAACATCGTGAAGGAAGCCCAGCGCGGCGATCACACGCCGGTGGTGCAGCTGCATATGCGCTACGGGATGATCCTGTTCATCGCGTCGGAAGTGATGTTCTTCGTCGGCTGGTTCTGGGCGTGGTTCGATTTCTCGCTCTTCCCCAGCGCCCTGTCCGAAGTCGTCGGCGGCGTCTGGCCGCCCGAGGCGATCGAGGCGGTGATCAATCCCTTCAGCCTTCCCTTGCTCAACACGATGATCCTGCTGTGTTCGGGCACCACGGTGACCTGGGCGCACCATTCGCTGATCCATGGGGATCGCGACGGTTTGAAGAAGGGTCTCTGGCTGACGATCATCCTGGGCGCGGTTTTCACCTGCATCCAGGTCTACGAATACATGGCGGCCCCGTTCGCCTTCGGCGGGAACACCTATTCCAGCGCCTTCTACATGGCGACCGGCTTCCACGGCTTCCACGTTCTGGTCGGCACGATCTTCCTGATCGTCTGCCTGCGCCGTGCCTATCTGGGCCATTTCACCCCGCGCCAGCATTTCGGCTTCGAAGCGGCAGCGTGGTACTGGCACTTCGTCGACGTGGTGTGGCTGTTCCTGTTCGTCGTGGTCTATGTCTGGGGCGGCTGGGGCGCCGAGATGCATTGATGAGCGGATCCGGCCGAATATGACGACGCCGGACGATACGAAAGGGCGGCCTTCCATGATGGAGGCCGCCCTTTTCGGTTGCTGTCCGCGCTGCGACGCGCGTACGTTGTTCGTGGGGCCGGTCAAGTTTGCGGAGAGATGTCGCGCCTGCGGGCTCGACCTGACGCGGTTCAATGTCGGCGATGGGCCCGCCGGATTTCTGACGCTGATCATCGGCGCGGTGATAACGGGCCTCGCCATCTGGCTGGACCTGACGGTGACGCCGCCCTTCTGGGTCCACATCCTGATCTGGGTACCGGTAACGGCCCTGTCGGTGCTTGGGGGCCTCCGCGTGGCAAAGGCGCTGCTCTTGATTGCGGAATATCGCAACAAGGCCGGTGAAGCGGGAAGCGACCAGCCATGAAGCGCGTGCCCATCCTCGCCACGATCGTCGTCCTGGCCGCCGCCGGTGTGATGGTGGCGCTGGGCGTCTGGCAGTTAAAGCGACTGGACCAGAAAGAGGCCCTGCTGGCGCGCTATGCTGCCGCGGAAGGCCTTGCCGAGCCGGTCGCTTTCCCGATTACGGGCGAGGGGGAGCAGGACTGGTTTCGCACCAGCACGCTTGATTGCCGACGCGTGCTGTCGATTCAGCCGACCGCCGGGCGCAGTGCGGATGGCCAGAGCGGCTGGGCCCAGCGCGCTTCCTGCATGATCGACGGAGCGGGCGCGCCCGTCGCGATCGATATCGGCTGGTCGCGCGAACCGGCGGCCGCGCAATGGGGCGGTGGCGAGGTTGCGGGCGTGATCGCACCTGGCCCGCGCCTTGTCGCCAGCACGCCACCTGTCGCGGGGCTCCAGCCGCTCGCAAGGCCCGATCCCTCGGCGATTCCGAACAATCACCTTGCCTATGCGGGCCAGTGGTTCTTCTTCGCGCTCACCGCGCTGGTGATCTACTGGCTGGCGCTGAAAAGGCGGCGCGCAAAGCCGTGAGCCGAACTTCGCGGGCGTAAAGCGCGCCTGCCTTGCCCGTCTGCGCTTGCGCGTCTAACCGCCAGCCACCATGCGCTATATCTCGACACGCGGCACCGCCCCCACGCTCGATTTCGCCGAAGTCACGCTGGCGGGTCTCGCCAGCGATGGCGGTCTTTACGTGCCCGAACACTGGCCGCAATTCTCGTCTGCCGAGATCGCGGCGATGCGCGGCCTGCCCTATGCCGAATTGGCCGCGCGGGTTATGCAGCCCTTCGTCGGCGAGAGCCTGACGCCCGATCGCCTGCGCGAATTGTGCGAGCAAGCCTATGGCCGCTTCGCCCATTGCGCCGTGACACCGCTCAAGCAGCTCGACGAGAGCCAATGGCTCCTCGAACTGTTTCACGGCCCGACGCTCGCCTTCAAGGATGTGGCGCTGCAATTGCTCGGCCTGCTGTTCGAGGAGTTTCTCGCGCGCGACGAGAGCCGCCTCACCATCGTAGGCGCGACCAGTGGCGACACGGGCAGCGCCGCGATCGATGCGGTGGCGGGGCGCGACAATGTGGAGATCTTCATGCTCCACCCCTCGGGCCGGGTCAGCGACGTGCAGCGCCGCCAGATGACCACTGTGCTCGCCCCCAACGTCCACAACATCGCGATCGACGGCAGTTTCGACGATGCGCAGGCGATGGTGAAGCGCATCTTCGCCGATGCAGAGGTCACCGGGCGGCATCGCATCGGCGCGGTCAATTCGATCAACTGGGCGCGGCTGATGGCGCAGATCGTCTATTATTTCGCCGCCGCGCTCCAATTGGGGGCGCCCGATCGCAAGGTGGCTTTCAGCGTGCCGACCGGCAATTTCGGCGACGTGTTCGCGGGCCATGTCGCTGCTCGCATGGGCCTGCCGATCGAGCGGCTGGTGGTCGCCACCAATGTCAACGACATCCTCCACCGCGCGCTGTCCGAAGGGGATTATTCGGCAGGAGAGGTCACGCCAACCGCCGCACCGAGCATGGACATCCAGGTCAGTTCGAATTTCGAGCGCCTCCTGTTCGATGTCGGCGGGCGCGACGGAATGGCGATGGGCGAGCAGATGCGCGGCTTCGAAGGATCGCGCGCGATGCTGCTTACCGAGGCGCAGCGCGCTGGTGCAGGCCTGTTCACGAGCGTTCGCGCCGATGCGGACGATATGGCGAGGGCCATGCGCTGGGCGTGCGAGGAGGCGGGCGAAGTGATCGACCCGCACACCGCGATCGGCCTCCACGCCGCGCGTCAGCAAGATCTTGCGCCCGGTGTCCCAGTGGTCACGCTCGCAACCGCGCATCCGGCGAAATTCCGCGACGCGGTCGAACGCGCGACGGGTATGCGCCCATACCTGCCCACCCGCGTCGGCGACCTGTTCGCGCGCGAGGAACGCCTCGTCGAACTGCCGGGCGATTACGATGCGGTGAAGGCGCATATCCTGGAACACGCCGCCTGATGGCCGATCTGATCCGCACTCCCACGCTGATGGTCGGCGAAGGCTGGGATGCCTATCGCCTGCTCGACAGCGGGCATGGTCGCAAGTTCGAGGGTTACGGCCCCTATCGCTTCATCCGTCCCGAAGCGCAGGCCCTGTGGGCGCCGCGCATGGCCGAGTGGGACGCGAATGGTGAATTCGTCCCCGGCAGCGACGAGGATGGCGGCGGACGCTGGCAGCTATCGCCGGACGTGCCCGAAGATGGCTGGGAATTGGGCTGGGGCGAGGATGTGCGCTTCACCGCGCAATGCACCCCGTTCCGCCATCTCGGCTTCTTTCCCGACATGGCACCGGTCTGGAACTGGATGGGCGAGAAGCTGTCCGGTCGCGCGGGCGAACCGCGCCCGACGCTGAACCTCTTCGGCTATACCGGCGTCGGCAGCCTCGCCTTGAGCGGGCATGGGCCGGTCACCCATGTCGATGCTAGCAAGAAATCGGTCGCCCAGGCGCGCGAGAATGCGGCGCTGTCGGATATGGAGGACCGCCCGATCCGCTGGCTGGTCGACGATGCGATGAAATTCGCAAGCCGCGAGGTGCGGCGCGGCAATATCTATGACGGCATCATTCTCGACCCGCCCAAATTCGGGCGTGGACCGAAGAACGAGACCTGGCGGATCGAGGAAGGGCTGGCGCCGCTCGTATCCGATTGCCGCCAGCTGCTCGATGCGAACAGCCGCTTCCTGTTTCTCACCGTCTACGCCGTCCGTATGAGCAGCCTTGCGCTCGGCGGATTGCTGGAAGAGGTGTTCGCCGACCTGCCCGGCACGATCGAGCATGGCGATCTGGCGGTGGCCGAGACCGGAGCCGATCCGCGCCTCCTCCCCACCGCGATCTTCGCGCGCTGGTCGAATCCGGGCTAGTGCGGAACGATGACGGAAACGGTGACACTACGAATTCTCAACGAAGATGAATCGACTTGGCTGGTCAGCCTCGATCTGACAGCTAGCAATGTCATTCAAGTAACGGTCGGATCGGACCCATTCAGTGATCGTCCGGCGTTGAAAATAAAATTGAATGCCGAAGCGGGAGCATGGCTTTCGGAAAACACCCGCAAATATTTGATGCATCAGATGCAGATGGCAATTGACTCACGAGTAATTTTGGATGCGCAGATATTGGAGCCTATGGAGAGCGGAGAATTCATGATTTCCGGTGGCCGGAGCAGGATGTACGAAGAGTTGAAGAGAGCAATCAAAGCAAAATCGGATTTTGAAGAGGAACGCGCATGACCGATTCGCTGATCCTCGAAATCGCCGATTTCGAACACGACGTCCTCACCGGGATCTATTCCGAGGAGACCGGCAAGCCCCAGCCGCTGCGTTTCACGATCCGCGTGCGGATGAAGCCGCTCGATCGTTACGATCCCGACACCGCGCTCGATCATTCCAAGAACTATATGGACCTGAAATTCGCCGCGTCGGACGCCTTGCCCGAGGGCGTGCATTTCAAGCTGATCGAGGCGGTTGCCGATCATGTCTGCGAAACGCTGTTCCTTCAGGACAGCCGGATCGAGGCGGTGACGGTGAAGATCGTCAAGCTCGCCATCGCGGAAGCGGGGGAGAAGATCGGCATTACGCTTCATCGCGAGCGGCGCTGATGCGGCGCGTGACCGTCGCCGACCTGCCCGAGGCGCCCTTGGCCGCCTCGGGTGCGTTCCATCGCGATCACCTTCCCGAAATTGAGCGCATGATGGGGGCGGGCGAGGATGTGATGATCGCGCTGCCGCCCGCCGATCACACCCACCGCGAATGGCGACTGGCGCTGGCCGCCGGACTGGCCCGCGCAGGCGTGCCCGCGCGCGCGAATGTGGTCGCGGGCGAGGGGGCCGTGCTGGATGCCTTCGAGGCCTATCTCGCCGAAGCGCCCGGAATTACGGGCCAATATCTCGAAGGGGATGGCCAGGGCGCGGGCGATCCGGCACAATAGCGCGTTCATGCTTGTCGACAGCTTCCAGCGCCGCATCACCTATCTGCGCCTTTCGGTTACCGACCGATGCGATTTGCGCTGTACCTATTGCATGCCCGAAAAGATGCGCTTCCTGCCCAAGGCGGAAGTGCTGACGCTGGAGGAACTGCACCGGCTGGCGCTGGCCTTCATCGCGCGCGGCGTGCGGCGCATCCGGCTGACAGGGGGCGAGCCGCTGGTGAGGCGCGACATGCTGGATCTGGTCCGCGCGCTTGGCCGACAGATCGGCGAGGGCCTCGACGAGGTGACGCTGACGACCAACGGCACGCAATTGGCCCAGAACGCCGAGGCCCTGCGCGAAGCCGGGGTCAGGCGCGTCAACGTCTCGCTCGACACCCGCGATCCGGTCTTGTTCAAACAGCTGACCCGGCGCGACATGCTGGACCGGGTCCTCGAAGGGATCGCCGCAGCGAAACACGCCGGGCTCGAGGTCAAGCTGAACACGGTGGGCCTCAAGGGGCGCAACGAGGACGAATTGCCCGACCTCATCGAGTGGGCGCACGGGCAGGGCCATGCGATCACGCTGATCGAGGCCATGCCGCTGGGCGAAGTGGACGAGGATCGCTTCGACCAGTTCCTCTCGCTCGAAACCGTGCGCGCGCGGCTGGAAAAGCGCTGGACCCTGACCCCGTCCGGCCATCGCACCGGTGGCCCAGCGCGCTATTTCGATGTTGCGGAGACGGGTGGACGGCTCGGTCTGATCACGCCGCTGACCCAGAATTTCTGCGAAGGGTGCAACCGCGTGCGCGTGACCACCACGGGCCAGCTCTATCCCTGCCTCGGCGGCGGAGAGCGCGTCGATCTGCGCGCCGCCTTGCGTGACGGAGGGGGCGATGCAGCCTTGCAGGAGGCGATGGACCGCGCAATGGCGATCAAGCCCCAGCGCCACGCCTTCGCGATCGACGCGCCCGGCCAGGCCCCGGCCCAGCCGCGCCATATGTCCGTGACGGGCGGCTGATGGCCGTCAGGATCGTCTTTCTCGGCCCCTTGCGCGATGCGGCGGGGAGCGAATCGCTCGAGGTTTCGGCGCCGCTCGATTGGGAGGGGCTGCTTGCCGCAGTCGCACCCGAACTGGCTGGACAGTTACAGTCGTCACGCGTCCACGTCGCCTGTGCAGGCGAGGTGCTGGCGGACAAGACCGCTTTGATGGCGCGCGATGGCGAGGAGGTCGCGCTGCTCCCCCCGGTCAGCGGTGGCTAGGCTGGTTCTCGACACTCCGGCCGATGTCCGCCTGCTGGACAAGGGGCTGTCGGCGGGCGAGGCGCTGGCCGCCTTCAACTCCGCGCACGACCGCGCAGGCGCGATCGCGAGCTTCCTTGGCAAGGTCAGGCCGGGCAAGGATGTGAAGGCGCTGGAACTCACGCATTACGAGCCGCTCACCCTGCCGGGAATGGAATCTCTGGCTGAACAGGCACTGGAACGATTCGCGCTAGACGGCGTGCTCGTCTGGCATCGGGTCGGCACGATGCAACCGGGCGAAGGGATCGTGCTCGTCGCTGCCGCCGCGCCCCATCGCCGCGCCGCCTTCGACGCGGTCGATTTCCTGATGGATCATCTGAAATCGGCGGCGTGGTTCTGGAAGCGCGAGCGGCGCGGGGAAGGCTCCGAGGGGGCGTGGTACTGGATCGAACCACGTGGCGACGACCACGCCGCGCTCGCCCGGTGGAAATAAGTTTTCCGGTTTGATCGAGATCAAGGCGCGCGCTTTCCGGTCGGCGCATTGATGCTCCCACAGCAACGGGAGTTAAGATCATGTCCAAGCACATCGCACGCGACCAAATGGCGCAGCGGGCCCGGATCCATACCGCTCCGGCCATGGCAGAAAGGCAGCCTGCACCGGATGTTTTGCCAGAAAACCTTCCAGCCCTGCGCGTCGATCCGGTGCAGCCGGTCGTGGTCGATCGCAGCTTCGAGATGCCGGTCGCGCTCTACGCGGCGACGGTGGCGCTCTATCTGGGGTTCGTCGCGGTGATGGCCATCGGGCTCGCCAGCCCCGGCCTCGCGATACCCATAGCGATCTTCGCGCTGTTCATCGTCGCGGGTTTCGGCGTACCGGCGCTATGGACCCAGATCGGGCCGAAACACGGTGCGCGTCCGCTCAGGCTGCAGCAGCTGATGCACAAGGGGATCGCGACCTATACGGGTCGGCTGAATGGCCGCGACGCGGCAGTCCAGATGCTGATCCTGCCGGTTCTGATCCTTGGCTGGGGTCTGGCGGTGATGACGATCCGGGCCTTCGTCTGACACTTACTGTGCCGATGCGGAGAGCAGCGCGGGGTCGACCAGTTCGATCCCGCGCTTTCCGCTGCGCTGGATCGCGCCGTCGCGTTCGAGGGCGGTGATCTGGCGGCTCACGGTTTCGATGGTCAGCCCCAGAAAGCTTGCGAGGTCCCCGCGAGACAAGGGCAGGTCGAAGGCGCGTGCGGGATGGCAGGGCGAATCGCTGGCAGCGCGCGAGAATTCGATGAGGATCGCGGCAACCCGTGCGCGCGCCGAAACCTTACTCCCGATTGCCAGCAATGCCCGGCTGGCATGAAGGTCTTCCTGCGTTCGCCTCAGCAAGGCCTGCGCGAGCGCCGGGTAGCGCGCGATCGCCGCTTCCATGTCCGGCCCCGCGAACACGCATAGCCTGCTATCAGACAGCGCGACCACGTCATGGGCGGCGAAGGGCTGAAAGAATTCGCCGACGAAGCCGGAAGGATGGACGAGGGCGAGGATATGCTCGCTTCCATCCCGCTCGAGGCTGGTGACCTTGAGCGCGCCTGAAACCAGCGTGGCGCAGCTTGTCACCGGATCGCCTGCCGCGAACAAGGTCTGCCCGCGCGCGAGATGGCGCGTATGGCCGACCCTGGCCAGCGCGGCCCGCTCCTCCGGGGCGAGCACGGAGCACGCCGCGCGGTCGCGCACCGGACAGGAGGCGCAGGCGAGGCTCATCCAGTCACCGCACCCGCGCCCGCAGATCGGCTAAGGTTCGGTCTTCCTCCTGCACCAGCGACAGCAGGGTCCGGCGCGCATCGGCAATAGCGGGCGTACCGTTCGCCTCCACGCTCGCGGCGATGAAGAGCAGGTCAAGATCGGCCAGCGCGATGGCGGCTTCGCTGCGGATCGAATCGAGATCGGCCAGGGCGACCTGCGCGGACGCCCAGGCATCGCTGCCGACACCCGAGCCGCTCGCGGCGGAAGCGAGGCGCGCGGCGCGCGGCGCGGCTGCGGTGAAGCGGGCATGGGCATTGCGGCCCTGTTCGACCAGGGCGGCAAGGCGCTGGTCGAGCGGGCCGTCGAGCGGCACCTCGACCGGCGGCACGTCGATCGGGTCACCCGGAACCGGCTCGAGCTGCCCCTGCGCTCGTTCGACATCGCGGATCGCAAGCGAAGGATAGGCCCCGTCCGGCGCGGTCTGGCACGCGGCAAGGGCGGGGACGAGGGCAATGGCGGCGAGAAAGGCTGGACGCATGGTGACGATCTGATAGCACGACGCATCAGGATCGCCAGCTGCGGATCGCCAGCCGGGGATCGCCAGCCGGGGATTGCTGGTAGGGGATGATCGAAGCCTCTGGCGCGATTCCGGCGTTGACTTCGCCACCACCATACCTTAACGGCACCGTTCTTTCCGGGGCTGCCTTTGGCGGCCTGACGGGCGCGCCGCGCTTTCACTCGAATTCGTCGAGGGAGAACGCGGCAAAACAAACTGATTGAGAGATAAGCACCATGTTCGCAGTCGTGCGTACGGGCGGCAAGCAGTACCGGGTTGCCGCCGGAGACAAGATCGCGGTCGAGAAACTGGCAGGCGATGCCGGTGATACGATCACGCTGGGCGATGTTCTGCTCGCCGGTGAAGGCGACAAGATGGAAGACGCTGGCAAGGTCACCGTCTCCGCCGAGATCATCGCTCAGGCCAAGAGCGAGAAGGTCACCGTCTTCAAGAAGCGTCGTCGGCACAATTATCGCCGCAAGAACGGCCATCGCCAGCAGATGACGCTGCTGCGCATCGTCGCGGTGGGCGATTCGAAGGCCGAGAAGAAGGCTGCGCCGAAGAAGGAAGCGGCTCCGAAGGCGGACGAGGCGGCTGAGAAGGCCGCTCCCGCGAGCAAGCCCGCCGCCAAGAAGGCCGCGCCGAAGAAGGACGCCGCGCCCGCCAAGTCCGGTACGCATGAGACCGAGACGGCCAAGAAGGCTCCCGCCAAGAAGGCAGCGCCCAAGAAGGCCGCCGCCAAGACTGAAGACAAGAAGTAAGGACCGCTAACCATGGCACATAAAAAAGCAGGTGGTTCATCCCGCAACGGTCGCGATTCGGCCGGTCGTCGTCTCGGTGTGAAGAAGTTCGGCAGCCAGGATGTGGTCGCCGGCAACATTATCGTGCGCCAGCGCGGCACCAAGTTCTACCCGGGCAGCAATGTCGGCATGGGCAAGGACCACACGCTGTTCGCGCTTACCGACGGGATCGTGCGATTCCACGCGGGCAAGCTCGGCCGCAAATACGTATCGGTCGACATGCAGGCGCAAGCCGCGGAATAACCGGACGATTCGATAAGGGGATCGTCCATCGGGACGGTCCCAGCCGGGCTTACCACCGGCATTCTTAGAGGGAGATGGGACCAGCCCGATTTGTCGGGGAGGTTCCGCTCCCTTTTTCATTTCTCCCTCTGCAACCGACACGGCGAAACTTTGTTTCGTCATCACGCAATCGTCACGCGGCCGGCCTAGGAGATCGGCGCGTGGTATGGGGAGACAGACGATGTTCCATGTGACCGAGAGGCTGCTGCTGCGGCCCGCCTGGCCCGAAGATGCCGAAGCGATTTTCGGCGGCATTTCGGATGAAGGCGTGGTCCGCAATCTCGCGAGCGCCCCGTGGCCGTATCGCCGGGAAGATGCCGAGAGCTTCGTCTCGCGCGACCATGTCGCGGCCTATCCCCGCTTTCTCATCACCCAAAAATCGCGTCTGATCGGATGCATCGGGATCGACCCGGTGGGCGAGCAGGGCGATGGCTCGGTCGAGCTCGGCTACTGGATCGCGCGGCCCTATTGGGGGCGTGGCTATGCGACCGAAGCGGCGAGGGGCATGATCGATATTGCCCGCCTGATCGGCCATACGCGCCTTTCGGCAGGGCATTTCGCCGACAACCCCGCCTCGGGCCGCGTCTTGAGGAAGGTGGGATTCCGTCCGACGGGCCAGAGCGCGCGGCGCCACAGTTGTGGCCGGGGCGAAGCGGCGGAATGCGTGCTGTTCAGCCTCGATCTCGCAGACCAGCCGCAAATGCCGATCGCGGCCTGATCGCCGCCCAATCGTCAAGCGAAACCAAGCAAAAGGCTCCGCAATCGCTTGCGGAGCCTTTTTTGTTTAGGTGAGTGTAGCTTACTCAGCCGGCATCAGCGCGTCGGAAAATTCGCCGTCATATTTGCCGATCAACGCGCGATCGTCATGATCCCACGGATGGAAGCCGGGCTTGAAATAGGAAAGCCAGGGCAGGGCCAGACGGCGGATGATACCCGGCGTGACGGCGAGATATTTGAACAGGCCCCAGCGCGCCTTCCAGCCCGTGATGCCATCCTGTTCAAGCAGCATCAGCGTGTCGATCCAGCGATTCTTGAGGAAACGCGCGGTTACGATCAACATCACGAGATTGCGCACTCGCCAGCGGCGCCAGGCGCTCCAGTCCCGTGTCGCATGGTTCCAGGTGTCGAAGGCGACGCCCTTGTGTTCGATCTCCTCGACCGCGTGCCAGCGCCACATGGCGGCGACTTCCAGGTCGGAGATCTCGAAATGCTTCGGATTGGCGAGGAATTCCGCCGCGATCATGGCGGTGAAATGTTCGAGCGCCATGGTCACCGCGAGATTGGCGATCGCGGGGCGGCCCTTCGTCAGCGCAAGCAATTCCTCCACCCGCTTGTCGATCGCTTGGATGTCGTAGCCGTGGTCTTCGGCCAGACGGTTGAAGGCGATGTGTTCGCGAGTGTGATTGATTTCCTGCTTCACGAAGGCGCGGATTTCCGCCGTCAGCTTGGGATCGGCGCCATCGCCTTCGGTGGGTCGATGCGCCTTGACCGCCTCGATGAAGAAAGCCTCGCCGCGCGGAAAGGTGGCGGACAGCGCGTTGTGCCAGGCAGTCCCGAACGGTTCGCCCGCCCACCACCGCTTGGGAGTGGCAGCGCGGTTGAAGCGCTCGTCGCGCACGGTGATGGTGAGGTCGGCGGGCGTCGGCGCGGCGATCGGTTTGGCGGCGTTGAAACCAGTCTGTGCGTTCATGATAAGTCTCGAAAACGTTACTGACAGGAGTGTCAGTAATAGCTACTGACATGAATGTCAATAAGGGCTGGACCCTGCTCGTCCGACTGGGAAAACACTCTACCGGTCGACGCTGAACGCGGCATTTCCGGGCCGCCGACTTGCAGCCTCGCGCGCGGCGATCTAGCGTCGGGTGCGGCTCTTTTCCGGGCCGGTAAGGAGTTCCTGCGGTTCCCATGGCCACGCGCAAACGTCTCAGTCCCGAAGAATCGCGTCTCGCCGCTCTCGAAGCGGCGCGGGGGCTGCTGATCGAAACCGGGCCGCAATCGGTGACACTCAAGGCGGTCGCGGGGCGGATAGACCGGACCCATGCCAATCTCCTGCACCATTTCGGGTCCGCTGCCGGGCTTCAAAAGGCGCTGGCAGGCCATCTCGCCGCGACGGTCTGCGATGCGATCGCCGATGCGGTGCGCGCCAGCCGTGCCGGGCTAGGATCGCCGCGCGAGGTCGTGGATCTGGCCTTCGACGCTTTCGACAAGGAAGGGGCGGGCCAGCTCGCCAGCTGGATGATCCTGACGGGGAACGAGGACGCGCTGGCCCCGATCGTGGAGACGATCCACGAATTGATCGACGAGATCGCGCCGGGCGAATGCAGCGATCAGGCCGGGCTGATGCGGCTCCACGAAGCGACTTTGGCGCTGGTCCTGATGGCGATGGGGGATGCGCTGATCGGCAACGCGCTGACCCGCTCGCTCGGCCTGCCCGACACTGCCGCGCGCGACCGGGCCGAGCGGATGCTGGTCAATTCGATCGCGTCGATCGGCGTCGATATCGCATCAGCCTGACTGCGAGTTCTGACTCGGATCAGTCCGCCGGTTCGAGGCTCATCCATGGCGGCGCAAAGGCGGGATCGATATCGGCAACGCGCAGATGGTCGACCGCGTAGCCCAGCTCGGGATAAGCCATTTTGCGGCGTTTTTCCTCCGACCGGTCGAGCGGGACCACGACCAGGCGGCGATTGACCTTCTGGCGCCAGTTCATCCGCGCGGTGTTTTCCTGGCCGATGTAGCACCCCTTCGAGAAACTGACCCCGTTGAGGTCGACGGCATTGGTTTCGAGCCACAGAATATCACCGAGTTCGGCGCGCCCTTCCGCAACGCCCAGACCAAGGCGGTGCGCGCGCCACAGATCGTCCGCGCCTTGCTCCCCGTCTTCGACCGGCGCCAGCCAGCGCTGGCCGAGTTCGCCGAGGCGCGGATCAACGACGCCGCCATCGCCCTGATGCGCCTGCCAGTGAACGGCGACGGAGGGATCGACGGCGATCGCGATTTTGCGGCGCAGGCGATAGAGCGACAGGCGCTTGACCAGTTCCTCCGCCAGCGCGGCCTCGCAATCGATCAGCAATTCCCCGTCGCCCGAAGGCCAGACGAGAAAATCGAACATCGCCTTGCCCTGCGCGCTCAACAGTCCGGCATAGACCGGGAGCGGCTGGTTGAGATCGTTCGTGACGAGACCCTGGAGAAAGGCGGAGACGCTTTCGTCCGCGCTTTCCGGTGTCAGGCGGACGATCGCGCGGTCGTGGAGGCGGGTGGGGATGTGCGGCATGGGTGACAGATAGGGCGCACCGCGCCATAGGCAAACCCATGGCACCCCGCGACACGATCACTATCCGCCGCCCCGACGACTGGCACCTCCATTTCCGCGACGGAGCAACCATGCAGGCGGTCGTTCCCCACACCGCGCGCCAGTTCGCGCGCGCGATCGTGATGCCGAACCTTTCGCCCCCGGTCACGACGACCGCCATGGCAGCGGCCTATCGCGAGCGGATCGTTGCCGCGGTGCCGGAAGGCGTGGATTTCACGCCGCTGATGACCGCCTATCTCACCGACGATACCGATCCCGACGATCTGGCGCGCGGTTTCGAATCGGGCGTGCTGACGGCGGCCAAGCTCTATCCGGCGGGCGCCACCACCAATTCGGCGAGCGGGGTCACGGATGTCCGCAGGATCGACCGCGTCCTCGAACGCATGGCCGATATCGGAATGCCACTCTGCGTCCACGGCGAGGTGACGAGCGCGGAGATCGACATCTTCGACCGCGAGGCGGTGTTCATCGAACGGGTGCTCCAGCCCCTGGTCGAGCGCTTGCCCGACCTGCGCGTTATCTTCGAACATATCACCACGCGCCAGGCCGTCGATTTCGTGGATCAGAGCAGTGACAATGTCGCCGCCACGATCACGCCCCAGCATCTCCACATCAACCGCAACGCGATCCTGGTCGGCGGGATCAGGCCCCATATGTATTGCCTGCCGGTGGCGAAGCGCGAGGAGCATCGGCTGGCCCTTCGCAAGGCCGCGACCTCCGGCAGCGCGAAATATTTCCTCGGCACCGACAGCGCGCCGCATCATCGCCATGCCAAGGAAAGCGATTGCGGATGTGCGGGCATCTTCAACGCGCCCTTCGCGCTCGAAAGCTATCTTGCGGTGTTCGACGAAGAGAATGCGCTCGACCGGTTCGAAGGGTTTGCTTCTTTGAACGGCCCGCGTTTCTATCGCCTGCCCGTCAACGAGGAAACGATCACGCTGGAGCGGAGCGAAACGCGCGTGCCCGGCGAAGTCGAGGGGGGCGGGGAACCCGTGGTGCCCTTCCATGCGGGCGAAACGCTCGGATGGCGCCTAGTCGGCTAATACTTTTCGGCTGACGACTCCTCGGCTGACGTCTCTTCGCCTGACGATCGGCCCGCCGGGTCCTAGCCTGCCGGGGCGACGACTCGCGCGGCCCGCGCCTTGGCCACGAGATCCCAGGCGAAGATCGCCGCCGCCGCCCAGATAAAGCCAAAGCAAGCGATCTGCGCCGGTTTCAGCGGCTCGTCGAACACGGTCAGGCCGAGCACGAAGACGATGCTGGGCGCCAGGAACTGGATGAAGCCGAGCGTCGAATAGGGCATTCGCCGGGCGGCCACCGCGAACATCAGCAGCGGCACGGCGGTCACCAGCCCGCCCAGCGCGATCGCGAAGCTGAGCGAGGGCGCGATCGCGAAGGATGAGCCGTAGGTCGCGGCGTACCACCAGGTGATGGCGGCGGATGGCAGCATCAGAAGCGCCGATTCGATCGTCAGGCCGGGCAGGGCGCCCACCGGCACCCGCTTCCTGACCAGGCCGTAGGTTCCGAACGAGCAAGCCAGGGTCAGGCTGATCCACAACGTCGTCAGCGCGCCCGCCGCCAGCAGCGAGACACCGACCGCCGCCAGCGCGACCGCGCTCCATTGCAGGCGGCTGAGCCTTTCGCCCAGAACGAGTGTGCCGAGCAGCACGTTGAAGAGCGGGTTGATGTAATACCCAAGGCTGGCCGCGTAGACGTTGCCGCGCTGGATAGCCCAGACATAGACGCCCCAGTTTATCGCGATCAGCACGGCGCTCAGCATCAGCCATCGCAGGACCTGCCAATCGCCCAAAGCCGCGCGCACCTGCGGCCACTGGCGCCGCACCAGCACGATCAGCGCGCAGATCGGCACCGTCCAGATGATGCGCCACGCCACGAACTCGAAGGGCGGCACCGCGCTGACGAGGATCAGGTAGAGCGGGAAGAAACCCCAGATCGTATAGGCCCCGATCGCTGACGGGAGGCCGGATTTCTGGCCATGCTGCACGGGATCGGAAGCGGGTTCGGCCATGTCGGGCGCGCTAGGACCCTCAAGGTTCGGCAGCAAGCGCTCATTTCATCACGCGGGAAAACACGGTTCGCCGCAAATTCGCAATCTGTCGGCGTGGTTGCGATCCGTTCAGTTTCGGGCACCTATAGCTGAACATCAGAGGCGGACGAGCCCCCGCGCCGCTCTCGAAAGATGAGGAAGGAATACCGTCATGACCCTATCGCTCAAGACCGCAGGTCTGGCTCTCGCCGCAACCGGTCTCGCCCTGTCCGGCCCCGCATCCGCTGCCCCGGCCTATCACGCGGCCGCTCCTGCGGCGCAGGCTTCGGTCTTCGGCGAAACCACGTTCAACCATGGGCGTGACAAGTATCGCGACCGCCGCGACTATCGCAATTATGGCCGCAATTACGACCGGCGCTACGACAACAATTATGCGCAGCCGGTCTATCGCGACACGCAGGTCTGGCGCGGTGATGACGGGCGCTATTACTGCAAGAAGGAGAACGGCACGACCGGGCTCCTGATCGGCGCCGGTGTCGGCGGATTGATCGGCCACGAAGTTGCGGGCCGCAATGGCGACCGCACTCTCGGCGCGATCCTTGGCGCTGCGGGCGGCGCTCTGCTGGGCCGTGCGATCGACCGTTCGAGCACCAAGTGCCGCTAACGCGCTAACAATCTTCGGCCGTGCCCACCCGCGGCCGCAGCGCGGTTCCCACCGGACCGTGGAAGGCGTCGCTCTCCCCTTCGCAGGGGTGGGCGGCGTCTTCGATTCGCGCGCTTAATTTCTGACGAGTCTCCTGTCCCGCGATGACGCATGGGCGGGACGCTGGCCTTGATCTTAACCTCTACCTGCTTACGCGTTGGGAAAGTCCTCTGGAGATTTCCCATGCGCTATACCGCCACCGCCCTCTCTCTCGCCCTCCCGCTCGCTTTGCTGGCGGGATGCAGCAACGAACCGGATGGCGAGACGGCAGACGGGGCAAGCGATCCGGCAAGCGAGCAGGCGCTCAACGGCGATCTGATGACCGACCCCGACATGGCGGGCAACAATGAAGGCGATGCGGCGCTTTCGGGGTCCGGCGACGGTTCGGTTCCGGCGATCAACACCTCTCCCGAAGCGATCGCGGCCGCGCGCAGCCGCGCGGCGGAACTGGTGGGGGGCAGCAACGCGCTTCGTCCCGCTCCGGCACCGCGCGATCTCGGCGCTCAGGCGACCACGACTCCGGCCATGCAAAAGGCCGCGCAGGCCGCTGTGAGCCCTGGCGGCGGCAATTGCGCCGAGCGAGTCGAATATTCGACAGCCTGGGCGGCGAAGCTTCCCGGCGCATTCCCGGTCTATCCGCGTGGCAACACCCAAGAGGCCGCCGGCACGGACGAGGGCGCCTGTGCCCTGCGCGTCGTCAGCTTCCGCTCGCCTGTCCCTCTCGAAGACGTGCTGGCCTTCTATCATACCCGCGCTCTCGCCAATGGCTATTCGGCGGAACACGTAAAGGCGGCTGGCGACAATATCCTCAGCGGCACCCAGGGTAATGCCGCCTATGTCGTCTATGGGCGGCGCCTTCCTTCGGGCCTGACCGAGATCGATCTCGTCACCAGCAACCCCTGATCCGGGCCTGAATCAGGCCCGGACGAGGCCCTGATCAGGCTTCTCGCAGTCCCACGCCGAGGCTCGCGCGCGGCTGATCCATCTCGGTGCTGCATACCGGGTAGGCGCAATAATCGGCGGCGTAGAAGGCCGCCGGACGGTGATTGCCCGAAAGCCCCACCCCGCCGAAGGGCGCCGCGGACGATGCGCCATTGGTGGGCCGGTTCCAATTGATGATCCCGGCGCGGGCACTGTCCCAGAAGCGCTCGAAATCCTGCGGACTGCCGCCCAGAAGCGAGGCCGACAATCCATAGCGGGTGTTGTTTGCTTCCCTGATGGCGGCATCGAGGTCGTTGACGCGGATCACTTGCAGGATCGGCCCGAACAGTTCGATATCGGGGCGTTCGTCCATCTCGGTCGTGTCGATGATCGCCGGCGTCAGGAACGGGCGATCCTCCTGCGGGCGCTTCATGTGGAGGATCGCGCGGCCACCCCGGCTGACGAGGGCGAGGAAGCTCTCATGCAGCAGGTCTGCGGTTTGGTTGTCGATGACGCAGCCCATATAGGGCTGGGGATCGGCGAAGGGCTCGTCGACGATCAGGCGCTCGGCCATCTCCTTCACCTTGGGGACGATCCGGTCGTAGACGGAATCGAGTATGATCAACCGCCGCGCCGCCGTGCAGCGTTGGCCCGCCGTGGTGAAGGCCGACTGGATGATGAGCGTCGCCGCATCCTCGATCTTGGGCGTATCGAGCATGACGATCGGATTGTTGCCGCCCATCTCCAGCGCGACGATCTTGCCCGGCTCGGTCGCGAGCTTGCGATTGATCGCGATGCCCGCACGCGCGGACCCTGTGAACAGCACGCCATCGACCAGCCAGTGCCCGACCAGTGCCTTGCCCTCTTCGGGACCGCCGATCAGCAGTTGGATCACGTCTTCGGGGACCTTGGCGGCGTGGAAGCATTTGACGAGGAATTCCGCCGTGGCGGGGGTTTTCTCGCTGGGTTTGAAGATCACCGTGTTCCCGGCGATCAGGGCCGGAACGATATGGCCGTTGGGAAGGTGGGCGGGGAAATTATACGGACCGAGCACGGCCATGACGCCATGCGGCTTGTGGCGGACGGCAGCCGTGCCCGACAGGGCGCTGTTGAGTTTCTTCTGCCCGGTCCGCTCCGCATAGGCGGAAATCGAGATTTCCACCTTGCCGATCACCGCTTCCACTTCGGTGCGCGCCTCCCACAGGGGCTTGCCGGTTTCGCGCGCGATGATTTCGGCGAAGGGTTCAGCCTGGCGACGCACTTCATTGGCGAAGCGGCGCATCAGCTCGATCCGGTTGGCGACGGGAAGGCGCGACCAGGACGCAAGGGCGGTGCGGGACCGCTCGATCGCCGCGTCGGGATCGCCGATGGGACCACGCCATAATTCCAACCCGGTCGCCGGTTCATAGGAAACGAGTTCGGTACTGCTCACGATATCGGGAACCTCATTGTTCAGGACCAGTTCGGAAGAGTGCAACGCGGTTGGGTCGCAATCGTATCCGACGAGAGTGGCTTATCCGGGCTTTGCATCTTCGCGGCTGGCCCGCGCAATCATGTGGTCGGTTACGCGTGCGAGGTCAAATCGCATCGCGTTGCCGAAAAGGGGAGGGGTATCCGAATGCCGGTGTCGAGATGGTACGAAAGCGTACCGATCATATCGGCCCCCGTCCTTTTCCAGCACCTTTCAAATCATTTCAATCGACCTCGTCCGGCGGTGCGGCTCGCGCATTCTCGTCGGCGATCTTGAGGCAACCAAGGGGAATACTCATGCGGTTCCAGTTCAACAAGGCGACAACCCTATCCTTCGGCGCATCGCTCGTGGCGATCGCGGCCGTCGGGATCATGCCCTCTGCTGCTTCAGCCCAGAGCAATCCCGATGCGGAATGCGTGCTGACCGAAGATCAGGCGACCGCCACACTCGCTGGCGCGCAAGCCACCGGTGAGGATGCGCTGGCCTGTGGCGGCGATGCGATTGCCAACGGCACGGGTGCGACGGCGACCGGATCGGGAGCGACGGCGACCGGGAATGGCGCGAGCGCGTATGGCAACCGGGCGAACGCTAACGGAACCTCCACGACCGCGGTCGGTGCGCTGAGCGTCGCCAACGGAACCGCAGCGACCGCCTTCGGCTGGCAGTCCAACGCTACCGGCGAGCGCGCGCACGCAATCGGTCACATCGCCAGCGCGCAGGGCGAACGCTCGCTCGCAGTCGGCGAAGCGGCACAGGCTCAGACCGCCTTTTCGACAGCCATCGGCAACCAGGCTGTTGCCAACGGAGTCGATGCGCTGGCCGTGGGCGACAATGCGAGCTCGACCGGGACTTCGACGACCGCCGTGGGTGGGGAAAGCGTGGCCAACGGTACGGCGGCCACTGCCTTCGGCTGGCGTGCGAATGCGACTGGCGAGCGTGCTCATGCGATCGGCCATCTCGCCAGCGCACAGGGCGAACGCTCGCTTGCAGTCGGCGAAGCGGCCCGAGCGCAGAGTGCGTTCTCGACCGCGATCGGCAATCAGGCGAGCGCTACGGGCGTAGATGCGCTGGCGCTTGGTGACAATGCCAGCGCCAATGGCAATTCGACCTCGGCAATCGGTGGTGAAAGCGTCGCGACCGGGCCGGGCGCATCGGCCTTCGGCTGGCAGGCTATGGCGACGGCGGAGCGCGCGCAGGCGTTCGGGCATCTTGCGACCGCACAGGGCGTCCGTTCGCTCGCGGTAGGTGAGAACGCCGATGCGCAAACCGCCAATTCGACGGCAATCGGCAACGAAGCGATCGCCAACGGTATCGATGCGCTGGCGATCGGCGATACCGCTCTTGCGCAGGGCAATTCCACCACGGCACTCGGCGGCGAATCCGTCGCGACCACGCCGGGCGCGACAGCCCTTGGGTGGCAGGCCCGTGCGACGGGCGCGATGGGAACTGCGGTTGGCCATCAGACCACCGCTTCGGGCGATCAGAGCTTCGCAGGCGCCGAAGACGCCGTCGCATCGGGCTCGAACTCCGTCGCGATCGGCAACACCGCTCAGGCAACCGGGGGCGACTCGATCGCCATCGGCGGCAATCGCGATGGTGCCAACGGTCGTGCGACTGTGGCCACCGGTCCCTCGACGACGGTTGTCGGCGGTCAGGCGCTCGCCAATGGCGCGGGCGCGACGGCCTATGGCTGGCGCTCGGAAGCGACCGCCGAACGCGCGACTGCTCTGGGCCATCTTGCGGTAGCGAGCGGCGTTCGCTCGGTATCGGTCGGCGAGGCGGCCACGGCCACGGGTAGCGGTGCGATTGCCATGGGCAACCAGTCGGTCGCATCCGGTGCCAATTCCGTCGCCATCGGCAATGGTGCGCGTGCGGTCAATGACGGCCAGGTCGTGATCGCGGGGCTGGACACGAGCACTGCGAGCCAGACCGGCACGGTGTTCGCCGTGACCACCGACAGCAACGGTACGCTGGGCCGCTCGGCTCTGGCCACCACCGCTTCGGTCGCCGCCGCGAATACCGCGATTGCTGCCAATACGGCGGCGATCGGGACCGCGAACGCCAATATCGCCTCGCTCCAGGCACTGACCTCGAACCAGACGGCGCAGATCAACACGCTGTTCGGCCAAACCGCCGAATTGCGCGATGCGGTCGATCGGGCCAGCGAAGGTGTCGCCATGGCGCTGGCCATGGAATCGCCCGCGCTTCCGGCCGGGACCAATTTCGGTCTCTCGGGCGGCGTCGGCTACTATGACGATCAGACCGCCGGGACGCTGGCCCTCTCGGCGCGCGTCGGGACCAATGCTTCGGTCGGTGCCGGTATCGGTGTCGGTTTCGACAGCGGCGAGGTCGGCGCGCGCGGCGGCTTCCAGATCGCCTGGTAAGCGGCTAGACCCGATCCATGATCAGGATCGCAAATCTAAAAAAGATGCCGGGGCGCTCTGCCCCGGCATTTTTCGTCGCGCTGGCAGCAGTTTGCGCTGTGCCCGTTTCCGCGCAGCAAGCCGCTCCGCAGCCGAGCGTTCAGCCGCCACCATCAATCCGTCCGACACCGGGGCAGCTCGAATTGTCGAAGCTGATCTGGTCCACCGTCGCGGCGGTCGATCATGCCAATCGGTCGGGCAATTATTCGGTCCTACGCGATATTTCGGCGCAGGGCTTCCAGATCAACAACACCCCTGCGCAACTGGGCCAGATCTTCACCGGCTTGCGCAATCTTCAGGTCGATCTGTCCAATGCGCTGCTGGTGCCGCCGACCTATACGGTCGCGCCGCGATTGGTTCAGGAAGACGTCTTCCGCGTCCAGGGCGTGTTTCAGATGCGCCCGATCTCGATCGGGTTCGACCTGTATTATCAGTGGGAACAAGGCCGCTGGAAACTGGTCGGCATCGACCTGCAGCCGCTTCAGATGACCACCGAGGCACCGTCGCGCTAGACCTGCTCGGTCAATGCCCGGCGGGACGCGGCGGCGACCCATGCGCCTCGCCCATGCGGCGGATCGCGGCGACCTTCTCGACAAGCGGTTGCCAGTCATCGTCCCGCTCGATCGCGGACCAGATGCGCTCGACCTCCTCGATCACCATCGTCTCCGGGGTTTCCGACCAATAGGGATGCGCGAGGTCCGAAGCCTCGTAATCGGACAGCGCATCGGCGAGGCTTCCCTCCGCGTCTCGTCCGCCGCGGTGCCCATGGAAGAACGCATCGGGCGTATCCCCACTCGCGCGCATCGCCTGTTCGCTGGCGGCCACCAGCGCGCCATCGCGCTCGCTTCCCCGGCTCTTCACACCCATTCGCCAGCACCAGCGCCGCCCGACCGCTTCCATGTAGAGCGATCCGAACCGCTCCAGCGCGGCGATCAGCGGCGGGGCTTCGCAAACGAGGCGCAGGGCCACGGCCAGCTGCCCGCAATTCCAGTGCAACGCCTCCGGCTGGCGACCGAAGGCGTAAAGCCCGGCATGATCGAAATAGGCGGCGGTGAAGCCCGGCTCCCACCGGGGGAGGAACCGCCACGGCCCGTAATCGAAGCTCTCGCCTGAAATGTTCATATTGTCGGTGTTGAGCACGCCGTGGACGAATCCGGCCACCATATAGCTCGCCGCCAGATCGGCCATGCGTTCGACCACCAGATGCATCAGCCGCACGGCCGGCTGATCTCCGCCGGGAGCGTCCTCAGGCGGCGGTGGGCCGGGAAACTGGGTGAGGCAATACTCGATCAGAGCGGTCATATGCTCCGCCTCCTCCAGCGCGAGCAGGCGCTGAAAGGTGCCGATGCGGATATGGCCGTGGCTCAACCGCGTCAGCACGGCGGAGCGCGTTGGCGAAGGTTCGTCCCCGCGCTCCAGTTCCTCGCCGGTCTCGATCACCGAGAAGGTTCGCGAGGTGTTCACACCCAACGCCTCGAGCATCTCGGTCGCCAGCATCTCGCGCACCGCGCCTTTCAATGTCAGCCGCCCGTCGCCCCGCCTGCTCCACGGCGTGGTGCCGGACCCCTTGGTGCCGAGATCCATCAATCGACCGGCGCGATCCCGCATCTGGGCGAACAAAAATCCGCGCCCGTCGCCGATCTCGGGATTGTAGACCCGGAACTGATGCCCGTGATAGCGCAGCGCCAGCGGTTCGGGCAGATTGCCGGGCAGGGGATCGAACCGCGCGAAATGGCGGACCCAATCCGTATCGCTCAGACCGTCCAGCCCGACGTCCCGCGCCGCCCGGTCGTTGCGCCAGCGCAGGGTGGTTTCGGGAAACGCCGCCGCCCGCACCGGATCGCCGATCCAGCCCGCCAGTTCGGCGATCGGGGTGTCGGGACGATAGGAGGCGGCTTGCGCAGGGTCGTTCATCCAGCGATAGTGGGCGCCAGACCGATACAGGGCAAGGCCACTCGCCGAACCGTTCCGTATCACCGACACAGTCATCGAAGAACGAAACCGCGCCGATCATGGACAAAGCCTATACCGACCGGACCTGGCAGACAGGCGACGGGCTCACCCTGCATTACCGGGATTATTCCTCCAGCGAGGGCGCCGATCCCTCTCGCCCGCCGATCATCTGCCTGCACGGCCTTACCCGCAACGCCCGCGACTTCGCCGATCTGGCGGAGCATCTGGCGGGCGAATGGCGGGTGCTGGTGCCGGAAATGCGCGGGCGCGGGGACAGCGATTACGCGCCCGACCCGGCGAGCTATGCCGTGCCCACCTATGTCGGCGATCTGGTCGCGCTGCTCGAGGATCAGGGGATCGAACGGTTCGTATCGATCGGAACCTCGATGGGCGGGATCATCACGATGATATTGGCGGCCACCCGACCGCAGACGATCGCGGGCGCGGTGCTGAACGATATCGGCCCCGAATTGCGGACCGAAGGGCTCGATGCGATCAAGTCCTATGTCGGACAGGGGCGCAGCTTTCCCACCTGGATGCACGCCGCGCGTGCCCTTGAGGAAACGCATGGAGAGGCCTTCCCCCGCTTCGATACCGAGGACTGGATCAGGATGGCCAAGCGCACGCTGGTGCTGTGCAATAACGGGCGGATTTCCTACGATTACGACATGAAGATCGCGGAGCCGATCCTGGCCGCCGACGAGAACGCCGTGCCGCCCGATATGTGGCCCGCCTATGAAGCGCTTGAAGGTCGGCCGCTGCTGCTGGTGCGGGGCGAAATCTCCTCGCTGTTCGGGGCCGATACGCTGGCGGAAATGCAGCGCCGCATCCCCGAAGCGAAGGCGGTGACGATCCCCGCGACCGGCCATGCCCCCACGCTCGACGAGCCCGAGGCGCGGGCCGCGATCGACGCCTTCCTGTCCGAAATCGTATGAGCGGGAGCAAAGGACCGCCGCGCGGCGCAGCGAAGACCCGCGCCCGCGTGCCGCACATCCTCCACATCCATTCGACGTTTTCGCCCGGCGGCAAGGAATTGCGCTGCGTCCAGCTGATCAACGCGTTCGGAACGAAGGCGCAGCATACGATCGTATCCGCCGAACCTGACCAGCTGGGCGCGGCGAAGCGTATCCGGCCTGGCATCGCGGTCACGCTCCAGCCGGAATTCCCGTCGCTCAAGGGCTTGCCGACGCCGGGTCGCCTCCAGAAACTCGCCAAGGCTATGCGCGACTACGATCTCGTCCTCACCTATAATTGGGGTGCGATGGATGCGGTGATGGCGCACACGCTGTTTTCCGATGCTTTCCGTCTGCCCAAGCTGATCCATCACGAGGACGGGTTCGATGAGAGCGAACTCGTGAAGCGCAAGCAGCGGCGGACGTGGTTTCGGCGGATCGCCTTGGGCAAATCCTCTGGCCTCGTCGTTCCGTCCGAGGTGCTGGAGGAAATCGCGCTGGTCGAATGGCAGCAGCCGCTCGGCCGGGTGAAGCGCATCCCCAACGGCATCGATACCGGCGCCTATGCCGCCAGGCCGAAGGATGGCGCGATTCCCCGCCTGTTGAAGCGGCCGGGGGAAAAATGGGTCGGAACGCTCGCGGGCCTGCGCCCGGTCAAGAACATCCCGCGCCTGGTGCGCGCCTTTGCCGCCATGCCGGACGACTGGCATCTGATCGTGTGCGGCGAAGGACCCGATCGCGCGAGGATAGAGGCGGAGATCGACCGGCTGGAACTAAACGATCGGGTGCATCTTCCCGGCATCGTCGACGATCCCGCCAAGGCTGTCGGCCTGTTCGACATCTTCGCCCTGTCGAGCGACAGCGAGCAATTCCCGCTCTCCGTAGTCGAGGCGATGGCGGCGGGGCGCCCTGTGGTGGCGCCCGAAATCGGGGATATCGCCCGCATCGTCGCCGAGGAAAACCTCCCCTACCTCGCCGCGGCAGCGGAGGAGGAAGCGATCGGCGAGGCGCTCGTCGCGCTGGCGAATGATGCGAAACTGCGCGACCGGATCGGCAAGGCGAACCGCGCCAAGGCCCGCGCGCAATTCGATGCGGACCGGATGATCGCCACTTATCGTCGGCTCTATTCCAGCGCCATGCACGGTTTCGATCTCTAGGCGCACCGGTTTCATCCGCCATTCACCCGTCCGGCCGCAGGCAGCGGGCGATGACTGCACAGGTTTCCACCCCATTGCCCTTACGCGGCGCGCCGCCTAATGAACCCCGCTGAACCGGGCGACGGACCTTTGGACGGGCCCTTTCGACCGGACGCCGAACGCCAATCTTATCTGCCAATTTTATCTAAACGGGAAACCAGCCGCTCGTGGCTCTCACACCGAAAAAACCAGCCCTGACCCGCCAGGAGGAACTGGCCCGCCGACAGGCCGCCGAGGATGACGCGCTGATCCGCGAAGTGGACGATGCCGTCCGCCAGGGCGATCTGCAAAGCTTCGGCAAGAAATACGGCCTTCCGCTGGCGGGCGCGATCGTCCTGCTGCTGGTCGCCTTTGCGGGGTATCTCTACTGGCAGAACCGGCAGGAAGCCGCGCGCGAGACGGATGGCGAGGTCCTGATCGGGGCGCTCGACAATATCGAGGCCGGCAATCTTCAGACCGCCTACGACAATCTCGAAGGTCTCGCCGCCGCCGAACGCGGCGCGGCGAGCGCGAATGCTAAGATGATGCGCGGCGCGATCCTGGCGCGCCGGGGTGACACCGAACAGGCGATCGCCGCCTTCGATGCGCTTGCCAAGGACACTAGCGCGCCGCAGCCGCTGCGCGATCTGGCGCTGATCCGCAAGGTTTCGGCCGGGTTCGACACGATGGACAAGGGCGCCGTGGTCAGTGAGCTGAACGCGCTGGCGCAGCCCGATCATCCCTTCTTCGGCAGCGCGGCGGAGCTGGTCGCCATGGCGCAGCTCGAACGCGGCAACCGGGCGGAGGCGGGCAAACTGTTCTCGCAGATCGCGCAGAGCGAGACCGCGCCGGAAAGCCTGCGTTCGCGCTCGCGCCAGATGGCGGGCATCCTCGGCGTGGACGCCATCGCGGATGTCGACGCGCTTCTCGAACAACAGGGCATCGACCGCGACGCGGCACCGGAAGCGCAGAGCGCTCCGGCAGCCGAATGACGCGCAATCACGGGCAGAACGACGCGATGACGAGCATGACCAAGACCAATCTTCTGGCCCGCACCGGGCTTCTCGGCGCTCTTACCTTGGGCCTTTCGGCCTGTGCGGGCGGCCTGTTCGGTGGCGGGGGCGACGACGATACGACGCCGACCGTCGGTAATCGCATCCCCATCCTCTCGCGGATCGAAACCGGCGCGCAGGTCGATCCCTCGCTCGCCAGCGTGCAGGTGGTGTTGCCGCCCGCGCAGACCAATGCGAGCTTCGCGCAAGCCGGTGGTACGGCGAGCAAGTCCTACGGCCATCTGGCGTTGGCCGACCAGCCGACCCGCGCCTGGACCGCGCAGATCGCCGGATCGAGCAATCGCGCCCGCCTCGGCGCCGCGCCCGTGGTCGGCGGCGGCAGGATCTACGCCGTCGATGTCGACGGAACCGTCCACGCCTTCGATGCGGGTACCGGCGCCAAGATCTGGACGCGCAACGCCGCGCTCGAAAGCAATCTGCGCAGCTCCGCCTTCGGAGGCGGGGTCAGCTTCGACAATGGCAGGCTCTACGGCACCAATGGCGCGGGCGAGGTCATCGCGATGGACGCCGCGACGGGCAATGAGCTGTGGAAGGTCACGCCGTCCGGTCCCCTGCGTGGGTCGCCCACGGTCGCCTTCGGTTCGGTCTATGTGATGACGCAGGACAACCAGATCTTTGCGCTCAACGCCAATGACGGCTCGCTGCAATGGCAGGAATCGGCTTCCTCGACCCAAGCCGGGGTGTTCGGTGTCGCCGCGCCCGCCGTCGGGCAGGGGACCGTCATCGCGGGCTACAGCTCCGGCGAGCTGGTCGCCTATCGCTACGAAAACGGGCGCAGCCTGTGGGCGGACGCGCTGGCGCGGACCAGCATCTCGACCCAGGTTGGCACGCTGACCGATATCGACGCCGATCCGATCATCGACAATGGCCGCGTCTATGCGCTGGGCCAGGGTGGCCGCATGGCCGCTTACGAGCTCGTCACCGGCCAGCGTATCTGGGAATTGAACCTCGCGGGGATTTCCACGCCTGCGATTGCGGGCGAGTGGATCTTCACTCTGACCGACGATGCGCGCCTGCTCGCCATCGCCCGCTCCACCGGCAAGGTTCGCTGGCTGACCCAGCTGGCGCAATATCGCGATCCCGAGGACCGCAAGGGCCCGATCTTCTGGACCGGGCCGGTGCTGGCGGGCAATTCGCTGTGGCTCGTCAATTCGCGCGGCGAATTGTGGCGGGTAAGCACGGGCGAAGGCGCGGCGACGCTGTATCAGGAGCTGGGCCAGCCGGTGAGCCTGCCCCCGGTTGTCGCCAACAACACGCTGTACATCCTCGACGATAGCGGGCGCATCCACGCCTATCGCTAAAGCCGGTGCGCGACACGGGTTTACGCCCGTGTTAACCCTTGTGGTGTAGGAGCTACGCCCATGGACACCGCCGAGGCGCCGTCGCACGCGGCCAGACCCCCCAGACCGGAAAGCGACGTTTCCTCCTTCGTCGGCCTGGTCGGGCTGGCGGGCCTGTTCGCCTGGGTGGCGGTGTCGCGCAATTTCGCCGCGATCGCCGATTACTTCGACCTCGCCATGCCGCGCGAGCCGATGAGCGGGCCGCATTCGGCGCTGGTCGCCCTGTTCGCCGCCGCCGTTCCGATGGCCCTGTGGTCGGTTCTGGTCGACAAGGTGCATCTCAGGCCCTCGACCGGGATCGACTGGTCGCTTCGCCGGACCCGCCCGCCCGATCGCGGAACCAGCATGGTCAAGCTTTTGGGCCTGTGGGCGACCTGGGCGGTGATCGCCGCGCTCTATTGCCTGTGCCGCTGGTATTGGGACGGGAATTACGTCTTCGCGATCAAGGTGCTGACCTGGGCCGCACTGCCGCTCGTCGTCCTGTCCGTTCCCTACGTGCTGTGGCTCGATCGGGTGATGGTCAATCCGCGCGATCATGCCTGGCATTTCGGCGCGCTGATCCTCGGCAGGCCCGGCTGGGACCCGGAGCAGATCAAGAAGCACTGGCGCACCTGGATCATCAAGGGGTTCTATACCGCCTTCATGATCTCGATCGTCCCCTTCGCCTTCGCCACCGTGGTGTCGGCGGACCTGGCGCAGACCTTCTCGCAACCGGCCAGCGCGACGCTGTTCCTGATCGAGGTCATGTTCATGATGGACGTGATCATCGGCACGGTCGGCTATATCATGACCGTCCGCCCGCTCGACGCGCATATCCGCAGCGGCAATCCGTTTCTCGGCGGCTGGATCGCGGCGCTGATCTGCTACCCCCCGATGGTATGGGGGATCATGGGCAATGCCCAGTTCGTCAATTACCAGCAGAACACGCCCGAGTGGCTCTACTGGATGCAGGGCAACGATCCGCTGATCGCCGTCTGGGGCACGCTGCTGGTGGGGCTGACCTTCTTCTACGCCTGGGCGACCTTCGTGTTCGGCCTGCGTTTTTCCAACCTCACCTATCGCGGGGTCATCACTAACGGCCCCTATCGCTGGACGCGGCACCCGGCCTATGTGTCGAAGAACCTGTTCTGGTGGTTTGCGACCCTGCCGTTCCTCGTCACCACCGGCAGCCCGGTCGAGATGATCCGCAATTCCTTCTTCCTGCTGGTCGTTAACGGCATCTATTACTGGCGCGCGCGGACGGAGGAGGCGCATCTGCTGCGCGAGGACGCGAAATACCGCGCCTATTACGATTACATGGCCGAAAACGGGCTGATCACCGCACCGCTGACGCGGCTGTTCGCATGGGTCAGGCACTTACGGCCGGTGACGGCGGCGCCCGTCTGACTTTATCCCGTCATTGCGAAGGGCGAAGCCCCGCGGCAATCCAGAGCGCGGCGTGTGCGGATCTGGATTGCTTCACCCGGCTGTCGCCGGGCTCGCAATGACGAATTCGTGGGGCTCCTCGCCCTTTCAGAAGCTGTATTTATAGACCCGGTCGATATCGCCGCCCCATTCGCCGTGATAGCGGTCGAGCAGGACCTGCGCGGGCACCTTGCCGGTCTTCACGATCTCGTCGAGCGTTTCTAGGAAGCCGGTCTCGTTGTCGCCGCTGGAATTGAGGCGCGCGCGCGCCGACAGGCCCGAGCGAGCGATCTTCATGACTTCCCGGCCGAGATCGAGCAGCTTGCCGCCGCCGGGGATCGGCGCGTCGAGCGCCAGTTTCGGCACCGCGTTGCGCAGATCCTCGCGCTCTTCCATCGTCCAGTCCTTGACGAGGTCCCACGCCGCATCGAGCGCAGTCTGGTCGTAGAGCAGGCCGACCCAGAAGGCGGGCAGGGCGCAGATCCGGCTCCATGGCCCGCCATCCGCGCCGCGCATTTCGAGGAAGCTCTTGAGGCGCACTTCGGGAAAGGCGGTCGAGAGGTGGTCCCACCAGTCGCTCTGCGTCGGTTTTTCGCCGGGGAGGACCGACAGGTTTCCGTCGAGGAAGTCGCGGAAGCTGAGGCCCGCCGCGTCGATATATTTCCCCTCGCGGAAGACGAAATACATCGGCACGTCGAGCATGTAATCGACCCAGCGTTCGTAACCGAAGCCGTCCTCGAATACGAAGGGCAGCATTCCCGTGCGGTGCGGATCGGTGTCCGACCAGATATGGCTGCGATAGGACAGGTAACCGTTGGGTTTCCCTTCGGTGAAGGGCGAATTGGCGAACAGCGCGGTCGCGAGCGGCTGGAGCGCGAGGCCGGTGCGGAATTTCTGCGCCATGTCCGCCTCGCTCGAATAGTCGAGATTGACCTGGATGGTGCAGGTGCGCAGCATCATGTCGAGTCCCAGATTGCCGACGCGCGGCATGTGGTTCTTCATGATCTCGTAGCGGCCCTTGGGCATCATCGGCAGGTCCGAACGCGCCTTGTCCGGCCACATGCCCAGGCCGAGGAACCCGACGCCGAGCTTTTCGCCGACTGCCTTGACCTGCGTAAGGTGGCGCCCGGTTTCCGCGCAGGTCTCGTGCAGGTTCTCGAGCGGCGCACCCGACAGTTCGAGCTGGCCCGCCGGTTCAAGGCTGACCGTGCCGTCAGACCCGCGCATCGCGATAACCTTGCCGCCCTCTTCGACCGGCTCCCACCCGAATTCGGTCAGCGCCATCAGGATATCGCGGATGCCGCCTGGCTCGTCATAGGAGGGGGCGCGGCGGTCTTCGCGCTTGTAGACGAGCTTTTCGTGCTCGGTCCCGATCCGCCAGTCGGCCTTGGACTTTTCACCGGCCTGCATCGGCGCGACCAGCTGGTCGCGGGTCTCGATAATGGGATCGTCCCGTTCGGATGTGTCGCGCGTGCTCATGGCGGGTGGCGTTACGCAACCTATCGGGGCGAGGGAAGGGGGGATGTGGTGCGGGTCGCCGGCGATGCACCGTTCCCACTCCGCTGCGACTAGCGAGCAAGCTCGCAAGTCTCGCTACCCCTCCCGCTTGCGGGAGGGGCGGTGCAGCTTGGCGACCCCGGACTTGATCCGGGGAGCCTAGCGAACCGGGGTGGGTATTTCCGCCCGCTCATCAGCCCAATCCCCCGCCACCGCCATCCACAGTGCCGTGGCCGCGATCGCCGCCGTCTCGGCGCGCAGGATGCGCGGCCCCAGTCCGATCGGGACCGCCTGCGGCAGGGCGCGGATAGCCGCACGTTCCGCCTCGTCGAAGCCGCCTTCGGGGCCGATCAACAGGGCAGAGGGCCCTTTCAGACGGGTGAAGGCCCCCGATGCGGGTTCGCCGCCGGTCTCGTCCGCGAAAAGGAGCGCGCGATCCTGCGGCCAGTCGCGCAGCAGCGTGTCGAGCTTGTCGGGCGCATCCACGATAGGCAGAGCGGTACGCGCGCATTGTTCCGCGGCCTCGACGGTGACGGTTCGCGCTCTCTCGGCGTTCAGCTTGTCCACCACGCAGCGCCTTGTGACGACCGGGCGGATGCGCGCGACGCCCAATTCGGTCGCCTTTTCGAGGATCAGGTCGAAGCGATCCTTCTTCACGAGCGCCGGGCAGAGCCAGAAATCGGGCACCGCTTCCTTTTCGCGCAGGCGTTCGACGGCCGCTGCCTCGATCCGGCGCTTACCGACCGATTCGATCTGGGCCGCCCATTCGCCGGTGATGTCATCGCACAGGATGATCGTATCGCCTTCACCGACGCGCATTACGCGCGACAGATAATGCGCCTGATTGCCCTCGATCGCGATCGTGCGGTCAGCCGCCAGTTCCTCGGCGACGAACAAGCGCGGCGCGCTGCGCGGGGGCCATGCGGGGGTTGCGGGCATGGTTCGGCTCCTAGCTGGATCGCTGCGCTGGCGGAAGTCGTGGTATTTTTGGTTTCTCGCGGAGGGCGCAGAGGGAAGAGGGACGCAGAGAAGAAAAGTATCGCGGCGCCGCCGCCTTGCCTGCTCGCTCTTCGATCCGAGACATGATGACATGGCCTGCGGCGCGCGCTTTTATCGGTGTCTCCCTTTTCTCCGCGCCCTCTGCACGAAACCAAAGCCTCTGCGAGAACCAAAAATCTCCGCCCCGCCTTTCATCGCCGCGATCGCAGGACTAGGACGCAGCACGAATGACCGACCAGATTGTCCCCGACAGCGAACATCGCGGCCTCGTCGCGCGCTTGCCGCAGGGTCCGCGCGACCTTGCGATGCTGGCGCGGTTCGACCGGCCGATCGGGTGGTGGCTGCTGTTCTGGCCCTGTGTCTGGGGTGTCTGGCTGGCGGGAGCGGGCTGGCAGGTCGCGCTGCTCGGCTGGCTGCTGCTCGGCGCGATCGCGATGCGGGGGGCGGGCTGCGTCTATAACGATATCGTGGACGCCGATCTCGACCGCAAGGTGGCGCGCACCGCCAGCCGTCCGGTGGCGAGCGGACGGGTTTCGAAGAAGCAGGCGTGGGTCTGGCTGCTGGCGCTCTGCCTCGTCGGCCTCGTCGTGCTGCTCCAGCTGCGTCCGATCGCCCAGATCGTCGCGCTGGCGAGCCTCGCGCTGGTCGCCGCCTATCCCTTCATGAAGCGCATCACCTGGTGGCCGCAGGCCTGGCTGGGGCTGGTCTTCACCTGGGGGCTACTGGTCGGCTGGACCGAATTGCGCGCCGACAATTGGGACGCGCTCGCCGCGATGTATCTGGGCGCGGCGTTGTGGGTGATCGGCTACGACACGATCTACGCGCTGCAGGACCGCGAGGACGATGCGCTGGTCGGCATCCGGTCGAGCGCGCTCAGAATGGGCGGCTTCGTGAAGGGCGGGGTGGCGCTGTGCTACGGCGGCGCGGTGGCGCTCTGGGCGCTTGCCTTCTGGCTCTATCGTGCGGACTGGATCGCGCTTCTGGCGTTGATACCGGCGGCGGGACACCTGTTCTGGCAGGTCGCCACGCTGGACGAGAGCGATCCCGACAACCCGCTCGACCGCTTTCGCGCCAACCGCTGGGCGGGCGCCCTGGTCGCGGCAGCCTGTTTCATCGTCGGAAACGCTGGCTCCCCCTTGGCGTAAGCCCTTCGAAAGCCTATCTGCCGCCCCCATATGGCCCGCCCCAAACCCGCCACCTTCGACAAGCATCGCGTCGCCGCCGACAATCGGCGCGCGAAGTTCGATTATCATATCGAGGACACCTACGAGGCAGGCCTTGCCTTGCAGGGGACCGAGGTGAAGGCCCTGCGCGCGGGCGAGGCGAGCATCAAGGAAAGCTATGCCGAGGTGCGCGACGGGCAGGTGTGGCTGATCAACGCCAACATCCCCGAATATTCGCACGGCAACCGCCTGAATCACGAGCCGCGTCGCCCGCGCAAGCTGCTGCTGCATTCGCGCGAGATCGAGCGGATGTTCGGCGCGGTGGAGCGCAAGGGAATGACGCTGGTGCCCTTGTCGGTTTATTTCAACCGGACGGGCCGCGCCAAGGTCGAGCTGGCGCTCGCCAAGGGCAAGCAGGCGCATGACAAGCGCGAGGCGGTCAAGGATCGCGACTGGAAGCGCGACAAGGCTCGCCTGATGCGAGAACGGGGTTGACCGACTTTCGATCGAAGACGTTTCTGGCGGACCTGATCCGCAAATACATGCCCTCGCGCGAGGAGATGGCGGAAAACCGCTGGCTCGCCCCGATCGCGCATCGTTTTCTGAGCCCCGAATTGTGGCGGTTCACGCGCCGGTCGGTGCCGCGCGGCGTGGCGCTGGGCCTGTTCGCGGCCTTCATCGTGCCGCTGGGGCAGATCTTCCTCGCCGCCTTCCTGGCCCTGCCGGCGCGCGCCAACGTGCCTTTGGCCGCGCTCGTCACCTTCGTGACCAATCCGTTCACCTTCCCCTTCTGGGCCGTGATGGCGAACCGCACGGGCGCCTTCGTCCTCAACCTCGACAACGCGGTCGGCGGCGATGCGGCGCGCGAGATCGCGCATGATGGCGGCGCGCTGGCGGGGTGGTTCGAACTGGCGGGCGTGACCGCGTTTGGCTTCGTCGTGCTGGCGATCATCAGCGCGGCGGTGGGCTATCTCCTCGCCAGCCTGATCTGGCGCTGGATGGTGGCACGCAAACGCCGGAAGAAGCTGCGCGAGCGGGACGGGAATCCCGCCTCGAACGCGGCGTGATGAATGGGATCACCGACAGGGCGGATCGCCTGCCGCCTCTGCCCTTGATCGGCGGACTGCTGGGTGCGGCGATCCTTTCGGCGACGCTGATCTGGCTCGTGGGCGGATCGACGCTGGTCGCCGCCGCCTATGTCGGTGGCTTGCTGACCCTTACGCTTGCCCTGCTGCTCGCCAGCCGGCTGCGCGCGGCACCGGCGGATGAAGGGCTGGGCCAGCCGGATTGGTCGGTCACCCATGCGGCGATCGAGAACCGCCGCCGCGCCATCGCGATCACCGACCGCGCCAATCGCGTGACCTGTGCGAACACCTGCTACGAGGAATGGTTCGGGGGCGGGGCCGCGCCGATGGAACTCGGCTTCGATACGGCAGATCGCGAAAAGCTGGCCGCTGCGGCAAAAGCCGCCTGGCGGGACGGCGAGGGCACGGCGGAAAGCCTCGCCTTCAACGCGACCGGCAAACCTTATTCGCTGCAAGTCCATCGCAGCGGGCGGGGCGAGGACTATCTCGTCTGGCGTTTCAGCGAGATCGTGGTCGCCAACAGCTATGACGGAGTTGCCGAGCGGATTTCCGGCCCGTTCGGCTACATGATGTCGCGCGCAGGGATCGAAGTCGCGCTCGTCGCCAGCGATGGCGTGGTGATGGCCCACACGCCGGGCCTCGCCATGCGCGCCACGGGCAATCCCGAGGCGGACCTCAAGGGAAGCGAATTCGTCCAATTGCTGCGCACCGACGATCGCGACCGGATCTTCTTCGCCCGCGAAGGGCAGCAGGGGACGCCGCAGACCCTCGTGCAGATATCGCTGGAAGCCGATCGCAAGGCGCGCGGGGCTGGCTCCGATCCGGCCTCGGCTGTGCCCGCGCCCTCGACGATGGTGCTGATCGACGGTCAGGTCGGGATCGGCAATCGCGCCGATGCGAGCCGGACGGCGGCGGTCCCACAGCTCGAGGCGCTGCTCGCCGCGCTGCCGCTCGGCCTCGCCCTGACCGATCGCGACGGCAGGTTCCTGTTCGCCAACAAGGCCTTCCTGCGCGCGATCGAGCGCGAGCAGGAGGGCTTGCCGCAATACCCTTCCGATCTCGTCGTGCGCGAGGACAAGGGGCCTCTGTCCGATACGGTGCGCCGCTTCGCGCGGGGCTCGGCGGCGAGCGGGGACATGGCCGTCAGGCTGGCGGGCGACAAGGAGGAGCCGATCTCGCTCGGCCTTGCGGGTGTGCGCGGGCTGGGCGATGCGGCGGTGCTCTTATCGCTGAGCGATTCGACCGAGGAGAAGCGCCTGCGCCGTCAGGTCGCCCAGGCCACCAAGATGCAGGCGGTCGGCCAGCTCGCGGGCGGCGTGGCGCATGATTTCAACAACGTGCTGACCGCGATCATCGGCTATTGCGACCTCATGCTGCTGCGCCACACGCCGGGTGACAGCGATTATGACGACATCCAGCAGATCAAGGCCAATTCCAATCGCGCGGCCAGCCTTACGCGGCAATTGCTTGCGTTCAGTCGCCAGCAGACGCTGCGTCCGGTGGTGCTGCAATTGCCCGACGTCGTCAGCGAGGTCAGCCAGCTGTTGAAGCGGCTGATGGGCGACCGGATCGAATACTCGATCCGCCACGACCGCGAACTCGGCCCGGTGCGTGCCGACCCGCAGCAGCTGGAACAGGTCATCATCAATCTCGCCGTCAACGCGCGTGACGCGATGCACGCCTACGGACAGAATGCGCCTGCCGACTGGAAGGGGCGCCTGACGCTCGCGACCCGGCGCGTTTCCGCGCGCGACGTGCGCAAGATGGGCGTCGATATCATGCCCGCCGACGATTACACCGTGCTGATCGTGCAGGACACGGGCGGGGGCATTCCGCGCGACGTGATCAACAAGATCTTCGAACCCTTCTTCACCACCAAGGAACAGGGGAAGGGCACCGGGCTGGGCCTGTCGACGGTCTACGGGATCGTGAAGCAATCGAACGGCTTCATCTTCGCCGACAACGTCCAGGGGCCGGACGGGAATCCGGCGGGCGCGCGTTTCACCATGTATCTTCCCGTCCATCGCGGCGAGATGCCGCGCGCCACCAAACCGCGCCGCGCCGAAAGCGAAAAGGCCAGCGAATGGTCGGCGGGCGGGAAACTGCTCCTGGTCGAGGACGAGGATACGGTGCGCGCGGTGGCGGAACGGGCGCTGACCCGCGCGGGCTATGCCGTGACCACCGCCAGCGATGGCGAGATCGGGCTCGGCATCGTCGCGAATTCGGGCGAGACGTTCGATCTCGTGGTCTCGGACGTGGTCATGCCGGTGATGGACGGACCCGCCATGGCGCGCGCGATCCGCAGGGTGATGCCCGATGTCCCGATCCTCTTCATGTCGGGCTATGCCGAGGAGCATCTGCGCAACGAGATCGACATCGAGAACATGCACTTCATCCCCAAGCCCTTCAGCGTCCAGCAGATCAACGCCAAGGTCGCCGAGGTGCTGAGCCTTCAGAAATCGGCGCGCGAGACGGCCTGAGCGGAGCACCCGGATGCGGGCCGGAAAATAATTCCGTTCCCCCCTTGTTCTCTTGGAACAGAAGCAGTACATACCGCTTCGGTTGATGAGTCGATCGCGGCTCTAGGCAGAGAAGAAGGGACATGTCATGGCGGCCAGTCTGAAGCTCGTGGATAGCAAGGAAAATTCCGTGGACCGTCAAAAGGCACTCGACGCCGCGCTCGCGCAGATCGATCGCGCATTCGGCAAGGGTTCGGCGATGAAGCTGGGCCAGAAGGAAGCGATGAACGTGGAATCGATTTCCACCGGATCGCTCGGCCTCGATATCGCGCTCGGTGTGGGCGGCCTGCCCAAGGGCCGCGTGGTCGAGGTCTACGGGCCGGAAAGCTCGGGCAAGACCACGCTGGCGCTGCATGTCATCGCCGAAGCGCAGAAGGCCGGCGGCACCGCCGCCTTCGTCGATGCGGAACACGCGCTCGATCCGGTCTATGCCAAGAAGCTGGGCGTGAATATCGACGAGCTGATCGTCTCGCAGCCCGATACCGGCGAACAGGCGCTGGAAATCACCGATACGCTGGTTCGCTCCAACGCGATCGACGTGCTGGTGGTCGATTCGGTCGCCGCGCTGGTTCCGCGTGCCGAGATCGAGGGCGAGATGGGCGATAGCCATGTCGGCCTCCAGGCGCGCCTGATGTCCCAGTCGCTGCGCAAGCTGACGGGTTCGATCAACCGCTCCAAGTGCATGGTGATCTTCATCAACCAGCTGCGCATGAAGATCGGCGTGATGTACGGCAATCCCGAGACGACGACCGGTGGTAACGCGCTCAAATTCTACGCCTCTGTCCGTCTCGACATCCGTCGCACCGGCCAGATCAAGGATCGCGACGATATCATCGGCAATGCGACGCGCGTGAAGGTGGTCAAGAACAAGGTCGCCCCACCGTTCAAGCAGGTCGAATTCGACATCATGTATGGCGAAGGGATCTCCAAGATCGGCGAAATTCTCGATCTCGGCGTCAAGGCGGGGATCGTGGAGAAGTCCGGCTCATGGTTCAGCTATGACAGCATCCGCATTGGCCAGGGACGCGAGAACGCGAAGAATTACCTCAAGGAAAATCCCGAAGTTTGCGACCGGTTGGAAGCCGCCATTCGCGGCAAAACTGACGAAGTCGCCGAGGAGATGATGACCGGTCCTGACGCGGAGGACTGAGCGTTTCTTCTCAAGCGGGTGCCACGGCCTTCCCAGCGACAGGCCGAGTCCCGAAATAGGCATCCGAACACGCGGAAAGCCGGTTCCGGCGAGGATTGTCCAAGGGACACTTCGCGGCACCGGCTTTTCGCGTTTTTACGCGGTGTGTGGCGTGTCTTCTGCATCTTCCGTTTCAGCTGGCGAGGGCGGGATAATTTCACACGAAGACCCGAAGACACCAAGCCACTTTTCGTCCCGCCGGGCCGCTAAGGCACAGCTCCCGCTTCCGGTGAAGCTGCGAGCGCACGTCACTGACCTGCACTCTTCGTGTCTTCGTGTCTTCGCGTGATGAAAGCCGACCAGTCCACGCTCTCTCCCCGCGTGAAGACCATTGTCGCCGCCCACGGCACGCGCCTACACACGCTTTACCCCTATCAGTTCGCGGAGCGTGCCCATGACCATCACCGTCCACCATCTCAACAACAGCCGCTCGCAACGCATTCTCTGGCTGCTCGAGGAGCTCGGGGTCGATTACGACATCGTGGCCTATCAGCGCGACGCCACCACCAATCTCGCCCCGGCGGCGCTGAAGGACGCGCACCCGCTCGGCAAGTCACCGCTCATCGAGGACAATGGCCGCCGCGTCGCGGAAAGCGGGGCGATCATCCAGTATCTGTGCGAACGGCATGGCGGCGAAGCCTGGCTTCCCGATCCCCAGAGCGATGCGCATATCGATCATCTCGAATGGATGCAGTTCGGCGAGAGCAGTTTCTTCGTGCCGGTCATGCTGAAGCTCTACGCCGGGCGCCTCGGCGAGGCCGCGGCCCCGCTGATGCCGCGTATCGACGAACAACTCGGTGCGCATGTCGATTTTGCCGAAGCGGGGCTTTCGGACGATCTCCATTTCGTCGGCAGCGACTGGTCGGCGGCCGACGTCATGATGAGCTTCCCCGCCGAGATCGCGGTCATGCGGGGTTATGCCGAGCGGGCGCCCAAGCTCGCTCGCTTCGTCGAAGCCGTCCACGCCCGCCCGGCCTGGCAGCGCGCGCGCGAACGTGGCGGCCCCTATTTCGGCTGGTGACCCGGTGACGGGAGCGAGCGAATGGACCGGGCGGGTCGGCGGAACCTGGGCGCGCGAATGGGAGCGAACCGATCGCAGCTTCGGAAGTCTGACGGCGCGCCTGCTCGATCCGGCGGCGATCGGGGATAGTAACAGCGCGCTCGATATCGGATGCGGCGCGGGCGAAGTCGCGATCACGCTGGCCGCGCGCAATCCCGCGGCCGAAATCACGGGCCTGGATATCTCGCAGGATTTGCTAGGTGTCGCACGCGAGCGCGGATCGACCTTTGATAATCTCACCTTTCGCGAAGGCGATGCAGCGCGCTGGACGCCCGCCAACACCGCTAGAGCACCCAATCTCCTGATCTCGCGCCACGGCGTGATGTTCTTCGACGAGCCCGCTCCCGCCTTCGCCCATCTCAGGACCATTGCCGCAAAGCGCGCCCGTCTGCGCTTTTCCTGTTTCCGAGAGCGCGCCGAAAACCACTGGGTCTCGCAGCTTCAAAGCGTCACGCCTGCAAGCTCTCCACCTTCCGATCCCTACGCCCCCGGACCCTTCGCATTCGGCGAGGAGGGGCGGGTCCGGGACATTCTGACCGCAGCCGGTTGGCGTGATGTCACGCTCGAACCCTATGACTATGCCATGATCGCCGGAGAGGGCGAGGGCGCGCTCGACGAGGCGGTCGCCTATTTCCAGCGCATCGGCCCGGCGGCAGGCGCGATCGCCGATCTTGCGGGCGTGGCGCGCGACCGGGCGATCGAGGCCTTGCGCGCCATGCTCGCCGAGCATCTTTCGCAGGGCCGCGTCTCGCTCCCTGGGTCTGCCTGGATCGTCACCGCCCGCGCCGATTGACGCGCTCGGCTCGCCTCATGCCATTCCCGGCTTGTCGCTAAGCCCGCGATTGCCTAACTGCCGGGCATGACTTCGACCAACGACATCCGCCGCTCCTTCCTCGATTATTTCGCCGGTCAGGGGCACAAGGAGGTCGCCTCCGCACCGCTGGTCCCCTTCAGCGATCCCACGCTGATGTTCGTCAACGCAGGGATGGTGCCGTTCAAGAATTCGTTCACCGGCCTCGAAACCCCGCCCGCGCCGCGCGCCACCAGCGCCCAGAAATGCGTGCGTGCCGGGGGTAAGCACAACGATCTCGACAATGTCGGCTACACCGCGCGGCACCACACCTTCTTCGAGATGCTGGGCAATTTCAGCTTCGGCGACTATTTCAAGGAGCAGGCGATCCACCACGCCTGGACGCTGCTGACCAAGGAGTGGGGGCTCGATCCCGAACGCCTGCTGGTCACCGTATACCACACGGACGACGAGGCGTTCGAGTTGTGGAAGAAGCTCACCGGCTTCGCGGACGAGAAGATCATCCGCATCCCCACGAAGGACAATTTCTGGGCCATGGGATCGGACGGGCCGTGCGGGCCGTGTTCCGAAATCTTCTACGATCACGGCGATCACATCTGGGGTGGCCCTCCCGGATCGCCGGAAGAGGACGGGGATCGCTTCGTCGAGATCTGGAACCTTGTCTTCATGCAGTTCACGCAGGAAGCGGACGAGATCGTCGGCGACCTGCCCAAGCCCAGCATCGATACCGGCATGGGGATCGAGCGCGTCGCGGCGGTGATGCAGGGCGTCCACGACAATTACGATACCGACACCTTCAAGGCTCTGATCGCGGCGAGCGAAGGGTTGACGGGCGTCAAGGCCGAGGGTGACCGCACCGCCAGCCATCGCGTGATCGCCGATCACCTGCGGTCCACCAGCTTCCTTCTGGCCGACGGCGTGCTGCCGTCGAACGAAGGGCGCGGCTATGTGCTGCGCCGGATCATGCGCCGCGCGATGCGGCACGCGCATCTGCTCGGCGCGGACAAGCCGCTGATGCATCGTCTGGTGCCCGAACTGGTGAGCGAGATGGGCGCGGCCTATCCCGAACTGGTGCGCGGGCAGGCGCTGATCCAGGAAGTGCTGGAGCGCGAGGAGACGCAGTTCCGTCGCACGCTCGACAAGGGATTGCGCCTGCTCGACGAAGAAACGGGCGATCTGGGCGAGGGCGGCACGCTGCCCGGCGAAACCGCGTTCAAGCTCTACGACACCTATGGCTTCCCTTACGATCTGACCGAGGATGCGCTGCGCAGCCGCGGTATCGGCGTGGATCGCGAAGGGTTCGATGCCGCGATGGCGCAGCAGAAAGCCGCCGCCCGCGCTGCCTGGAAGGGTTCGGGCGAGGCGGCGAGCGATGAGGTGTGGTTCGACATCGCCGAGCGCGAAGGTTCGACCGAATTTACCGGCTACAGCTCGACCACGGGCGAAGCGGCGGTGGTGGCCATCGTCAAGGACGGCGCCGAGGTCGACAGAGCGGCTGCGGGCGATCAGGTGATCGTGCTGACCAACCAGACCCCGTTCTATGGTGAGAGCGGCGGCCAGACCGGCGATGCGGGGCGCATCTGGACGCCCGATGGCCTCGAATTCGCGGTCGAAACGACCAATAAGCCCTTGGGCAGACTTCACGCGCATGTCGGCAAGGTGATCAAGGGCGAGGTCAAGGTGGGCGATGCGGTCCATCTCCAGATCGATGCCGACCGGCGCGATCGCATCCGTGCGAACCACTCGGCGACCCATCTGGTTCACGCAGCCCTGCGCAATGCGCTCGGCGAGCATGTCACGCAGAAGGGCTCGCTGGTGGCGGACGATCGCTTCCGCTTCGATTTTTCGCATCCCAAGCCGCTGAGCGCTGAGGAAATCGCCGATATCGAGGCCGAGGTGAACGCGGAAATCCGCGCCAACGAACAGGTCTCGACCCGGTTGATGACGCCGGACGATGCCGTGGCGGCGGGCGCGCTGGCGCTGTTCGGGGAGAAATATGGCGACGAGGTCCGCGTTCTCTCGATGGGTCGCAAGCCCGATGGGAGCCGTAACTTTTCGGTCGAATTGTGCGGCGGCACCCATGTCGAGGCGACGGGTGATATCGGCCTGTTCCACATCGTTTCGGAAAGCGCGGTCAGTTCGGGGGTGCGCCGGATCGAGGCGCTGACGGGCGATGCGGCGCGCCGCTGGCTGCTCGCGCGCGACGAGGCGGTGAAGGCGATCGCCAGCGCGCTGAAGACCGCGCCCGACGATGCCGCGGCGCGCGTCACGGCGCTGGTCGAGGAGCGCAAGCGGCTCGAAAAGGAGCTGGCCGAAGCGAAACGCGCTCTGGCGCTCGGCGGCGGCGGCGCTGGTCCGGCGCAAGCCGCAGACGAGGATATTGGTGGCGTCACCTTCTCCGGCCAGACGATCGAAGGTCTCGATCCCAAGGAATTGCGTCCGCTTCTCGACGAGGCGAAGTCCCGCATCGGATCCGGGATCGCGGCGATCTGCGCGGTCAATGATGGCAAGGCGGCGTTCGCCGTGGCGGTGACGGACGATCTGATCGGTCGCTTCAGCGCGGTCGATCTGGTGCGCAAGGGCGTCGAGGCACTCGGCGGCAAGGGCGGGGGCGGCCGCCCTGATATGGCGCAGGGCGGCGGACCGGATGGTTCGCAGGCCGATGCGGCAATCGCGGCGGTGCGCGAGGCCCTAAGCGCCGGATAGGAAGCGAGCCCGCAATAGAAAACCGCCCGCAACCGGGTCGGCGCGGGCGGTTTGCTTTTCTTTTACCGGCTGTCCGTCAGGCGCTCGGCGTCTTTTTCGTCACGCCGCTGCTGCCCTGTTCGAGATCGTTGCCGCCCGTATCGCCGGGCTGGCCGCGCCCCTGATCGACTTTCGCCGTGCTCTTCAACGGGTCCTGCACGTTCTGCGGCTTGAACTTCTCGTCATTGGGCGTCGGCTTGGTGGGATCGGGATTGCTCATCGCATTTTCTCCTTTCCCTTCCAATGCATGAGCGCGCGGATCGTTCAATCTCTCTCCGGGCCGAGCTGGCGATAGAGCGCGCGCAGATCCCGTTCGCAGGACGCGAGACCCTCGGCTGCGATCAGGCTTTCCCGACTGCTCGCCATCGTTTCGAGGCGCTCGACGATATCCGCCACTTCGCCGCCGCGTGCCTCCGCGCGGCGGGCGAGGAAGAGCAGGTCGCTGACCGGACGCATGGCGAGAAAGTTTTCGACCATGGCCGGCAGAAGCGCGGGATCGCTGCGCCAGTCGCGTCCTGCAAATAGCGTTTCCACGACATGCTGGCCAGCGCCGAAGCATTCGTAGCGGATGCAGCCCGCGAACCCTTCTTCCTCGCGACGCTCGTAGATCGTACAGAGCCCGTCCCGCCCGAGCTTGGGGCAGGGTTCACCCGCAGCCTTGCGTGCCGAGAAGCCCGGCATATCGTCCGATGGATAGGCGATGCAGCATAGCGCCGCGCAGCGCGAGCAATCGGCGCGTGTCTCGATTTCACCCATGAGATGCCGTCCCTCAATCGCTCGCGGTGCTGCTGCGCAGTTTGGGGCGATAGCTGAGCGCGCCTTCCTGTTCGATCTTCACGCGGTATTCGTCGCGCTGTTCGTGGATGGAGGCGATCACCGGACCCATCGGCACGCCGATATCGACGAGGACCGCCTCGCTCAATTGCAGCGAGCTTTCGAGCGTTTCGGGCACCGCATGGCTGGCCCCGGCGCGGTAGAGTTCGGCCGCGTGGCCGGTATCGCGGGCGCGCGCGACGATCAGCAATTGCGGATAGGCCTTGCGCAATTTGGCGACGAGGCGCGCGGCCAGCACCGGCTCGTCCATGGTCAGCACCACGGCGAGCGCGCTTTCGATGCCCAGCTTGTCGAGCGCATCGCTGCGCGAGGCATCGCCGAAAGCCGCGCGGAAGCCGCGGCGCTTGGCGCTGGCGATCAGGTCGGCGTTCGAATCGATCGCGACATAGGGTTTGTCGTGCGTTTCCAGCATCCGCGCGATCAGGCGACCGACGCGGCCCGCTCCGATGATGATGACGCGCGGGTTGCCTTCATCCTCCGGCGGCAATTCCGGCATGGGTTCGACCCGCCGGGCGATCGCGCGCCCGACCAGAGCGAGGACCGGCGTGATGGTCAGGCCGATGGCCGTGACGATCTGCCAGAACTGGGCCGTCCCGGGCTGGATCAGCAGCGCGGAACTGGCCGCCGCGAGCACGATCAGCGTGGTTTCGGACGGGCTCGCCATCAGGATGCCCGTCTCCGCCGCCGTCGATCGCCGCGCACCCATCAGACGCAAAAGGATACCGGTGATGAGCGCCTTGAAGACCAGCACGCCGACCACGGCGGTCGCGATTGAGGCTAGGTTTTCCCAGATCGTGGCGAGATCGATGCTCATCCCGACCGTGATGAGGAAAATCCCGAGCGCAAGGCCCTTGAAGGGTTCGATGATCGCTTCGACCTCGCCATGATATTCGGTCTCCGCGATCAGGAGGCCGGCGATCAGCGCCCCGACGATGGGGGACAGGCCCGCAAGCGCGGTGGCGAGGCTGGCACCGATCACGACGAGCAGGCTGGCGGCGAGGAACAGCTCCGGGCTCTTGGTGCGCGCGGCCTGCGCGAACAGGCGGGGCAGGGCGATCCGCCCGGCGATCAGCAGCACCGCGATCACGACCCCGCCGACGACGAGCGTGTCGACCAGCCCCTCCCACCCTTCGGCCTGCGCGGTGGGGGCCATGGCGCCGAGGATGAAGATGATCGGCACGATCATGATATCCTCGAACAGCAGCATCGACAGCGCCGAGCGGCCCACGGGCGAGTGCGTGCCCGATATCGGCAGGACGATCGCGGTGGAGGAGAAGGCGAGCGCGAAGCCCAGCGCCAGCGCCCCGGTCCAGTACTGGCCGATCATCGCGAGGACGATCGCCAGCATCACGCCGGTGACAAGCAGTTCGAGCGCGCCCAGTCCGAACACCAGCCTGCGCATCTGCCACAATCGCTTGAAACTCAGTTCCAGCCCGATGGTGAACAGCAGCAGGATGATCCCGAATTCCGCGAAGGGTTCCAGCGCCTCGGGATCGGTGATCGTTATGTGACTGAGCCAGGGTCGTTCGTAGACCAATTGTCCGAGCCCGAAGGGGCCGACCGCGATGCCGATCAGGATGAACCCGATGACGGGCGTGATGCGGAAGCGGGTGAAGACCGGGATGACGAGCCCCGCCGCGCCGAGGATCACCAGCGCATCGGATATCATCGGGGTCGCTTCGATCTCGCCGGCCATGGGAGCGTCCTATAATGCGGGGCGGGGTTGCGCCAGTCTTGGGGGCGTGAGATTTTCTATCGGCGCGGTCGTTATGCGACCGCCTTGGATTGCCGCGCGACCTGCGGTCGCTCGCAATGACGAAGATTGGCGGCCAATGCAGCCATCTTCGTCATCGCGAGGAGCGAAGCGACGCGGCGATCCAGCGCGCAACGATGCTTCGAAAGCCTAGCCCCCGCCGACGGTCTGCGTGCCGAGCGGTTCGGCGCGCGGGCGGGTCTTGCCCGGATGCGCGCCATCCTCGTCCCATTCGATCCGGTAGAGATCGAAGCGCCGGTCGGCGAGGTTGCGCACCGTGCCTTCCGCGCGCGCCCAGCTGAGATCGGCGAGGTTGATGTCGCTTATCGTCAGCGTCTCGACATTCTCGCTCGCCTCGGCCGCGATCCCGTCGCGCGCGAAGGGGAAGTCGCAGGGCGTCAGGATGCAGCTCTGCGCGTACTGGATGTCCATATTGGCGACATTGGGAAGGTTGCCGACATTGCCGGACAACACCACGAAGCACTGGTTCTCGATCGCGCGCGCCTGCCCGCAATAACGCACCCGCAGATAGCCCTGGCGGCTGTCGGTGCAGAAGGGGACGAAGATGATCCGCGCGCCTTCGTCCGCCAGCTTGCGGCTCAGTTCGGGGAATTCGCTGTCATAGCAGATCTGCACCCCGATCGGGCCGCAATCGGTCTGGATCACGTCGATCGTGTCGCCGCCGCGAATGTTCCACCAATAGCGCTCGTTCGGCGTGGGGTGGATCTTCTCCTGTTCGTGCACCGATCCGTCGCGCAGGCAGACATAGGCGACGTTGTGGATGTCGCCATCATCCATCCGCGTCGGGTGCGAACCGCCGATGATGTTGATGTTGTAGCGCATCGCCATTTCGGAAAGATCGGAACGGATGCGCGGTGTGTATTCGGACAGGCGCTCGATCGCGGCGACGGGAGAGAGTTCCTCCGGCTCGAAGCTCAGCAATTGCAGCGTGAACAGCTCGGGGAAGACGATGAAATCCGCTTCGTAATCGGATGCGACGCCGACGAAATACTGAATGGCGCGCAGGAACTCGTCGTAATCGGCGACAGCGCGGGCCTGCAACTGGCAGGTCGCCACGCGCACCGATTCGACGCCGCGCGGCAGGCGCTTCTTCACCGGCTGGTCGCGCTCCACATACGGATTGCGCCAGACCATCATCACCGCATTCCCGCGCGAGGCCTTGTCCTCGGGCAGGTATTTGCGCATCACGCCCTGCGGTTCGAACCCGTTGGCGAGCTGGAAGCGCAGCACCGGATCGTGCAGCTTTCCGGCGACGAGGCGGTCGAGATAATCCTCCGGGCTTTCGACCTTGTCGGTCTTGCGGCGGCGCGCCCGGTCGTAACCCGGCATCCGGCCCCCGAAGACGATTCCGGTAAGATCGTTCTCCTCCGCCAGCGCGCGCCGTTCTTCGTAGAGGCGGCGCCCGATGCGAACGCCACGCACCTTGGGATCGACGCACATCTCGTAGCCATAGAGCCAGTCCCCGGTCGGATCGTGGCGGCTGCCGTAACCGTTGCCGGTGATCTCGTCCCAGTCGTGCGGCGCGAAGGCCACCGGCTCGGGCAATTGCATGGAGGCGCAATAGCCCACCACCTCATCATCGAGCAGCGCGACGAAACACCCATCGGGGAAGTTGTTGATCTGGCCGCGAATTTCGCTCTGCTTGTAGGGCGGTAATTCGGTGTAGACGCGGCGGATAAGCGCGGCGATCCCGCGGATATCCTTGATCATGGCCCGTCGGACTTCCAGGCGGGCCTTGGTTTTGTTGGTGGTTGAGATCGGACCGTCTCCTGTATGCAGTGTTCCACGGGCGCTAATGCCTGAACAAGGGAGCGCGTCCAAGGTGCCAAATCATTCCGAATTGCCGGTAATCGTCGTCGGAGGAGGCCCGGCGGGCATATTTGCCGGAATGTTGCTCGCCCGCGCGGGCGTCAAGGTGACCGTTCTGGAGAAGCACGCGGACTTCTTCCGCGATTTTCGCGGTGACACGGTCCATCCCTCGACACTCGATCTGTTCCATCAGCTCGGCTGGCTCGATGAGCTGCTGGAAATCGAACACAGCAAGGTCGAGAGGATCGGGCTCAGGATCGCAGGCGAGCAACGTGCAATTGCGGACTTCCGGCACCTGCCCGTGCCAGCTCCCTACATCGCGATGATGCCGCAATGGGACCTGCTCGATTTTCTGACGGGCAAGGCGCGACGATACCCCGGATTCGAATTGCGTACGGGGACAGAGGCTGTCGCCGCGCATAAAGATGGCAAGGGGCGGATATCGGCGGTCGAAACGAAGGCCGGGGAAGTGCTGCCCGCGCGGCTCGTGATCGCAGCCGATGGCCGGCGCTCGATCATGCGCGAAGAGGCGGCGCTGCCGCTCGAGCGAATCGGTGCACCGATGGATGTCCTGTGGTTCAGGCTGGATCGCCCCGAAGCTCTCGGTCCGGAAAGCTTCGGCTCGCTGGCCGCGGGCAAGTTTCTCGTCCTGATCAACCGGCGCACTTACCTTCAATGCGCGTTCCTGATCCCCAAAGGCACGGCGGATGAGATCCGCGCGCAGGGCATAGAGGCGTTTCGCAATCGCCTGCACGGTCTGGTGCCCGAGCTCGATGGGGCGATCGCGGCGTTCTCCGATATGGACGAGGTGAAGCTTCTGAGCGTGGCGCTCGACCGTCTGACACGGTGGAACCGTGACGGGTTGCTGGCGATCGGTGACGCCGCCCATGCGATGAGCCCGATCGGCGGGGTAGGGATCAATGTCGCTGTGCAGGATGCAGTGGTCGCCGCAAATGTGCTGGCGGCACCGCTTGCGCGGGGAGACAATCCCGATCCGCTTTTGCCGCGCGTGCAGCAGCTGCGCGCCCGGTCGGTCCATTACACGCAGAAGATGCAGAAGCTCGTGCAGGATCGCATCATCTGGCCGATCCTCCAGCGCGATCAGCCGATCGACCGTGCGCCACTTCCCGTGCGGCTGATCGATCGTGTCGGTCCGTTGCAGCGGGTGCCTGCCAAGCTCATCGGGCTGGGTATCGACCGACCGCATATAGAAAGCCCCGACGCCTACGAGTGAGGCGCCGGGGCTCGATTCTCACGGAACCTGTATTCCGGGTCAGGCGGGGGCGAGGCCCTGCTCTTTCATCTCTTTTTCGAGATTGCTGCGGACCGCCTCGAAGAACTGCTCGGTGGTCAGCCAGCTCTGGCCCGGTCCGATCAGCAGCGCGAGATCCTTGGTCATCTGGCCGCTCTCGACGGTTTCCACGCAGACCCGCTCCAGCGTCTCGGCGAACTTCACCACATCGGGGGTGTCGTCGAACTTGCCGCGATAGATCAGGCCGCGCGTCCAGGCGAAGATCGATGCGATCGGGTTGGTCGAGGTCGCCTTGCCCTGCTGGTGCTGGCGATAGTGACGGGTCACGGTGCCGTGCGCGGCTTCCGCTTCCACGGTCTTGCCATCGGGCGAGAGCAGCACGCTGGTCATCAGGCCGAGCGAGCCGAAGCCCTGCGCCACGACATCCGACTGCACGTCGCCGTCATAGTTCTTGCAGGCCCAGACGAACTTTCCGCTCCACTTCAGTGCGGCGGCGACCATGTCGTCGATCAGGCGGTGTTCGTAGGTGATGTTGGCCGCCTTGAACTTGTCGGCGAACTCCGCGTCGAACACTTCCTGGAACAGATCCTTGAAGCGGCCATCGTACTTTTTGAGGATGGTGTTCTTGGTCGAGAGATAGACCGGCCAGCCGCGATCGAGCCCGTAATTGAAGCTGGCGCGCGCGAAATCGCGGATCGATTCGTCGAGATTGTACATCGCCATGGCGACGCCCGACTGCTGGAATTCGAACACGTCGAGATCGATGTTCTCGCCATTCTCGCCTTCGAAGACGAGGCGCAGCTTGCCGGCGCCGGGGATCAGCGTGTCCTTGGCGCGATACTGGTCGCCGAAAGCGTGGCGGCCGACCACGATCGGATCGGTCCAGCCGGGGACGAGGCGCGGCACGTTGTCGATCACGATCGGCTCGCGGAAGACGACGCCGCCGAGGATGTTGCGGATCGTGCCATTGGGGCTGACCCACATCTTCTTGAGGCCGAATTCCTCGACGCGGGCTTCGTCCGGGGTGATGGTGGCGCATTTCACGCCGACGCCGTGTTCCTTGATCGCATTGGCGGCATCCACGGTCACCTGATCGTCGGTCGCATCGCGGTGTTCGATCGAAAGGTCGTAATATTTCAGGTCGATATCGAGATAGGGGAGGATCAGCCGCTCGCGGATCCATTCCCAGATGATCTTCGTCATTTCATCGCCGTCGAGTTCGACGACCGGGTTCTTGACCTGAATTTTCTGCATGATGGCCCTGTCTGTTGAATGTCGGGAAAAGGTTTGCGCGGGCTTTAGCAGAGCCGGACGAACGCGCAACCGGGCCGAAACGGGGCGCCTGCTTGCCCTGCCGTGTGAACCCATCGCCACGGCGGAATGTCCCGCAGATCCGCGCCGGATACGAAAAAGCCCGCCAAAGGGCGGGCTCCTGCGTCATGCGCCTGGATCATACGCCCAGGCCTTACGATGGTGGGCGTACCAAGGATTGAACTTGGGACCCCTACGATGTCAACATAGTGCTCTACCACTGAGCTATACGCCCGCACCATCGAATATGCGTCAGCCCGAGGGCTGCGCAGGCGGGCCATCTAGCGAGCGGCCCCGCGCCATGCAAGCCACAATTTGCCTCACCCGACGCGCTAGAGGGAAGCGGTAATCCGGTCGTCCAGAGTGCGTGCCACTTCGAGGACCAGATCCTTGAGGTGAAACGGCTTGGAGAGGACGCGCGCCTGCGGCTGGTCGCGATTGGCCTTGAGCGTCACGGCGGCGAATCCGGTGATGAACATCACTTTCGTCTCCGCGCTGATCTCGTTGCAGCGCTGCGCCAGTTCGATACCGTCCATTTCCGGCATCACGATATCGGACAGAAGCAGGTCGTACCGCCGCTGCTCCAGCAGGGGCAGGGCAGCCGTACCGCGATCGACCGAATCGACCTCATAGCCGGCCTTCTCCAGCGCGCGTTCGAGATAGGTGCGCATGGCATCGTCGTCTTCCGCAAGCAGGATGCGGGGCTGATAGGTATCGGTCATGGGCAGCGTGTTAGCACCGAGCCCTTAAGAAATCTTGCCTCTTGGTCAGGCCCCGGACAGCGATTGTCGCTTTTTTCGCGCGGCCCCTTGCGTGGGGCGCTTTCAGCGGTGCGAACCTTTTGACTCGATGGGGTGAAAGGCGCACATCCGGCATTATGCCAGTGCCTCCTCTCCCGCTTCGGATACCCAATCCGCAGGGCGGGGGGCGGATACCGGGCGGCGAAGGGTCGGCCTTCACCCTGTCTTGTCCCGAACCTCTGGCCGTCCCCATCGTGATCGGTGCGCCGCATGGCGGGAGGCACTACCCAGACGATGTCACGGGTGCGATGCGCGATCCCGGCCCGGCGACACTCAAGCTCGAAGATCGCCTGATCGATCTGCTCGCTGCCGAGGTCGCGCGGATGAGTGGGGCGTCCCTCATCGTGGCCCATGCTCCGCGCGCGATGATCGACCTCAATCGTTCGGCCGACGATATCGACTGGGCGATGATCGCGGGGCCAGCCCGCAGCGACCTTGCGAAGGGAGGCGTCAATCGCCGTGCGCGCACCGGATTGGGGCTGGTGCCGCGCAGGCTCCCCGGCATGGGCGAAATCTGGAAGGGCAGGCTGGCGCGCGAGGATCTCGATGCGCGGATCGAGACGGTCCACAAACCCTATCACGCCGCGCTCGGGGTCTTGCTCGAACGGGTGCGCGACGAATGGGGGGCGGTGCTGTTGATCGACCTTCATTCCATGCCGCCGCTCAAGCCCGCCGAGCCCGGCCAGCAGGCGGCCGAATTTGTCATCGGGGACCGGTTCGGAGCATCCTGCGGTGACGGGCTGGCGGCAGGCGCGCTGAATGTCCTCGCCGCGGCGGAGCGAAGAGTCGCGCACAATCGCCCCTATTCGGGAGGCTACGTGCTCGACCGGCACGGGGCGCCGCGCCGCAATATCCATGCCTTGCAGATCGAAGTGTGCCGCAGCGCCTATCTCGACGCGGAGATGCGCGATGCCGGGCCGCGCTTCGCGGGCGTGGCGCGGCTGCTCGCCCAAATGGTGCGATCGCTCGCCGCGCAGGTCGCGGGGCTGACGTCCGGCGACACGATCCGGCAGGCGGCGGAATAAGGACCGAGGATACAAAGAAAAAACCACCCCGTGCATAATGCACGGAGTGGCCAAGGTTCAGGGAGGAGATGCGCTTTCGCGCATCGGCCGGAAGCGCCATGAGGGAAGCGGCTTCCGGTGACCTCGAAATGGTGCGATCGGCGCCCCGTTTCAAGCCCGGCGCTGGCGGTAAACGCAAATGCGCCTCCACCTGTCGCAGCGCCGGTCACAGCGGCCTGAACGGACGGGCGCGCCGCCCGCCGGATCAGTTGACCGTCGGCTGGCCCGCGAAGGCGTCCGGCGCGGTGCCCTGCTGGACCTGACGCGAGAAGATCGCGCGCATCATGTCGAGCGAGAAGATATGCGCGTGGACCAGCATCATCAGGCCGTTATCGTTCCACTTCTTGGCGGTTTCGGCATCGATCTCGCGCAGCTTTTCCTGATTGACCATCTGGAAGCCGCGATAGGTGTAGGGCGTGTCGGGCGCTTCCTGACGCGAGATCGACATTTCGCCATCCATCAGCAGGTCGGCATTCTTCAGTTCGTCCATGAACGCCTTGGTACGCTGACCGGCGGCTTCGAACTGTTCGCAGAAATCGAGGATCTGCTGCGTGGCCTGCGTGACCTTGCCTTCATCGTCGAACAGGCGCTCGCCTTCCTCGAATTCGCCGATCACCTTGTCCTGCGTCGGGTCGAAGCAGAGCGACAATTCGTCGGCATCGGGGCGCAGCTTGGCGAGCATGAAGGGATAGCGGCGGATATAGGCGGGGATATAGACCGGCTCGGTCACCTTGCCTTGATCGTCGACATAGGTGTTCACGCCTTCGTTGAGGCCCATCAGAGCCAGCGGCAGCGGCTGGTCGCCCGAGCTGAACACGATGGGGAAATTGCGCTGCGCCTGGACGAATTCGTCGACCGTCAGGGGCACGGCGTGCTGGGTCTTGAGGAACCCGGCATCGTCGATCTGCTTGGTGCGGAACTTGCCATGATCGCGGCTGTTGAGCGGCATCAGGTCGTTGTAGAACAGGGGCAGGGTGGGCTGCGGCGCGCTGGCCATGAATGATCTCCGGATCGGTCAGAAAAAGGCTCTGCGCGCGATGGCCTGGATCAACCGGCCCCCACACGCGTGAAGCCGTGCGCTTTACGGAGAGTCCGGCGCGGAGGCAAGCGGGAGCAATTTGCCCGGATTGAGGATGCCGCGCGGGTCGAGCGCCTGCTTGACCGCGCGCATCGTCGCCAGCGCGACCGGATCGCCCAGCCGCTGCAATTCGTCCACCTTGATCTGCCCGATCCCATGCTCGGCGCTGATCGACCCGCCATAGCGCGTGACGAGATCGTAGACGAAGCGGCTGACCTCCTTGGCCTGCGCCGCTTCCCATTCCTCCTTGTTGCTCCCGCGCGGGGCGAGCACGTGGAAGTGGACATTGCCGTCGCCCAGATGGCCGAAAGCGATCGCCTCGTGATCGGGGAATTGCCGTTCGACGGCGGGCACCGCTTCGGCGACGAAATCCGCCATGCGCGCCACGGGCACCGAGATGTCGTGCTGTGCCGCGGGACCGATTGCCCGTTCGGCCGGTGCGATCGATTCGCGCAACAGCCAGAACTGTTCGGCCTGGTGTTCGTTCGCCGCGATCGTCGCATCGTCGAGTAGCTCGTTCTCGAGCGCGGTTTCGAGCATTTGCTCGACGATCGGATCGAGCGTGTCGTCCGCGCCGCGATCGGCCACCAGTTCGATCAGCGCGTGCCATTCGTGTTTGCCGCCCAGCGGATTGCGGGCGTCGGGAAGGTAATCGAGCACGGCGTCGAACGAATGGCGCGGGATGACCTCGAAACCCTCGAGCAGATCGCCCGCCATGCGCTCGCAATGCAGCAGCAGCCTGCGCGCCTGCCCGATCGAGCCGAGCCCGGCCCAGATCACCCGACGTCCGCCGATTTCGGGCAGCAGGCGCAAGGTCGCCGCGGTCACGATCCCGAGCGTTCCCTCCGAACCGATCAGCAGCTGCTTGAGATCGAATCCGCGATTGTCCTTCTTCAGGGGCGTGAGCGTGTCGATCACGCTCCCATCGGCGAGCACCGCTTCGATCCCCAGCACCTGCGCCCGCATCGATCCGTGGCGCAGCACCTGGGTGCCCCCGGCATTGGTGGAGACCAGCCCACCGATGGTCGCCGAACCCTTGCCGCCGAGTGTCAGCGGAAAGCGCAGCCGCTCCTTTTCGGCAGCGTCGTGGAGCGTCTGGAGCACCACGCCTGCCTCGCAGACGATCTCGCGCGCATCCGCGTCCAATGCGCGGATCGTGTCCATCCGCCGCAGGCTGAGCAGGAGGGCCGTCCCGCTCGTATCGGGGGTCGCGCCGCCGGACATCCCGCTATTGCCGCCTTGGGGCACTATGGGCACGCATTGATCGTGGCACAGGCGCACCAGCGCCGCGACTTCCTGGGTGTTCGCGGGCGAAGCGAGGCCGAGCGCCTTGCCGGTATAACGACCGCGCCAATCGGTCAGCCAGGGATCGAGCAGATCGGGATCGTCGGTGAACCCTCGCGATCCGAGAAGCTCGCGGACCTGATCGAGAAAGGGGCGCGTGTCGGTGGCGGAGTGAGTCATCGTGATGGATATGCCACACCTTATCGCTTCGGCGCTACCGCGATCGGGCGAAGACGTGCAATTAAGCGCGCGTTCAAGCATTCGGGGGCAGGGCGGCGCGCAACGAGACCGCCGCGCAGTATCGCGTCCATCTGGCGTTCGGAAGGAAATCTCAGCTTCTGCCCATGGCCAGCCTTGCCATCATCCTGTCCCCCCTGCTCCTTTTCGCAGCCTCCGCCGCGGACGGGCCCGTGGCGGACGGCGCGGCGGTCGAAATCGCGGCCCATCAGGATCAGGCGAATAGCTCTCGCCTGACGGAAGAGGCGGCGCGGCGGCAGAGTGAAGCAACGCCCGGTGCGGCGCCGTGGTGGGTGCGCTTCGCTCCCGATTTCCGCGCGCCCTCCGCCAATCAGGTGCGGATCGAGCGGCGCGTGATCGTGCGGATTTCGCCGCGCGCCGCCCCGGCGCAGAGCTTCGCGCCCGCCACCGTACAGACCCGTGCCCCCGTCCGTTTCGTCTCGCGGCCGATGGAGGATTGCGTACCTGTCTCCGCGATCGCGGGTGTCAGGGCCGACACCGGCAATCGCCTGCTGCTCTATCTGCGGGACCGGAGATTGGTCAGCGCGCAGCTCGAGCGAAGCTGCTCCGCGCGCGACTATTATTCGGGCTTCTATTTCGAGCCCAATGCCGATGGACGGCTGTGCATCGATCGCGATCGCCTGCTGTCGCGCACGGGCGCCCGGTGTTCGCTTTCGGGCATGGCGCAGCTGGTTCCCGTCAGCGGCGGGGGATAGCGCGCCGCCGGACCTCCCATCGGGGGAAACGGGCGATTTCTTGACTTCGCGCGGGTTTTAAGCCAAGGGCCGCGCCGCGCGTGGTCCTTTTGTCCCGCGTGCGTCGTCTCAACCTATTCTGACGATATTCCTCCAGACTCCGAAGCGGACCTGCATGACCTTTGCCGATCTCGGCCTTTCCGAAAAACTCCTCGATGCGGTCGAAGCCGCCGGTTACACCGAGCCGACCGCGATCCAGGCCGAGGCGATTCCGCCGGTCCTGATGATGAAGGACATCATCGGCATCGCGCAGACCGGCACCGGCAAGACCGCCAGTTTCGTGCTCCCGATGATCGACATCATGGCCGCCGGACGCCGCCGCGCGCTGATGCCGCGCAGCCTGATCCTGGCACCGACGCGCGAACTCGCCGCGCAGGTCGCCGAGAATTTCGAGAAATACGGCAAGAACCACGATCTCAAGCTCGCGCTGCTGATCGGGGGCGTCCAGATGGGCGATCAGGTCAAGGCGCTGAACGAAGGCGTCGATGTGCTGATCGCCACGCCGGGCCGGCTGATGGACCTGTTCGAGCGCGGCAAGATCCTGTTGAACGGGTGCGAACTGCTCGTCATCGACGAGGCGGACCGGATGCTCGACATGGGGTTCATCCCTGATATCGAATTCATCTGTTCCAAGCTTCCCGAAGCGCGCCAGACGCTGCTCTTCAGCGCCACCATGCCGCCGCCGATCGAGAAGCTAGCGAAGAAATTCCTCACCAATCCCAAGCGGATCGAAGTCAGCCGGGCGGCCAGCACGAACAAGGACATCACCGCCTTCAAGGTGCTGACCAAGTCGCGCGGCAAGCAGGATACGCTGCGCTGGCTGCTCTCGCACGATCTGGTCGAGACCGCGATCATCTTCGCCAACCGCAAGACGACGGTGCGCGAACTCAATAAGACCCTGCAACGCGACGGCTTCAGGAGCGGGGAAATCCATGGCGACATGGACCAGTCCAGCCGCTTGCAGGAGCTGGCCCGGTTCAAGGCGGGCGAGGTCAACATCCTCGTCGCCAGCGACGTTGCGGCGCGCGGGCTCGACATCAAGGGTGTGAGCCACGTCTTCAATTACGACACGCCCTGGCACCCGGACGATTACGTCCATCGCATCGGCCGCACGGGCCGCGCGGGCGCCAAGGGTCGCGCCTTCACCTTCGTCACGCCCGAAGATGCCGAAGCGATCGAGAATGTCGAGAAGCTGACCGGTAGCGAAGTTCCGGTGTTCGGCCAGAAGGACGTGCGCGTGGAGCTGCGCGATGCGTCGCAGGACAAGGCCGAAAAGGCGGACGAGGCAGGCGAGGAAAAGCCCGCGCGCAAGAGCCGCCGCAAGAGCGAAGAGCGTGACGACACGGCGCCGGACTCGTCGGCGAAGGACAAGCCTCGCCGTGGCCGGTCTCGGTCGGAGCGGTATCAGGAGCGCGATCACGCCCAGACGGATGAGGGCCGCGAAGCGCGCAACGACCGTCCGCGCAATGCGCGCCGTGACGATCGTCAGGACGATCCCGTCCCGGCAGGCGAATGGAACGGCCCGCGCCCGACCTTTCTGGACGTATCCGCTCTGGCCTGAGCGCGCTGCTGGCGGTGAGCTGCGGGTCTAGTCCGCCAGCTTCACGAAGCTGTCGATCACGCGCTTGGTGCCGGCCTTCTCGAAGGCGATTTCGAGCTTGTTGCCTTCCTGATCGGTGACCTCGCCGTAACCGAATTTCTCATGGAAGACGCGCGCACCGATCGCGACGTCGGTCCGGGCCTTGGCCGCGAAACTGGCGGCTGAGCGCTTGTTTTCCGCAACGCGAACCGGCTTCGTCTCGTAACCCGTCGCCAGCGCGCGCTGCCAGCCGGGGCCGCGCGCGGTGCTGCGATCAGGTCGATCGCGTGCGACATGGGCGAAGGGGTCCTCGCTCTCGCTCCAATTCGCGCGCCACAGTGACGCGCCGCCGCTCATCGTGGTTTCCTGCTCGATATGTTCGTCGGGTAATTCCTCGATGAACCGGCTCGGGATGGAGCTGGTCCACTGGCCGAAGATGCGGCGATTGGCGGCGTGCAGGATCGTGCATTTCCGCCGCGCGCGCGTGATCGCGACATAGGCGAGGCGGCGTTCCTCCTCCAGCGAGGCAAGCCCGCCTTCGTCGAGGGCGCGCTGCGAAGGGAACACGCCTTCTTCCCAACCGGGCAGGAAGACATTGTTGAATTCCAGCCCCTTGGCGGCGTGCATGGTCATGATCGTGACCTTTTCGTCATCGCCCTGCGCGTCATTGTCCATGACGAGGCCGACATGTTCGAGGAAATCGCCGAGCGTGTCGTATTCCTCCATCGCGCGGGCGAGTTCGGAGAGGTTTTCCGCGCGCCCCGCGCTTTCGGCGCTGCGATCCTTCGCGAGCATGTCGTCATAGCCGCTTTCGGACAGGACGAGGCGCAGAAGGTTGGCGGGCGTCTCCCGCTCCGCCGACTCGCGCCAGTAGACGAACTGCTTCAACAGGCCAGTGAGCGTGTTCCGCGCGCGGGCGGGCAGTTCGTCGCTGTCGACGAGGTCGAGGCTGGCGGCGGCCAGCGGCAGGCCGGTACGGCGCGCATGGCGACGCATGGTTTCCAGCGTCTTGGCGCCGAGCCCGCGCTTGGGTTGGTTGTAGATGCGTTCGAAGGCGAGATCGTCCGCAGGCTGCGAAATCACGCGCAGATAGGCGAGCGCGTCGCGGATTTCGGCGCGCTCGTAAAAGCGGAAGCCGCCCACGATGCGGTAATTGAGGCCGATCTGGATGAAGCGGTCCTCGAATTCGCGAGTCTGATATTGCGCGCGGACGAGGATCGCGATCTCGTCCAGCGGGGCGCCTTCGCGTTCCAGCCGCTCGATCTCCTCGCCCACCCGGCGCGCTTCCTCGGGCGCGTCCCACACGCCGATCACGCGCACCTTGTCGCCCGCCGGAAGCTCGGTCCACAGCGTCTTGCCGAGCCGCTGGCTGTTGGCATCGATCAGGCCAGACGCGGTCGCTAGGATCTGCGGCGTGGAGCGATAATTTTGTTCCAGCTTGACCACCTTGGCGCCGGGAAAATCCTTTTCGAACTTGAGGATATTGGCGACTTCCGCCCCGCGCCAGGAATAGATCGACTGGTCGTCATCCCCGACGACGCAGATATTCTTGCGCTCCTGCGCCAGCAGCCGCAGCCAGAGATACTGGACCTGATTGGTGTCCTGATATTCGTCCACCAGGATATATTTGAAGCGCCGCTGATACTGTTCCAGCACGTCGCGATGCTGGCGGAAGATGTTGAGCATGTGCAGCAGCAGATCGCCGAAATCGCAGGCGTTGAGGCTCTTCAACCGCTCCTGATACAGGCGGTAGAACTGCTCGCCGCGCCCATTGGCGTAGCTTTCGTTCTCCACCGCATCGAGACCGCCGGGATTGAGGCCGCGATTCTTCCAGCGGTCGAGCAGACCGGACAGTTGCCGCGCGGGCCAGCGCTTCTCGTCGAGGTCGTTTTCGCGGATCAGCTGCTTGAGCAGCCTCAGCTGATCGTCGGTATCGATGATCGTGTAATTGGATTGCAGCCCGACCAGCTCGGCATGGCGGCGCAGCATCTTGGCGCCGATCGAATGGAAGGTGCCGAGCCACGGCATCCCCTCCACCGCCTGACCCATGTGGCGCGCCACCCGCTCGCGCATCTCGCGCGCGGCCTTGTTGGTGAAGGTGACGCACAGGATCTCGCTCGGCCAGGCGAGGCGCATGGCGATCAGATGCGCCAGTCGCGCCGTCAGCGCCGCGGTCTTGCCCGTCCCGGCACCCGCCAGCATCAGCACCGGGCCTTCGGTCGTTATCACCGCCTCGCGCTGGGGTGGGTTCAGACGCTGCGCATATGCGGGCAAGTCGTCGCGAGACGGGGGGGCGGGAAGATCGGTCATGGGGTCGAGCGAACAGGTAGGGAACGGCGGGCCACCGTGCAAGCGCTGCGACGAACCGAGTGCCGCGAGCGAGCAGCTTCGGAACCGCGACGGCCTCTAGTCCGTTAAGAGGCCCATAGACACGATCCATGAAAGGATACGAAGTATGAAAACCATCCTTGCAGCTGGCGCCGCTCTCGGCCTCACCATCGCCGCCGCTCCCGTCATCGCGCAGACCGCGACCACCACGGCAACCGCGTCCATGCAGATGACCGCCGCACAGAAGGCAATGTATGACGGCTGGCCTGCCGAGCGCCGCACGGCCTACGATGCGTGGCCTGCCAACGCCAAGACCTATTACTGGACCCTGACCGACCAGCAGAAGCAGGGCTGGTGGATGCTGAATGACGAGCAGCGCGTCCGCATCGTCGGCATGACTCCGGCGCAGCGCACCCAGGCCTGGACCGCGATTTCCGCGCAGATGGCCGGTAATATGAGCAACGCTTCGGCGACGGGCACGACCAATATGTCGAGCACGGCGACCGCGCGCACCACCACTGCGGGCAACATTCGCTTCGTCAGCAATGCCCGCGTCCAGCCGGTGAGCACGACCTCGCCGCCGCGTGGCGAACTGCCGGTCTGCACGCCGAACCAGCAGGATGACTGCATCAATCGCGGCGCGCGATAAACCAGCTGCCACCCGCGAACCGCGCCTGGCGCGATCGCGGAGCTTGGAAGGGGGCGGAGCTGCCATGGCGGCTCCGCCCTTTTTCGTGCCCGAGAAGGTTTTAGCTTGCGAGGCGCAACAAGGTCAGCTTCGCCTTGCCGACTTTGCGTTCGGCATCGATCGCGAGCAGCTTGACCGCGACATCCTCGTCCTTCGCCGTTTCCAGTGCGATCCAGGTCGCTTCCCCGATCCAGCCCAGTCTCAGCATTCGGTCGAGCGCGACCTGGCCCGCTCCGGTCCCGTAGGGCGGGTCGAGCAGGATCAGATCGTGCGGTTGCTTGGCAGGGCCGAGGCTCATCACCGATCCTGCCTGCACCGTCGCCCGATCGCGTGCCTTCAGGCTGCCGATATTGGCGCGAATGGTATCGAGAGCCGCGCCCTCATTCTCCACGAACAGGCAATGGCCCGCCCCACGTGAGAGGGCTTCGAGGCCGAGAGCGCCAGAACCGGCAAACAGATCGGCGACCGCCAGATCCTCGAACGATCCCAACCGGCTGGCGAGCATACTGAACAGCGTTTCGCGCGTTCGATCGGCGGTAGGGCGTGTCGCATCGCCCTTGGGCGCGGTCAATTTCCGCCCGCGCCATTCGCCCGCAATGATGCGCATCAGCGGCCCCGCTTCAGCGATTTGCGGAAGCGTTCGACATCCGACTGGCGGATTTCGACCGCCTGCCCGCGCGGCAGGTCGGCGAGTTCGAACGGGCCATAGGCAGTGCGCAAAAGGCGGTTCACCTTCAGCCCGAGATGTTCGAGCACGCGGCGGACTTCGCGGTTCTTGCCTTCGGTCAGCGTCATCTCGATCCAGCGATTGCGCCCGCTGCCGCGTTCGAGATCGGCTTCGATACTGCCGTAGCGCACGCCATCGATCGTCACGCCTTCCATCAGGTCGTCAAGCTGCGCCTGCGAGACATCTCCGAAAGCGCGCGCGCGATAGGTGCGCGGGACGCCGGATGCCGGAAGCTCCATCGCCCGCTTCAATTCGCCGTCATTGGTGAGGAGCAGCAGGCCCTCGGTGGTGAAATCCAGCCTCCCAACCGGCATCAGGCGCGGCGTGTTCTTCGGCAGCGCATTGCGCAGCGCGGTATAGATTGTTGGCCTTCCTGCCGGATCACGCTCGGCGGTGATGAGGCCGGAGGGCTTGTGGAAGGCGAACAGGCGCGGCGCTTCGGGCGCGGCGACGGCATTGCCATCGACGGTCACGCCCTTGAGGCTTTCCAGCTTGATCGCAGGCGTATCCAGCACCTTGCCGTCCACCGCGACGCGCCCGTCCGCGATCATCCGTTCGACCTCGCGCCGACTGGCGACACCCGCGCGGGCGAGCAATTTGGCGATCCGGTCTCCGGTTTCTGGCAGGGCAGGCATGGCGCCGCCTTTAGGGCTGGCGATCCGCGCTGTCGAGAAGTGCCGCGATGGTCTCGTGATAGCGCCGGATGCCGCCTTCGAGCGTGCCGAGCATGATGTCGTCCACCGCGCCGCTTTCCAGCCCCTGCTGGCCGAGTTCCGCCGCGCGGAAATCCTCGCTCGCGAAGACGCCGCCGTCGAGCAGGTTCCAGCTCCGCTCCCAATGGGCGCGGGCCTTGTCGCCTGCCTCGCCGGGTGCGGGTTCCTCGGGGATGACCATGAAATCCTCGACCAGCGTCAAATCGTGCGCTTGGGGCATCATCACCATCACATTGATGTAATCGGGGCTGGGAATGATCAGCGCACCGGGCACGAGCTGATAGGCGAAGGTGACGACCCGGCGCAGCGCCGCCATGTCGGTGAGGTCGATCGCATCCATCTCCTCCAGCCGCCCGACCGCCGAGCGGGCGTGGGGGCCGAGCATATCGCCCGAGGTCACGCCATCCTTGAAGAACGGGCCGATCGTCTTCGCGTGGAGGCGGGTGACGTGATAGCTTTCGAGGAAGGCGTCCATGACGAGCTTCCAGTTGGCCTCGACCCGATGGGTCTTGCGCCGGAACAGGAAATGGCTGGCGGCGCCGAACGCCTCCATGTCCGCGCCGATCGCCTCGGCATGGGTGAAGTCCGCATCCCCGCGCGGCGCGAACCAGATCAGGCCACCGCTTTCGTGGCTGGGCAGTTCGATGAGGCCGTGCGCGGCCTTGTCGAGGCCGGGGAAGCTGTCAGGGCGGGGCAGGGCGAGCAGGCGCCCATCAACCGAATAGGTCCAGGCGTGATAGGGGCAGACCAGCTTCTTCGCGCACTGGACCGCTTCGCCCTCGACCAGCCGCGTGCCGCGATGGCGGCAGACATTGAGGAAGACGTGGGCCATCCCTTGCGCGTCGCGCGTGATCAGGAGCGGGCGTCCGGTCGCATCGTGGGGCACCGCCATGCCGGGATCGGGCAGGAGGGCGCTGGGGCACAGGATCTGCGGCATCCGATCGTAAAGCGCGGCGCGTTCGCGGGCGAAATGGGCTGGATCGGTATAGACCGATGCCGGAACCGACTGGACGCCGCTGGCGCCCGGCGCGCCGCCATCGGCGATCGTCCGGGCGAGCGCGAGCTGGCCAGCGGTGGGGCGTCCATCGGCGATAGTGTCGGTAAGCGCCATCGTTCAGGTTCCTTTCGCTCCGGACGCTGCTAGTGTCGCAAAAATTTTACGAAGTTGGAAGGACGTACGGGGAATGGCGCAAGCGGTTGCAGGACAGACGAAGCGTAGCGCCTGGAAGGTGCTCGGACTCGCGCTGAGCAATCGCAAGACCGGGTTCATGCTGCTGTTCGGCTTCGCGCAGGGCCTGCCGCCGGCGCTGTTCCTCGGCACGCTGTACGCCTGGCTGTCAGAGGCCGATGTCGATCTCGAGACGATGGGCGTCTTCAGCCTGGTCGGCCTCGCCTATGCCTTCCAGTTCCTGTGGTCGCCGCTGCTCGACCGGGTCGACATTCCCGGCGTGCGCAGGCTCGGCAAGCGCAAACAGTGGATCGCGCCGATGCAATTGATCGTCGGCATCGCGCTGGTCGTCATGAGCACGCTCAACCCCGCGACCTCGCTCGGCTGGTTCAGCCTGCTCGCCGCGATCGGCGCCTTCGCCAGCGCGACGCAGGACATCGGCATCAATGCCTGGCGTATCGACGTGGCGGACGAGGTCGCGACGCTCGATATCCTCTCCACGATCACGCAGATGGGCTTCCGCCTCGCCAGCCTCGTCGGCGGCGCGATTGGGCTCATCCTTGCCGAAAAGAACGGCTGGCCTTGGGTCTATGTCATGTTCGGCTTCGTCATGCTGGCTATCGGCATCGCAGGCCTGTTTGCGCCCGATGCCCGCGTGTCGGACGATACCGCCGCGACCGCCGCCGCCAGCGATGCTGAAGTCGCCGAACTCTACGAGGTGGGCGAAGTCACGCCGAAAATCCGCAACCGCGCTTTGCTGGCGGTCGGCATCTTGTGGGGCTGGGCGATCATTACCGTGGTTGTCTTCATGGTCCGCAGCATGACCTCGACGCCCGAATTGCGGCCCGACGTCACGCTGTTCACGACCACCTACGGTCCCTTGATCGTGCTGGCGACCATCGTGCTGCCCGCCTTCATCGCCGCCTGGGTCGTCAAGCAGAAGCGCGACGGAAAGAACGTGATCGCCGCGCATGAAGCGGGTGCCGCGATCGAGCCTCCGACCGTCACTTTCACCGACCATCTCTATCGCGCGCTGGTCCTGCCTCTGGTCGAATTCGTCAGCCGCATGGGCTGGTCGCTGGTGCTGGTGCTGGCGCTGGTGCTGACCTACCGGATCACCGATTCGGTCTGGGGGGTATTCGCCTATCCGTTCTACCTCGGTGAGCTGGGCTATACCGGCGAGGATGTGGCCTTCGCGTCCAAGATCCTCGGCATCTTCGCCATTCTGATCGGGCTGGCGCTGGGCGGGTGGCTGATTACCTTGCTCGGCCGCATGTTCATGCTGACGCTGGGCGCGATCGTCGCGGCGGCGACGAACCTACTCTACGCCGATCTGGCCGAGGGCGGGGCGCTGATGCAGGCGGCGAGCGACGCGATCGGCTTCACCTGGCTGGTCAATTCGGTGGCGAACGGCCTGTCCTTCCTGTTCTTCACCTCCGCCCCTCCCTCCGAAGGGCTGGCGCGGCTTTCCTTCACGATCTTCTGGGAGAATTTCGCCATCGGGATCGCGGGCGCGGCTTACATTGCCTGGCTGTCGAGCATTGTGGCCAAGAAATACGCCGCCGTGCAGTTCGCGCTGCTCGCCTCGCTGACGCTGCTGATCGGCACGCTGGGGCGCGGCGCGCTGGGTGAGATGATCGAGGTGCGCGGCTATACCTACGTCTTCATCCTCACCGCGCTGATCGGCGTGATCGCGGTGGTGCTGTGCATCGCGGAATGGGTGCGCGTGGTCCGCCTGGGCAAGGATGCGGGCGTGGTGGCGCCGGATACGAGCGAACTGGCAGCGGAGCCGGCGGAGACGCCCCAAACTGCCTGAACGACGGCCTGATTAGCTAGTCGGGCAATTTCCCAGCGAGCTGGAGGACCGTCCCGGCCAGATAGAGCGAGCCTGCGATCAGCACGGGCAGGCCGTCCTCTGGCAGGGCAGCGAGCGCGGCAGGCACATCGGGCGCGGATTGCGCGTCCGGGCCGAACGCTTCGGGCGGGTGGTAATCGTGGCCCGGCACCGGGACCACGGTGAGGCTGGCGAGAGTTTCGCCAAGCGGTCCGGTCAGGGCCTTCGGGTCCTTGGCTTCGAGCATTCCGACGATCAGATGCAGTCGCTGGCCTGCGAAATGCGCCCCGAGCATCGCGCCCGCGCTGGGATTGTGGCCGCCGTCGAGCCAGACTTCGCGATTGCCGGTCAGCGGCCCCGGTGCGAGGCGCTGGAGGCGCGCGGGCCAGCGCGCGGCGCGGATACCCGCGGCCATCGCCTCGCGCGAGACCGAGATCACGTCCTGATGCCGCAGCATGGCAAGGGCGAGACCGGCGTTCTCGATCTGGTGCGGGCCGGGCAAAGAGGGGGCCGGCAGGGCCAGTTCGCCTTGGCGGTCTTGGTAATGCAAGCCAGCCAGCTCGGCGCTCGCATCCCAGTCGCGGCCCTTCACCGCCAGCGGCGCGCGCGCCGCCAAGGCCGCCCGCTCGACTTCCAGAAACGCGCCTTCGGGATAGGACAGGGCGATCACCGGGCGGCCCGGTTTGACGATCCCCGCCTTCTCGAACGCTATGCGGGCGATCGGCTCGCTCGGCACGCCCTCTTCGGGTGCGAGCAGGAAGCGTTCGTGATCGATCCCCAGCGCCGCTATGCCGCAGATGGCGGGGCTTTCGATTACATTGGTCGCATCGAACCTGCCGCCCAGACCTACCTCGATCACACACGCATCGGCGGGCACGCGGGCGAACTCGACGAAGGCGGCGGCGATGGTGACTTCGAAGAAGCTGGGCGCCAGATCCTCTCCGCCCGCTTGATCTCCGCCTTCGCTGGCATCCAGCACCTCGGCCAGCAATTCCGCCAGCCGCGCGTCCTCGATCAGCCTGCCCGCCACGCGGATGCGCTCGTTATAGCGGACGAGGTGCGGGCTCGTGGTGGCGTGGACCCGCTTGCCGTCCGCTTCGAGCATCGCGCGTAGAAAGGCGCAGGTGCTCCCCTTTCCATTCGTGCCCGCCACATGGAAGACCGGCGGCAGGCGCCGCTGCGGATTGCCCAGCCGGTCGAGCAGCGCGCGGATCGTGCCGAGGCCCAGCCGCCCTTGCGGAACGCTCAATGCGGCCAGCCGGTCGAGCTGGCGCTGGACGGCGGGATTGGACGAGGTGGCGAAATCCATCATTGCCTCCCCGAAAAGGGCGAAACCGTCAGGCCGCCTTCTTCGGCGAGAGATAGTCGAGCACCGTCGCCAGCGTGTCCTTCAACTCGCTGCGATGGACCACCATGTCGACCATGCCATGCTTGTGGAGATATTCGGCGCGCTGGAATCCGTCAGGCAGTTGCTCGCGGATCGTGTCCTGAATCACGCGCTGGCCCGCAAACCCGATGAGGGCGCCGGGTTCGGCGATGTGGATATCGCCCAGCATGGCGTAACTGGCGGTAACGCCGCCCGTGGTCGGATCGCTCAACACCACGATATAGGGCAGGCCCGCTTCCTTCAGGCGGCGCGTCATCACCGTCGCCTTGGGCATCTGCATGAGGCTGAGAATCCCCTCCTGCATCCGAGCGCCGCCCGCCGCCGTCACGACGACATAGGCGCAGTTGCGCTCGATCGCCCGCTCGGCGCCTTTGCAGAAGGCGGTGCCCACCGCCATGCCCATCGACCCACCCATGAAGCCGAAATCCTGCACGCCGACCACGGCGGGGGTCCCGTCGATCGTGCCCGAGCCGACCGAGAACGCATCCTTGTGCGGATTCTTTGCGCGGGCTTGCTTCAGCCGGTCGGTGTATTTCTTCGTATCGCGGAATTTCAGCGGGTCTTCGCGCACGTCGGGTTGCGAGAGGACGCCATAGCCGAGATCGAGGATCTGCTTCAGTCGCTCGTCCGCGCCGATGCGCCCGTGATGGTCGCAGCGCGGGCAGACATAGAGATTGTCCTCGTATTCCTGCGCGAAGACCATTTGCTGACATCCGGGACATTTGACCCAGAGATCCTTGTCGGTCTCCTTCTTGGGAAGGAAGGTCAGCGAGTTTCGGACGCGATTGAACCAGTTCATGGGCCGGGCCTATAAGCCTATTTCAGGCGCATGACAGCCCCCAAGCGGAGGCTAGCGCGCCGAATGCACCGCCTCGGCGAGCGACGCCGTAAGCGCGCGCAGATGCTCGGGTGCATCCATGCCGTATTCCGCCACCAGATCGACCAGCGCCGATCCGACCACCACGCCATCGGCGACGCGTGCGATCTCAGCGGCTTGTTCGGGAGTCCTCACACCAAATCCCACCGCGACGGGAATGTCGGTCGCCTGCTTGATGCGTGAGACGTTCGCCTCGATCGATTCGATCGCCGCCTGCTGCATGCCCGTAATGCCCGCCACCGCGACGTAATAGAGGAAGCCCTCGCTCCCCGCGACGACCTGCGTCAGGCGCCTGTCGTCGGTGGTCGGCGTGGCGAGGCGGATCGGCGCGATACCCTTTGTGCGCAGGGCCGGGCCGAGCGCGTCGTCCTCTTCGGGCGGAATATCGACGCAGATGACTCCATCGACGCCCGCCTCTTGCGCGGCGTCGGCGAACCATTCCGGCCCGCGACGGACCATCGGATTGGCATAGCCCATCAGGACCAGCGGCACATCGGGATGGCGCGCGCGAAACGCGGTTGCGATCGCGAGCACGTCCGCCGTCGTCGTGCCCGCGCCGAGCGAGCGGATATTCGCCTTCTGGATCGCGGGGCCATCGGCCATCGGATCGGTGAAGGGCATGCCGAGTTCGATCACATCCGCGCCGCCCTCGACCAGCGCGTCGAGATTGGCCGCGGTGTCCCCGTCGCCCGCGGTCAGGAAGCAGACGAGGGCGGGGTGGGGTTTGGTGAAGGCTGAGGAGAGGCGGGTCATCGAGCTCACATCTCCACTCCCAACCGTTCGGCCACGGTGAAGATATCCTTGTCGCCACGCCCGCACAGATTGGCGAGGATCACCGCGTCCTTCGGCATCTCTTTCGCCCGCTTCGCCACCGCGGCGATGGCGTGGCTCGGTTCCAGCGCGGGGATGATGCCTTCGGTGCGGCAGAGCAGCTGGAACGCTTCCAGCGCCTCCTCGTCCGTGACGGCGGTATATTCCACGCGGCCCGAATCCTTCAGCCAGGCGTGTTCGGGGCCGATGCCGGGATAGTCCAGCCCCGCGCTGATCGAGTGGCCTTCGGTGATCTGGCCGTCCTCGTCCTGCAGCAGATAGGTCTTGTTGCCGTGCAGCACGCCGGGAAAGCCGCCGAGCAAGGACGCCGCGTGTTCGTTGCCGTCCAGCCCATGCCCCGCAGCCTCGACGCCGAGCATCTTGACGTCCGCATCGTCGAGGAAAGAGTGGAACAGGCCCAATGCGTTCGATCCGCCGCCGATGGCTGCCACGAGCAGATCGGGCAGGCGGCCGATGCGGTCCTGCATCTGCTGGCGCGCTTCCTTGCCGATCACGCTCTGGAAATCGCGGACAAGCTCGGGATAGGGATGGGGACCTGCGGCGGTGCCGATGATGTAGAACGTGTCGTCCACATTCGCGACCCAGTCGCGCAGCGCCTCGTTCATCGCATCCTTCAGCGTGCCGCGCCCGCTCGTCACCGGGCGGACTTCGGCGCCCAGCAATTTCATGCGGAACACGTTGGGCGACTGGCGGCGCACGTCCTCCGCGCCCATGAAAACGGTACAGGGCAGGCCGAAGCGCGCGCAGACCGTGGCGGTGGCGACCCCGTGCTGGCCCGCGCCGGTTTCCGCGATGATCCGCGTCTTGCCCATGCGCAGCGCGAGCAGGATCTGCCCGATGCAATTGTTGATCTTGTGCGCGCCGGTGTGGTTCAACTCGTCGCGCTTGAACCAGACCTGCGCGCCGCCGAGCGCTTCGGTCAGCCGCTCCGCGAAATAGAGCGGGCTGGGGCGGCCGACATAATGTTCGAGCAGGTCCTGAAACTGCGCGTCGAAGGCGGGATCGGCCTGGGCCGCACGATATTCGCGCTCGAGGTCGAGAACGAGCGGCATCAGAGTCTCGGCGACATAGCGCCCGCCGTAATCGCCGAAATGGCCGCGTTCGTCAGGTTGGGTGCGGAAGGAATTGGGGGGAGTGTCGTTCATCGCCTTCTCCATGCCGCTCGCGCCGGGCGGAGTCGAGACAGGTTTGCTTGTCAGCAGCGAGGCCGAATCAGGCGGCGTCCGCCGCGCGCACCGCCTCGCAGAAGGCCTTGATCCGCTCGATATCCTTGACGCCCGGCTCCGTTTCCAGCCCGCTGGAAGCATCGACCAGAGGCGCGCCGGTGCGCGCGATCGCTTCGCCGACATTGTCGGGGGTCAGCCCGCCCGCCAGCGCCCAGGGCATGAAGGGCTCCCACCCGTCGAGCAGGGACCATTGGAAGCTGACGCCATTGCCGCCAGGCAGGGCCTTTGCAGGCGCATCGAAGAGGAGCCGATCCGCCGCGCCTTCGAATTTCTTCGCATTATCGAGCGTCTCCGCCGAGCGCAGCCCGATCGAGCGCCAGGATTCGACCTTGACCGTATCGCGCACCAGTCTGATCCATTCGGGCGTTTCCGATCCATGGAACTGGATCACGTCGGGCCGGATCGCTTCATAGGCGCGGGCGAGCGGTTCGGGCTGCATCGCGACCTGAACCAGCACCAGCTTGACCGATTCGGGCACGCGGCGGCGCAGTTTGGCCGCCTGTTCCAGGGATACGTGGCGCGGGCTCTTCTCGTAATGGACGAAGCCCACATGGGTCGCACCCGCATCCACGGCGGCGTCCAATGTCTCGGGCGTCGAGAGCCCGCAAATCTTGATATCGGTCATGCTAATCTCTTCTAGAGCGTCGCCTCGATCGCGCGGGCGGCGGCGAGCGGGTCTTCGGCGCGGCTGATCGGGCGGCCGATGACGAGTACGCTCGCTCCGTCGTCGCGGGCGGAACGCGGAGTGACTGTGCGCTTTTGGTCTCCAGCGGCGGCCCCTGCCGGGCGCAGGCCGGGGACGACGAAGAAGCCGTCCTTCCATTGCTTGTGGACCGCGCCGACCTCCTGGCCCGAGCACACGATCCCGTCCAGTCCGGCATCGTGCGCCAGATCGGCGAGGCGCAGCACGTGATCGTGCGGCGATCCTTCGATCCCGGTGCGCGCGAGATCGCGCTCGTCGAGGCTGGTCAGCATCGTCACCGCGACCACGCGGGTGTTTTCCCCCGCCGCTGCCTTGGCATCCTCCATCATCGCGCGTCCGCCGCTGGCATGGACGGTGACGATGGCGGGTTCGAGCGTGTTGATCGCCTGCATCGCGCTGGCGACGGTGTTGGGGATATCGTGCAGCTTGAGGTCGAGGAAGATCGGCAGTTTCGCCGCATGGGCGATGTCGAGGACGCCGTGATGGCCGTGGGCGCAGAAGAATTCTAGGCCCAGTTTCAGCCCGCCGACATGCGCGCGCACCTTCATCGCCAGATCGCGCGCCGCGTCCAGCTGCGGCAGGTCGAGCGCGAGATAGACGGGATTGCTCATGGCCTGGTCGTGCTGTCCGTTTCGGGCCTTGCGGGCGTGGTGTCGGGATCGGACACGGTGTCCGCCTCGACCGGAGCGATCGGTTCGCTCGTCGATGTCGTGACGCTCGTCGTCTCGACCCCGTCATCGGGGCGGACCGGGGCGATCGGTTCGGCCATGACCGGAGTGGCTGCGGCGGCCTTGGCATTGGCGCGGGCCGCCGATTCGAGGCCCGCGATCCGCCGCTTGAGCCGCCATTTCGTCCCGCGATGGATCAGCCACATCGGCACGAGGCCGAGCAGGAAGGCGACGATGACCAGCGCCGGGATCTTCGTTTCCAGCACCATATTGGTCCAGATCTGCACTTCGACCGAATTCCAGTTGAAGGCGGTGAAGATCAGCAGCGCGGCGAGGATCACCACCCAGACGATCGTGCGGACGATTTGCATGGTCTGTCTATCCTTCCGACGGATTTATTCTCGCGAACCTACGCAGCGCCGGAGGCTTCGTCCAGTTCCCCGCCATCGGTATCGAACACTCGCGCGAAGATCGTGTCGACGTGTTTGAAGTGATAATCGAGGTCGAACTTCTCCTCGAGCTGCTCGGGAGAAAGCGCGGCGGTGACCTCCTCGTCCTGCTTCAACAGATCGAGCAATTGCATCCGTCCGTCCGATTCCCACACCTTCATGGCGTTGCGCTGCACCAGCCGGTACGCATCTTCGCGGGTGACGCCCGCCTGCGTGAGCGCCAGCAGCACGCGCTGCGAGTGAACGAGGCCGCCCATCCGGTCCATATTGGCCTGCATCCGCTCGGGATAGACCAGCAGCTTCTCGACCACGCCGGTCAGCCGCGCGAGGGCGAAATCGAGCGTGATGGTCGCGTCCGGGCCGATGAAACGCTCGACGCTGGAATGCGAGATGTCGCGCTCGTGCCACAGGGCCACGTTTTCGAGCGCGGGAAGGGCATAGGCGCGGATCATGCGCGCCTGGCCGGTAAGGTTCTCGGTCAGGATCGGATTGCGCTTGTGCGGCATCGCGCTCGACCCTTTCTGGCCGGGCGAGAAATACTCCTCCGCCTCCAGCACTTCGGTGCGCTGCAAATGGCGGATCTCGACCGCCAGCCGCTCGATCGAGCCAGCGATCACTGCCAGCGTGGCGAAATACATGGCGTGGCGGTCGCGCGGGATGACCTGGGTGCTGACCGGCTCAGGAACGAGGCCGAGCTGTTCGGCGACATAGGCCTCCACCCGCGGATCGACATTCGCAAACGTGCCGACCGCGCCCGAAATGGCGCAGGTCGCGATCTCGGCGCGCGCATCCCACAGCCGCGCGCGGCACCGCTCGAACTCGGCATAGGCCTGTGCGAGTTTCAGGCCGAAGGTGACGGGTTCGGCGTGGATGCCGTGGCTGCGGCCGATCGTGGGCGTGTATTTGTGTTCCTCGGCCCGCATCTTCAGCGCGTCGAGCAGGCCGTCCATGTCTTCGAGCAAAATGTCGGTCGCGCGCGCCAGCTGGACGTTCAGCGTCGTGTCGAGCACATCGGAACTGGTCATGCCCTGATGCATGAAGCGCGCTTCCTCGCCCACCTGTTCGGCCACCCAGGTGAGGAAGGCGATCACGTCGTGCTTGGTCACAGCCTCGATCGCGTCGATCGCCGCGACATCGATCGCGGGTTCGGTCTTCCACCAGTCCCACAGCGCGTCCGCCGCGCTCTGCGGCACGACGCCGAGATCGGCGAGCTTGCTGGTCGCATGGGCCTCGATCTCGAACCAGATGCGGTATTTCGCCTCCGGCTCCCACAGGGCGGTCATGGCGGGGCGGGCATAGCGGGGGACCATCGGGGACTCCGGGTAAGATGAAGCGGGGGATTGCGCGGCTGCGGCTAGGGCGCGCGCCGCGTCAGATCAAGCCCTTCGCCCGCAGCGAGACGTGGCGACCGCCGCCGCCGACGATGACATGATCGTGCACCGTCACCCCGACATGGCGTCCGGCCTCGGCGATCTGGTTGGTGATGGCGATATCGGCGCGGCTGGGCTGCGGGTCGCCGCTGGGATGGTTGTGGACGAGGATCAGCGCGGTCGCCCCGATGTCGAAGGCCTTGCGCATCACTTCGCGCGGGTGGATCGCCGCCTCGTCGATCGAACCTTCGCTGGCGAGATGATCGAGGATCAGGCGGTTCTGGGTGTTGAGATAGAGCACGCGCACCCGCTCATGCGCCAATTGCCCCATGTCGATCGAGAGATAATCCAGCAGCGCCTGCCAGCTGCCGAGGACCGGTCGGTTCTCCACCGCGCCGCGCGCCATTCTGCGCGCCGCTAAAGCCACGCTGCGCAGCGCCGCCGCATTCGCCTCGCCTACGCCCTTGACCTGCATCAGAGCAGCAGGATCGGCGTTGAGGACGCCGGTGAGCGAGCCGAAACGCGCGATCAGCTGCTTGGCGAGCGGCTTCGTATCGCCCTGCCGCATCCCGGCGAAGAGGAGGAATTCGAGCAGCTCGTAATCGGCCAGCGCTTCCGCGCCGCCTTTCAGCAGCCGCTCGCGCAGCCGGGCGCGATGGCCGATGCCCGGATTTTGCATGGGACTCTTTTCGGGAGTGTTCGGCGCAGGCGGCGAAGCGGGCGCATCTTCTGCCAAGCGAACCTCCTGCCTCCACTCGAGATCGTCCCGAGATCATCCCAAGATCATCTACGGTTAAGCCGCATTGCCTTTAGGGAGGCGTTCGCGCAAGGGACGCAAGCTATGACCGGGGTCGACGAGCACGCCGAGGCCGAGCTGGCCGAGACCGCACCGCTCGCCGAAGCGGAGCAGGGCCTCGCGCCGCTTCCACGTCCAAGATGGCGCAAGAAGCGCTGGATGGTCCCCTTCGCGGTTCTCGTCCTGCTCACGATCACCATCATCGCCCTTTGGTTTTCGCGCGAGCGGATCGCGGGCAATGTCATCGAAGACCAGCTCGCGGCCTACGATCTGCCCGCGACCTACACGATCGAGAGCATCGGGCCGGAAGCGGCGGTGCTGACCGACCTCGTCGTCGGCGATCCGCGTGCACCCGACTTCACGGCGGACCGCGTGCTGGTGAAGCTGCGCCAGCGACTGGGCGCGCCCGAGATCGGCCGGATCACTCTGACCCGCCCGCGCCTCTACGGGGTGCTGCGTGGCGGGCGCGTGAGTTTCGGCAGTCTCGACCGGGTAATCTATCGCGAAAGCACCGCGCCGCCGGGCCTGCCCGAACTCGACATCGCGATTCGCGACGGGCGCGGGCTGATCGAAACGCGCTACGGCGCGATCGGCCTCAAGATCGAGGGCGAGGGGCGGATCGATGATGGGTTTTCCGGCATTCTCGCGGCCAGCGCTCCCGAGATTGAGACCGACACCTGCCGGATCGCAGGCGCGAGCCTTTACGGTGCGCTTGCCACCTCGGATGGGGTTCCGTCCTTCGATGGGCCGATGCGGTTCCGCTCGATGGAATGCGACGGCGTTTCGCTTGCCGCGGGATCGGCGCAGCTTGAATTGGAGAGCGATGCCGCGCTCGCCAACTTCTCGGGTTCGGCGGGCTTGCGGCTCGGCCGGGCCGAGGCGGGCGCTTACGCGGCGAACGGGATCGGCGGACGGGTGCGCGCGAGCCTGCGCGGCGACGTGCTCGCGCTCGAACACACGCTGGCGCTGCGAGGGGCCGTCTCGCCCTATGCGACCGCTGCGCTGGTGACGCTCGACGGGGCGCTGCGCAGCGATCCCGGCCTGTCGCGGCTCGACTGGCGCGGCGATGTCGAGGGCAATGGGTTGCGCCTGGGTGCGCAATCCGATGCGGCGGTGGCCCAGCTGGGACGGAGCGGCGCGGGCACTCTCGTCGCCCCGATCGCGCAGCGCATCGCCGATATCCTGCGCCGCGAATCGCGCGGCAGCTCCTTTGCCGCCGACCTGTCCGCGCGTCGGGGGCCAACCGGCGCGACGCTGGTCATGCCGCGCGGCAATCTGCGCGGGGGATCGGGCACGCGGCTCTTATCGCTGTCGCGCGTCGAGGCGCAGTTTCGCGACGGCGCGCCGCCGCTTCTCGCAGGCAATGTCGCGCTCGGTGGCGCGGGGCTCCCCTCTGTCAGCGGCCGGATGGAGCGGCGGGGCACTGGCGCAACCCAATTCCGGCTCGCCATGCGCCGCTACGAAGCGGGCGGTTCGGCGCTCGAAATCCCGCGCCTGACGCTGTCGCAAGCGGATAGTGGCGCGCTGCGCTTCATCGGCGAGGCGATCGCGAGCGGGCCACTTCCCGGCGGATCGACCCGCAATCTGCGCCTGCCGATCGAGGGCCGCTGGATGCCGGGCGGGGCACTGGCGCTGTGGCCGGATTGTACCGAGATCGGTTTCGAGAATCTGACGCTCGCCAATCTCACGCTCGAACGCCGCCGCCTGACCCTGTGCCCTCCGCCGGGCAGCGCGATCGTGCGCAATGGGCTGGGCGGGCTCAATATCGCGGCGGGCGCGCCCTCGCTCGACCTCGCGGGCAGGCTCGGCAGCACGCCGATCCGGCTGGTCAGCGGCCCTGTCGGCTTCGCCTATCCCGGCGTGATGACAGCGCGCGAGCTGGACGTATCGCTCGGCCCCGTGGGCACGGCGACGCGCTTCCAGATCAATGGCCTCGACGCGAGCTTCGGCGAGGATATCGCGGGCACATTCTCCGACGCGGACGTCACGCTCGATGCCGTGCCGCTCGATATCGGCGGAGCTTCGGGAAGCTGGCGCTATGCGGGCGGGCGGCTGGAGCTGAACGATGGCAGCTTCACGCTGACCGACCGCGCCGATCCCGACCGGTTCGAGCCGCTGGTGGCGCGCGATGCCACGCTGGCGCTTGAGGACAATCTCATCACCGCCTTCGCCGATCTGCGCAATCCGGCGAGCGACCGGATCGTGACCGCCGCCGATATCCGCCATGATCTGTCCAGCGGGCGCGGCCATGCCGACCTCGTGATCGCGGACCTGCAATTCGATCCGCTGCTCCAGCCCGACGATCTGTCGCGTCTCGCCCTCGGCGTGGTCGCGAATGTGAGCGGGATCGTCAGCGGGACGGGCCGGTTGGACTGGGGCGCGAACGGCGTGACCAGTTCGGGCCAATTGACCACCGACGATCTCGACCTCGCCGCCGCTTTCGGGCCGGTGCGCGGCGCGAGCGGGACGATCCGTTTCACCGATCTCCTCAACCTCACCACCGCGCCCGGCCAGACCTTGCGCGTCGCCTCGATCAATCCGGGGATCGAGGTGCTGGACGGCGAGGTCGAATTCGCGCTGCGCGACTGGCAGTTCCTGTCGGTTGAGGGCGGGCGCTGGCCGTTCATGGGGGGCGAGCTGATCCTGCGCGAGGTCGACCTCAATTTCGGCGTCGAGGAAGAACGTCGCTACGTCTTCGAAATCGTCGGGCTGGATGCGGGCGCCTTCGTCGATCAGATGGATATCGGCAATCTGAGCGCAACCGGAACTTTCGACGGGACGGTGCCAATCGTGTTCGACGCGGCCGGCAATGGCCGGATCGAGGGCGGGTTGCTGCTGTCGCGCGCGCCGGGTGGCAATATCTCCTATGTGGGCGAACTGACTTACGAAGACCTGTCGCCGATCGCCAATTTCGCCTTCGATGCGCTGCGTAGCCTCGATTATCGCCAGATGCGCCTCGCGATGGACGGGCCGCTGACGGGCGAGATCGTAACGCGCGTGCGCTTCGATGGGGTAAGCCAGGGCGAGGGCGCCTCGTCCAATTTCATCACCCGCAGGCTGGCCGCTCTGCCGCTGCAATTCCGCGTCAATATCCGCGCCCCGTTCTATCAGCTGATCACGTCGCTCAAATCGCTCTATGATCCCGCCGCCGTGCGCGATCCGCGTTCGCTGGGGCTGTTATCCGCCGATGGGGGCCGCCTGCTGCGCCGCGAGATCACCGGCGAAGAGGCGCAGGAGCGGATCGAGGAAGAGGATATCGTGCCGAACGGCGCGGACGAGGGATCATGACACATTCAGCATCAGGAAAGCGAGGGAACGCTATGGCCCTATTCAAACCGTCGACCAAGGGAGCTGCGGCAATCGCGATGCTTGGAACGCTGGCGATCCTGCCCGGCTGCATCACCGTGAACGCGCCCGAAGAGCCGATCGTGATCGAATTGAACGTCAATATCCGGCAGGAGGTGATCTACCGCCTCGCTGAGGATGCGGGCAACACGATCGACCAGAACGCCGATATCTTCTAGGATGAGTGTCATGATGACCCGAACCACCCAATTCGCCCGCAACGCCGCCTTTGCTCTCGTGGCCGGGGCCACCGCGCTCGGTGGGGTCGCCGCGCCCGCTTTCGCGCAGCGCGATCCTGCTTATGCGTCGGCCCGTGCATCGGGCGATATCGGCGAGAAGATGGACGGTTATCTCGGCATCGTCGTCGTCGAAACGCCCGCGCTGCGCCGCATCGTCAACGACATCAATATCAAGCGCCGCGCGGTCTATTCCGAAAAGGCGCAGGCCGCCCGTGCCACGCTGGAGGAATACGCCTTCGCCGCCGGGTGCCAGGCCATTTTGAAGACCGAGCCGGGCGAGAAATACCAGGCGCCCGACGGCAGCTGGGCGACCCGCGGTGCGGGCGTGCCCCAGCGCGATGCGCGCTGCCCGTAAGCGTTTCGTTTGTCGCGGCGGGGACGGGCCGTTTTTTCCCGGCCTCGCCGCCAATCACTCCCCCACCCGTGTTGACTCGCAGATACCCCCCGCCTAAGGGGGCGGCGCCCTCGGCGGGCACCTTATTGCCTGTGCCGCGCGATCCACTATGGAGGCTGGCATGAGCGACGAGACACCCGCACGGGAACCCATCGGCGAAGATGCGCGGATCGACGCGCTCGAGGAGCGGCTGAAGGCCGCACGCGAGCGCGAAGACAAGCGCAACAAGCCGCAGGTCAAGGGGGCCGATGCGAGCTATCGCAGCGGCAACCGCGTCCTGGCCGATCTTCTCGGCGGCGTTCTCGGAGGCCTGGTGCTCGGCTGGCTTGTTGACTGGCTGGCGGGCACTTCGCCATGGGGTCTGTTGGTCGGATTGTTCCTCGGGATAATCGTGGCCTTCAGGAACATCTTCCGTTCGGCGAAGACGCCGCCGGGGGACTGATCTCGCTTCGCGGGGGCAGCCGTCGAGACCGCAGGACTAGGGATACCCAGAGACGTGGCACATTCGGCCAAGGTCGACCCGATGCACCAGTTCACGATCGAGCCGCTTGCCGGCACCGAGAACTGGGAGCTGGCAGGCTTCAATATCGCCTTCACCAACAGCGCGTTGTGGATGCTGATCACCGTGGTGGTGCTCGCCATCTTCGTGGCGGGCGGAATGCGGCGCCAGGTGGTGCCCGGCCGCTGGCAGATGATGGTGGAAAGCTTCACCGGCTTCATCGACGATATGCTGGAAGCCAATATCGGCAAGGCGGGGCGCAAATACGTGCCCTACGTCTTCAGCCTGTTCATGTTCATCCTGTTCGCCAACCTGCTCGGCCTGTTGCCGCTGGGCGTGATCGGCCTGCACCCCTTCACCTTCACCAGCCACTTCACCGTGACCGGCATTCTCGCCGTGATCTCGTTCTCGATCGTGCTGCTGGTGGGCTTCTTCAAGCATGGCTTCCATTTTTTCAGCCTGTTCGTGCCGCACGGCACGCCCTGGCCGATGGTGCCGATCATCGCCCCGATCGAGCTGATCAGCTTCATGGTCCGCCCGTTCAGCCTCGCGCTGCGACTGTTCGTGGCGATGATGGCCGGGCACGTCCTGTTGGAAGTGCTGTCCAGCTTCGTGATCTCGGGCGGCAATGCGGGCCCGCTCTACGGGATCGCCATCGGCATCCCCAGCATGGTTCTGATGATCGCGATCTGCGCGCTAGAGCTGCTGGTCGCCGGGATCCAGGCCTATGTCTTCGCCCTTCTGACGTCGCTTTACATCAACGACGCCGAAAACCTTCACTAACCACCTGTTTCAATACCTTAAGGAGTTCATATCATGGAAGCTGAAGCCGCCAAGCTCATGGGTGCGGGTCTTGCCGCGATCGGTTGTGGCCTTGCCGCTATCGGCGTGGGTAACGTGTTCGCCAAGTTCCTCGAAGGCGCGCTGCGCAATCCCGGCGCCGCCGACAGCCAGCAGGGCCGTCTCTTCATCGGTTTCGCCGGTGCCGAGCTTCTGGGCCTTCTGTCCTTCGTCATCGCCGCCCTGCTGATCTTCCAGTAAGGCGGACGCGTCGCGCCCTCGGGGAGGGCGGGTATCGACCCGCTCCCCCAAGGGCTCGCCGCCCGAATTTTTCGCAGTTGCCCCAACGGCCTTCTATCAGCGAGTTGCGTGAATGCCTCAGATAGCCCAGCTTGCCGAAACCTGGTCGAGCCAGATCTTCTGGCTGCTGGTGTTCTTCGGCATCACCTTCTTCTTCATCGGGCGGCTCATGGTGCCGCGCGTGATGGAAACCGTCGCCCTGCGCGACAAGCAGATCGGTGACGATCTCGCTGCGGCCCAGTCCGCACGCGATGCCGCCGACGAGCGCGAGGAAGCCTGGCGTACCCGCGAAAACGAGAACCGCGCCGCGGCCCAGGCGCTGATCGCCAAGGCCAAGAGCGACGCGGCTCTTTCGAACGAGAAAAAGCTCGCCGAGGCGCAGGGCCGGCTCGATGCCCGTCTGGCCGAGGCCGAGCAGCGCATCGCCGCATCGCGCGAAGAAGCGATGGGCGAGATCGAAACCGTTGCCGCCGAAGCGGCGCAGGACATCGTCCAGCGCCTCGCTGGGATCAAGGTGACCAAGCCCGCCGCGAACAAGGCGGTCAAGGAGGCCATGATCCATGGCTAATCCCCCGCAAGTCTTCGCCACCGAATCCGCCGAAGCCTTCGTCGAAGAAGGCCATGGCGGCGCCCCGACGCATGTCGAACCCGAACTGCTGGGCCTCGCGCCCTTCCAGTGGGTCTCGATCGCGATGCTCATCCTGTTCCTGATCGCCTTCTTCGGCGCCAAGGTGCACAAGACCATCGCGGGCGGGCTAGACGGGCGGATCGCCGCCATCAAGGAACAGCTCGACGAGGCGAAGGCCCTGCGCCACGAAGCCGAAACGCTGCGTGACGAATACGCCAAGCGGATCGCTTCGGCGGAAAAGGACGCCGAAACCATGCTGGAAACGGCCCGGCACGAGGCGGAGACGATCCTCGCCAAGGCCGAAGCCGACGGGCAGGCGATGGTCGAGCGCCGCCAACGCATGGCCGAAGACAAGATCGCCGCTGCCGAGCGCGAGGCGATCGCCGACGTGCGCAACCGGGCCGCCATCGCTGCCACGGCCGCCAGCCGCAAGCTGATCGCGGAAAAGCACGATGCGGAAGCCGACAAGGCGCTGGCGGATCAGTTGATCGCCGGTATCTGATCCAGAGCGAAAACGTCGAAAAGCGCGCCGTGGTCCTGTCGACTGCGGCGCGCTTTTTCTTTGCGTCAATCGAAGATCGACAGGTCCAGAGCTTCGGACGGACCGAACCAGACCACATGTCTGGTATGATCGGCGATATCGTCTCCGCTCAACCCGTGTGCGAAGATCGTCAGGTCTCCGCGTGCTTCCGTCGCCCAGACGGCGAAATCCGCGAACTGGGCCGGACGCAGAGACAGTTGGCACGATCCGCGTGGATGCGGCCCGACCGGAGCAAGATGGAAATGACCCACCGGACAGCCGAAGCGGTCCTTCGCGCTGGCCGCGAACGCCTCGGCCTCGGCCAGTTCGGAAGGATCGAAATAGATGTGAGCGTGGAAGCCGCGCAGGCGCATCAGAACGCGTCCTTCGCCTTGCGCAGCGCCGCGAAGGTCTCGGCGGCGCTGTCACCGCCCCAGCAGGCCTGTAGCGCGGGCTCATCGGCGCGCAGGAATGGATTGGTCTCCAATTCGCGCGCCAGGCCCATCGGTACGGTCGGCTCGCCCCGCTCGCGCTTCTCGGCGATCTCCGCCGCATAGGCTTGCAAGGCCTGATTGTCGGGATCGGCATGGAGCGCGAATTTGGCGTTCGACGCCGTGTATTCATGCGCGCAATAAAGGGTCGTTTCGGGCGGCAGCGCCTTGATCCGCTGGAGGCTGGCCCAGAACTGCTCGGCCTCGCCTTCGAACATGCGCCCGCAGCCGAGCGCGAAGACGCTGTCGCCGACAAAGGCGATATCGTCCTGCGGCAGGTGATAGGCGATGTGGCCGTTGGTGTGGCCGGACACGTCGATCACGCGCGCTTGGTGCGATCCGATGGAAACGGTGTCGCCGTGCTTCACCTGCGTGTCGATCGCGCTGAGCTTCGCGACCTCGGCGGGGGCGACGATCCTGGCACCGGTCGCCTTCACGACCGCCTCGTTCCCGCCGGCATGGTCGGGATGCCAGTGCGTGTTCCAGACCTGGGTTATCGTCCAGCCCTTGGCCTCCGCCTCGGCGAGGTATTTCTCCCCGTCCGGCGTATCGATCGCGACCGTCTCGCCGCTGTCGGGATCGTGGAGGAGAAATCCGTAATTATCGGACAGGCAGAGGAACTGATGGATCTGAAGCATAGGAGCAACCTAGGAAGCTATGCCGGACAAGAAAAGGCCCGCCGTCCCGGAAGGGAGGGCGGGCCATTCTTGTCTCCGTCGTCCCAGCGACAGCTGGGACTGCTTACTAGCTAGCGCGAAAGCTGATGGAGACCCCCGCTTTCGCGGGGGTGACGGTTCGCTAGGCGCCCGCTTACGCAGGCGCCAAGCTGCACCGTCAGTCTTCCTTCTTCTTCAGCGCTTCGCCGAGGATGTCGCCCAGCGACGCGCCGCTGTCGGCCGAGCCGAACTGCGCAACCGCTTCCTTCTCTTCGGCGATCTGGTGCGCCTTGATCGAGAAGGTCGGCTTCTTCGAACGATCGAAGCCGGTGACCATCGCGTCGACCTTGGCACCCGTCTGGAAGCGGTCCGAACGCTGCTCGTCGCGGTCGCGGCCGAGGTCCGAACGCTTGATGAAGCCGGTCGCGCCGTCGTCGCCGACCTGCACTTCGAGGCCGCCATCGCGAACTTCGAGCACGGTGACGGTGACCACCTGGCCCTTGCGCAGCGCACCCGAATCGGTGCCGTCTGCCGAAGGCGCACCCTTTTCGAGCTGCTTCATGCCGAGGCTGATCCGCTCCTTGTCGATATCGACATCGAGCACGACCGCTTCGACCTGCTCACCCTTGCGGTGCAGCGCCAGCGCGTCTTCGCCCGAAATGCCCCAAGCGATGTCGGACATGTGGACCATGCCGTCGACGTCGCCCGGAAGGCCGACGAACAGGCCGAATTCGGTGGCGTTCTTGACTTCGCCTTCGACCTTCGAGCCGACGGGATGCGCTTCGGCGAATTCTTCCCACGGATTGCGCTGGGCCTGCTTGAGGCCGAGCGAGATGCGGCGCTTCTCGCTGTCCACTTCCAGCACCATCACTTCGACTTCTTGGCTGGTCGAGACGATCTTGCCCGGATGGACGTTCTTCTTGGTCCAGCTCATTTCCGAAACGTGCACCAGGCCTTCGATGCCCGGTTCGATTTCCACGAACGCGCCGTATTCGGTGATGTTGGTGACGGTGCCCGTCAGCTTCATGCCGACCGGATACTTGGCCGAGACACCATCCCACGGATCCGATTCCAGCTGCTTCATGCCGAGGCTGATGCGCTGCGTATCTTCGTTGATGCGGATGATCTGGACGGTCACGGTCTGGCCGATCTCGATCATTTCGCTGGGGTGGTTGACGCGCTTGTAGCTCATGTCGGTGACATGCAGCAGGCCGTCGATACCGCCGAGATCCACGAAGGCGCCGTAATCGGTGATGTTCTTGACGACACCGTCGATCACTTGGCCTTCGGTCAGGTCGTTGATCAGCTCGCTGCGCTGTTCGGCGCGGGTTTCTTCCAGCACGGCGCGGCGCGAGACCACGATGTTGCCACGGCGGCGATCCATTTTGAGGATCTGGAAGGGCTGGGCCATGTCCATCAGCGGGGTGACGTCGCGCACCGGGCGGATGTCGACCTGCGAACCGGGCAGGAAGGCCACGGCGCCGTCGAGATCGACGGTGAAGCCGCCCTTGACGCGGCCGAAGATGCGGCCTTCGACGCGCTTGCCTTCGCCGAATTCGCTTTCCAGCTTGTCCCACGCGGCTTCGCGGCGGGCCCGGTCGCGCGACAGCATGGCTTCGCCGTCGGCGTTTTCGACCCGGTCGACGAAGACTTCGACTTCGCTGCCGACGGTCAGGCCGTGCGCGTCTTCACCGCGCATGAATTCCTTGAGATCGACGCGGCCTTCGCTCTTGAGGCCCACATCGATGAGCGCCATGCCGTTTTCGATGGCAGTGACGGTGCCCTTGACGACGCGGCCTTCGAAGCCGCCTTCATCGGCAGCGCCGAGCTGCTCGTCGAGCATGGCGGCGAAATCGTCACGGGTGGGATTGGCTGTGCTTGCCATAGGGTAGGATATTCCTGTCGTTCGTTTTGCTACCGGCCACCGGTTTATCCGGGGTCTTTACCCGTCTCCCGCACCATTGCGGGGCGAACGGGGCAAGAGGGCCGTGTTCTCCGCAAGGCCGGATGCCGAGCGAAGGTCCTGCGAGAATCCGAAAGGAGTACGAGAACGGGCGCGCGCCTAGGCGAAAACGGCGAAGAAAGCAAGCTTTCGTGGGAGAGCGAGCGGCCAGCGAATGGAGGTCAATACTTGGACGGGACCGGCTCAATCCCGGCAGCCTTCGCACGCGCTTCGGCATTGGCGAGCAAGCGGCGCTTGTTCGGCGTGCGGCGTGCGCCGTCATTGCGGCAGGATTCGAGGTCCGGTAGCTCGCCCGCGAGTTCGAGGCGTGCCTGTTGGTCCCGGATATTCTGCATATAGCACTCGAAGGTGATCGTTTTCATGCGAACGAAGATAATCCGATCTGCACCGCTTTCCTAGTCGTAGAACCAACTCAGCCCATCGGGCAGGCTGTCGCCAGAATAGTCCACTTGCAACACCCGTCGTCGCCGTCCGACCGCCGCTCTCTCGGACGCGTGCAGGATCGGCGTGCGGTACACCCAGACATCGCCCGCTTGGGCCAGACATTCGTGCATTTCCGATCGCTCGACCTGGAGCGCGATATCGCTTTCAGGGATCAGACCATTGGCATAGCTTCCGAGCGCGATGCGAAGGGGGGCGTTTTCGATGTCGACGGAATCGACATGGATGCGGACGGTCAGCATCCGGGCGAGGAGATCGAATGGCGGCTCGACATGGTCGATGCCTTGCTTGACCGTCCAGGGGCCGAATCCTGGCAAATCCACGCGTTGCTTGACACAGATCGTGCGATCCTGATGCCAGCCCAGCGACCAGTTCGCACCCTCGGTCTTGTCGAAGGCAATCGCGCGAACGGGGCGGCTCTTCGGTCCGAGATGGCTCGCCGCGATCTTGCCCACGGGACCATGGCGACCAAGCACGCTATCCAGTCCCGCGAGGGACTTGACCCGCCGCCCGGGCGATGGACCTTGTCCGAAGGCAATACCTAGCGCGTCGAGAAAGCCAGCTGCCGCACCGCGATGGAGCGCGGCTCCGTCGCGGTCGAGGTCGAGCTGGCTCAGCCCTCGCGTTCCTTCAGCCATTCCTCGAGCCATTTGATCGAATAGTCGCCGCTCTGCACGTCGGGCTGCTGGATCAGTTCCTGGTGCAGCGGGATCGATGTCTTGACCCCTTCGATCACCATTTCCTCCAGCGCGCGGCGCAGGCGCATCATGCATTTCTCGCGGCTGCGGCCATAGACGATCAGCTTGGCGATCATGCTGTCGTAATAGGGCGGCACGCGGTAGCCCGCATAGAGCCCGCTATCGACGCGCACATGCATCCCGCCAGCGGCGTGATAATAGTCGATCTTGCCGGGGCTGGGCGCGAAGGTGAACGGGTCTTCGGCGTTGATGCGGCATTCGATCGCGTGACCGGTGAAGCGGATTTCGTCCTGCGTGCAGGAAAGCGGCTTGCCGTCCGCGATACGGATCTGTTCGCGCACCAGATCGATGCCGGTGATCATCTCGGTGACCGGGTGTTCGACCTGAAGCCGGGTGTTCATTTCGATGAAATAGAACTCGCCGTTCTCCCACAGGAACTCGATCGTGCCCGCGCCGCGATAGGCCATGTCGCGCATGGCCTTGGCGCAGATTTCGCCCATGCGATCGCGCTCCTCGGGCGAAAGGACGGGCGAGGGCGCTTCTTCGAGAACCTTCTGGTGGCGGCGTTGCAAGGAACAGTCGCGCTCTCCCAGATGGATCGCCGCGCCATTGCCGTCGCCGAAGACCTGGAATTCGATGTGGCGCGGATTGCCGAGATATTTCTCGATATAGACGGTGGCATCGCCGAACGCGGCCTTCGCCTCGCTGCCCGCCTGCTTCATCAGGGTTTCGAGCTGGTCTTCCTCGGCGCAGACCTTCATCCCGCGCCCACCGCCGCCGCTCGCCGCCTTGATGATGACGGGGTAGCCAATTTCGGCGGCGATCTTTTTCGCCTCGTCATAATCGGACACCGCGCCGTCCGAACCGGGGACCAGCGGCAGGCCAAGGGCGCCCGCGGTGCGCTTCGCCTCGACCTTGTCGCCCATGGTGCGGATATGTTCGGGCTTGGGGCCGATCCACTTGATCTCGTGCGCTTCGACGATCTCGGCGAATTTGGCGTTTTCGGAGAGGAAGCCGTAGCCGGGATGGATCGCGTCCGCCTGGCTGATCTCGGCCGCCGAGATGATGTTGGCGATATTGAGATAGCTGTCGGTCGCGCTCGGCGGGCCGATGCAGACGGCGTGATCGGCCAGGCGCACATGCATGGCATCGGCATCGGCGGTGGAATGGACCGCCACCGTCTCGATACCCATTTCATGCGCGGCGCGATGGATGCGCAGCGCGATTTCGCCGCGATTGGCGATCAGGATGCGATTGATAGTCACGCCCGCGCCTTACCCGATGATGACGAGCGGCTGGTCGAACTCGACCGGCTGGGCGTTCTCGATCAGGATCGCCTTGACCGTGCCGGACTTGTCGGCGGCGATCGGGTTCATCACCTTCATCGCCTCGACGATCACGAGCGTGTCGCCTTCCTTCACGCTGTCGCCGACCTTGACGAAGTCGGGCGCGCCGGGCTCGGGCGCGAGATAAGCGGTGCCGACCATCGGCGATTTGAGCGCGCCCGCCATGTCGGGGGCGGACGTCTCGCTCGCCGGTGCTGGAGCGGGGGCGGCGGGCTGCGCGGCAGGCGCAGCGGGAGCGGCCACCGGCGCGGCCATCGCGGGGGCGGCGGACGCGAAACCGCCGCGCGCGACGCGCACCTTGCGATCACCATCCTCCACCTCGATTTCGGTAAGCCCGGTATCGGCGAGCAATTCCGCAAGCTCGCGGACGATGTCGATATCGACGTTCATGCCGGATTTGGAACCGGCGGTGCCTTTGCGTTCGGCCATGGGAACCCTTAATCTATGGATCGGGCGCCTATGCTACCCGGATCGCCGCAAGGCAAGGGGGAGGGGCAGACCGCTGTGGGTCCTACAGTGCGGCGGCCCGCTCCAGCGCGACCAGATAGCCCTTCGCGCCCAATCCCTTGACCACGGCCACCGCGCCGGGTTCGACGAAGGAGTGGTGGCGGAAGGGCTCGCGGGTCTCTGGGTCGGAAAGGTGGACTTCGATCACCGGCACACGGATCGCCTTGATTGCGTCGAACAGGGCGATGGAGGTATGGGTATAGGCCGCCGCGTTCAGCAGGATCGCCTTCGCATCCGTCGCGTGGGCCTCGTGCAGCCAGTCGACGAGCGTTCCTTCGTGGTTGGTCTGACGAAAATCCACTTCGAGGCCCAATTCGCTCGCCCGCGCCGCAACCATCGCGCTAATATCATCGAGCGTGTCCGATCCGTAGATCTCCGGCTCGCGCGTGCCGAGAAGATTGAGGTTCGGGCCGTTGAGGGCGAATATGGTGGAGGTCATCGCCTGAAGCTACCGTCCCGCCGCCGTTTGGGGAAGCGGGGTTTGGGGAAGCGCGGTCTCACCGATCGACGCCCTTGACCTTGCCCCACTGGCGCGCCGCCGTGTAGCCGAGATAGCCGGTGCCGAAGAGGGCGTAGAGCGGCTCGGGCAGGCCGCCGAGATAGGCGTTCATGCCCGAAGCGATATTCTGGGCCGCGCCGGGCGAGATCGCGGCGATCAGCCCCATCGGCAGCGCCCACAGAATCAGGGCGTAGATCACGTAGAGGAAGGCGGGACGCGCGCGGCTGGTCCACGGATCGCCGGATTGCGCTTCGGCGAGGATAGCGGAGAGGCGTGTTTCGATCACGCGCAGCTCCTGCGTCCCTTCCAGCGCGAGCAATTCGAGCTTGGCCTTCGCGCGGGCCTCCTTGTCGGGGATCAGCTTGTCCAGCAGCGAGGCGAGGGGGCCGACGAGCGATTCGACGAGTGGCATACGCTTACTCCGGTTCGAGAAAGCGATTAAGGTAACCATATAGGTTCATGTAGGAAAGCGAATTCTGGGTGGGATCTGCGTAACTAGATATCGGACTACATCGCGAAATCGGTCTTTGGATCGCCTGTCAGCGGGGCGTGACCCCGACGGGTGAACCCTCCGACAGGGGAGACGTCTGATCCGCGACTGTCAGGCGATTACGCCCCGCGCCCTTGGAGAAATAGAGCGCCGTATCGGCCGCATGGAGCAGGCTCGTCTCGTCATGGCCGAACTGATACCGCGCGACTCCCAGACTGATTGTAACTCCCTCGACATTCGCGATTTTTCCCCAGTCGAGATCCTCGCATTTGCGGCGCAGCCGCTCGCCGATCCGCATCGCGGCCCGGGGCGATGCGGAGGGGAGGATGGCGAGAAACTCCTCGCCGCCGAGCCGACCGAACAGATCGCCTCTCCGCAGCGCCGTCGATCCCAAATTCGCGATATGTTTCAGCACTTCGTCACCAACCCCGTGACCATAGCGGTCGTTGATCGACTTGAAGTGATCGACATCGATCATGACGATCGACAAATCCGTTCCCTCGCGTTGAGTCCGGGCAATCTCCCGGTCGAGGGTTTCGAGCAGCTTGCGCCGATTGGCGATCCCCGTGAGCTGGTCGGTTTCCGACAGGCGAAGCGACTTGTCCGCCAGCGCCTCGGCGCGCTCTTTCTCGGCTTCGATCTGTTGCAGGGCCGCGACATGTGCGGTGACATCCTTCAGGACGCCGAAGATCGCGACGACATTGCCGTCCTCGATCTCCACGTCACCGAGCGATTCGATGTGCCGGATTTCGCCCGATTGCGTCCTGATCCTCGCTTCGAGAATAAATGGCTGCCGGTCGATCACGGCCCTTTCCAGGACCGCGCGCACGGCCTCCGAATCCTCCTCGATGATCGAGCCATGTTCGAGATTGCGCGCCGGATCGACCCTGGGGTCGAGGCCGTAGATCGCGAACATCCCGTCGGACCATTCGCTGGTATTGGTCTTCAGGCAATATCGCCAGTGGCCCACATGGGCGAAGGCCTGCGCGGCGTCATGTTGCGCCTTCCGCCGCGCGATTTCCGCCATCTGGGAGCGGGATCGGGCCAGCAGCGCCGCCAGGGGCAGAGCCGAGACGAAGATCATGGCGAGATAGAATTGCGTGAAATAGATCTGCTCGAGCCGTCCCGGAATGAAGGCGATCGGGCTCGACCCGTAAATGACCGACATTGTCGCCGCGACGGTGATCGCGCAGGTCATTATCAGGGCGCCGGTTACACCGAGAACGAAGGTCAGCAGGACGGTCGCGACGACGGGGAGGAACAGGAGCGGGTAGTGTGTCTGCGCGAAGGTTGCGGTGATGGAGAGGAGTGCGAAAACGCCTGCGGCCCAGGCTTTTGTTACGTCGATCTTCGCCCGGTCTTTGCGCGAGAACGATCGGACGCCGCTCACGATGACAGGCGCAACAATCAGCATTCCGAGCAGGACGGTCGCAAACCAGGAATAGAGGAAGGACGGATCGCCAAGCGAGCCCGCCGCGATCGATGCCGTGATCGCGCTCGCGGCGGATGCGCAGATCGCGGCGAAGGCAAATCGCAACACCCACTGCGGATTGTCGAATTGTCCGCATTTACCGTTAGCCCCACAGGCGATTCTGGCCGCGAGGAATCCTTCGAGGACGTTGGCGAGCGTCAGTCCCAGAGCCAGGCCGAGCGACGCGCCGAACGCCAGATTGACGAGCACGCTGACCGGCACGATCATGCCCAGCAACATCGCTCGCGATGCCGTTCCTATCAGCAGAAGCCCGGCCACCAGGACGCCGCTGGACGGCCAGATGATCGCGATGCCCATCTCCGTCTGGGTCGTCGCCAAAGACAGAGCGGCCATGCCGCCATACAGGCCGGCAAACAGAACCGGGCCAAGCCAGTTCGAAGCAAATCTGGTTCCGGTCGCTCGCGACATGGAGCGAGGATTACGCATTTTTTGGTTAATGCTTGGTAATCGTGGGAAGAGATGGTTCAACTATTCCGCCCGACGCTGCGCAATTCCCTTCGAATGATTGCGCCAGCAGATGCGCCAACGCGCCTTCGCGCAAATCCTGACTGCGTTTGACTGTGCGTGAGCGAGGGGGTGAGGCGACTTGAATTCCGGCGGTTTTTGTCAGCATCCGGGTCGTTAACTTTAATTTAGCGCATAATGCGTAATCGTCCGGCATTCACCCCTCACCTTTCGGCCCTGCCGATCGATTTAGGATGCTCGAATATGGTTACCTGGTTTCGCGAGCAAGCGCCTATCCGGCGGAAATTCGACGTCATGATTGCGGTCTTCGCCTTGCTTTCGGCGATCCCGTTCCTGTTGACGATCCTGTCAAACGAAACGGTATCCGCTGCCGTCCTGACTGCGGAGACCATTGCGGTCGTGATGACCATTGCCCTCGGCTTCGCCTTCAAGAAGATCGTTTGCGATCCCTACGTCGACACCGTCGTGAGGATGGAAGGCCTTGCCGCCGGCGATCTTTCCAGCCCGATCGAGCGTACGCAATATACCGACTGTGTCGGCCGCATGACTAAGGCGATGGACACCTTCCGCCAGCATGGCGAACAGGTGCGCGATGCAGCCGAAGCACAGCAGCAGATCGTCGGTGCGCTAGGCGATGGGCTTTCGCGCCTGGCGAAGAGCGATCTTACGTGCCGCATCGAAGAGCCCTTCCCGCGCGATTACGAGCAATTGCGTTCGGACTTCAACGGCGCGATCGATTCGCTCAGCGAGGTCATGGCGAGCGTGATGGAAGCCGCCAACGGGATCGGCAACGGCGCCAGCGACATCCGTCAGGCATCGGATGACCTGTCGCAGCGGACCGAACAGCAGGCGGCCAGCCTCGAACAAACCGCCGCCGCCATGGATGAGATCACCGGCACCGTCCGGGAAACCGCAGAAGGCGCGAGCCGCGCCGACAGCATCGTCAGCGAAACGCGCGGCGATGCCGAACGCTCGGGCGAAGTCGTGCGCCGTGCGGTGGAATCGATGAACGGTATCGAGCGCGCCTCGAACGAAATCAGCGAAATCATCAGCGTGATCGACGGGATCGCGTTCCAGACCAATCTCCTTGCTCTCAACGCAGGCGTTGAAGCGGCTCGCGCCGGCGATGCCGGCAAGGGGTTCGCCGTCGTCGCGTCGGAAGTCCGGGCCCTGGCCCAGCGTTCGGCGGAAGCGGCCAAGGACGTGAAGGAAAAGATCACCGCTTCGACCGATCAGGTCGAACATGGGGTCGCTCTGGTCAGCGAAACGGGCCAGGCGCTCGAACGGATCATCGGCCGCATCGCCGAGATTTCCGATCTGGTCGGGACCATCGCGGCCTCCGCCAAGCAGCAGTCGACCGGGCTCCAGCAAGTCAACACCGCTGTCAGCGAGATGGATGGGGTGACTCAGCAGAACGCGGCGATGGTGGAAGAAGCGACCGCGGCGGCACGCAGCCTGGCCGAGGAAGCCGAAACGCTCAACCAGAAGATCGCGCAGTTCCGTGTGCGCGACGGCAAGGGCAGCAGTGTGCCGGCCAACCCGGTGCACCGCCTCCAGGCGCGCGCGGCAAGCGCCACGCGAGCCGAACCCGCGCCCCGGCAGGAAGCGTCGGTTGCGCCCAAGCGCGTGGCTGCTGGCGGTGGCGGTGGCGGCGCGATGCTCGCCGAGGACGATTGGTCGGAATTCTGATCCTTTCGGTTACCCGCTCACGCTGCACTCAAGCCCAGGAAAGAAGCGATGTCGCTTGAATTGCCATCGAACATCACCGTCGGAGAAGCCGAACGACTGGCGCAAGCCGTCATCGAACGGATCAACGCGAAGGAACCGGTCGCCATTGATGGCGGGCAGGTGGAGCGCATCGGCCTGGCCGGTCTCCAGGTCCTGCTCGCAGCCCGAGCGTCCGCAATTGCTGCGGGGCTGTCGTTCAGCGTCGACCCGTGCAGCAATCGGCTGGCGGACATGGCCGACCTTGCCGGTCTCGACGATCTCGTCGTCCATTGATCGAGGGATTTGAAAAATGGACATGAATGAAATCGAGGCGATCTTCTTCCAGGAATGCGAGGAAGGGCTGGCCGGGTTGGAATCCTGTTTCGCCGAATTGAACGGCGACGAGCAGGATCCCGAGACGATCAACACGATCTTCCGTCACGTACACTCGATCAAGGGAGGCGCGGGCGCCTTCGGATTGGAGCGCCTTCAGAAATACGCGCACGAATTCGAATCGCTGCTCGATCTGGTGCGCTCGGGCAAGATCGCTCTCGATGACGATCTGCTGTCGCTGCTCGTCCGGGCCTTCGATATTCTGTCGGACCACGTAGCGAGTGCCAGAAGCCATAGCGACGCGCCTGACGATGCGGCCATGATCGGCCAATTGATCGCGCGGTGCGAGGGAACGCCGGAGCCCGCAGTGCCCGAACCGGCTCAGGCCGAGACACCGTCCGAACCGACTGCCCCGGAAACCGGCGCATCGGCTGGCGGCGACGATTTCGACGACCTGATGGCTATGCTAGACCTGCCCGATTTCGGCGCGTCGCAGAGCGAAACGGACGATCTTTCCGTCGCAGCCAGCACCGAAACCACCGTCGAGAGCGAGCCTGAAGTGAGCGCCCCCGATAGTGGGGTAGCGGAGGCTGGCGGCTGGCTGCTCGAATATGCGCCCGGCGCGCGGGCCTTCGCCAATGGCGGCGAACCCCTGCTCGTATTGCGCGAATTGCATGGTCTGGGCGCCGTGAACCGATGCTGTCACACCGATAGCCTCCCTCAGCTCGAAGCGCTTGATGCCTCGCTCGGTTATCTGCGCTGGACGATGGTGCTTCCCTCGGCCCTCGCGGAAGACGAGATTCGTTCGGTGTTCGAATTTTTCGAGCCCGATTGCTACACGCTCACACCGCTTGCGCAGCCTTCCGCGCCGGAGCAGCCAGTCCTCGAAAGCCCGACTGTCCAGGCCGAACCGCTGCCCGATGCGCCGGTCGAGCCCGTGGTGGTTCCAGAACCCGTTCCCGCCCCTGTCCCTTCGCCTGAAACGGAACAGGCACCCGCGGCCGCAAAAGCATCCGAACCTGTCGCTGCGCCCGCTCCTCCGGCTCCGCCCCGCGCCGTGGAAAAACCGGCTGCGGCTCCGGTTTCGCAGACCATCCGCGTCGATCTCGATCGGCTCGACCGTCTGGTGAACCTCGTCGGCGAGCTGGTCATCACACAGGCCATGCTGTCCCAGCGACTGCTGGATCGTAACGCCGCCCATGCCGACGAACTGGCCGATCTCGAACTGCTGACGCGCGACTTGCAGGAATCGACGATGGCGATCCGCGCGCAGCCGATGAAGACGGTCTACAGCCGCATTCCGCGCCTCATCCGCGATCTCGAGGCGGAAACGAAGAAGAAGGTCCGCATCGAATTCGAAGGCGAGATGACGGAAGTCGACAAGACCGTCATCGAGCGCATCGGCGAACCGCTGACGCATCTTATCCGCAATGCTGTCGATCACGGGCTGGAAAGCACCGAGGGCCGGATCGAAGCGGGCAAGAGCGCAGAAGGGCTGATCCGCCTCTCCGCAACGCACCAGTCCGGTCGTATCGTCATCGCGGTGAGCGACGACGGTCGCGGGATCAATCGCGCCAAGGTTCGCGAACGCGCCATCGAACGCGGGATCGTACATAGCGATGCCGTGCTGAGCGACGAGGAAATCGATCAGCTCATCTTCGCCCCCGGATTCTCCACCGCCGAAGTCGTCTCGAGCATTTCGGGTCGCGGCGTGGGCATGGACGTCGTGCGCAAGAACATTCAGGCGCTCGGCGGCCGGATCGCGATCTCTTCCGAACCGGGTAAGGGCTCGACGTTCTCGCTCAGCCTCCCGCTCACGCTGGCCGTCTTGGACGGTATGGTCGTGACGGTCGGCGACCAGACGATGGTGATACCGCTCTCGCATGTCGTCGAGAACGTACGTCCTACTGCGGATACGATCGAAGCCTATGGTCGCTCCGACCATCTGCTCAACGTGCGCGGAAGCTATGTGCCGATCGTGTCGGTCGCCCACGCGCTGAAGGTCGATGACAAACCGCGCAATCCGTCCGATTGCGTCCTCGTCGTGGTCGACAGCGACAAGGGCCAGGTCGCCCTGATGGTCGATGCGATCAACGATCAGCGCCAGGTCGTGGTCAAGAGTCTGGAAGCCAATTTCCAGCCGATCGACGGCGTGGCGGGGGCCACGATCCTCGGCAACGGGAAGGTCGCCCTCATCGTCGATGCGCATGAACTGGTCGCATCGCATCGCGACATGCGCGGCACGCCCAGCCTTGCGAGCGCGGCATGAGCGCGATGGCCCAGCCAGCCGAGCCAACCCAGCGTGGACGGGAATTCGCCTTCGACGCGGCGGATCACCGCGCGGTAGCGGACCTCGCCTATCGCGAGGTCGGCATCCTGCTGCCCGACTCGAAAATGCAGCTCGTCTATGGTCGCCTCGCCCCGCGTGTGCGCGCGTGCGGGCTCGGCAGCGTGGCAGAATACCTGCAAAGGATCGAGAACGATCCCGTCGAGCGCAATCGGATGATCGATGCGCTGACGACCAATCACACCTTCTTCTTTCGCGAGGGGCATCACTTCGAGGATTTCAACACGCTCGCCTGGCCCGATCTGAAAGCGCGGCTGGAAGGGCGAGGGCGCGTTCGCCTGTGGTCGGCGGCCTGTTCGAGCGGGGAGGAGCCCTATAGCTGGCTGATGGCCATGTTCGGCAGCGACCGGACGAAGACGGGCAAGCTCCTGGCCCAGGATTTCCGTATGCTCGCCACCGATATCTCCGCCAGCGCGCTGGCCGGGGCGAGGGAGGGCATCTATTGTGCGCAGACGGTGGAGCCGGTGCCCGCGCCGCTGGCGAAGACGTGGCTGAAGAAGAAGCCGGGCGACCAGTTCCAGGTCGATTCCATGCTGCGCGATGCGATCACGTTCAATTCGCTCAATCTCCTCGGTGACTGGCCGATCCGAACGATGTTCGATGCGATCTTCTGCCGCAACGTGATGATCTATTTTGACGGTCCCACCAAGGCGAAATTGCAGGCGCGTCTGGCCGATCGTCTCGCTTTGGGTGGTCTGCTGTGCATCGGCCATTCGGAGCGGCTCGATCCCAGCGTCGCTCCGCGGTTCGAAATCGTCGGACGCACATCTTACCGGAAGGTCGCCTAATGACTGTTCGCGCTCTCGTGGTCGACGATTCCCGGACGATGCAGCAGCTCGTCAGCCGCGAGCTGGAGGGTTCGGACGCGATTTCGGTCGTCGGTATCGCCTCCAGCGCGCAGGAAGCGCGCCAGATGATCAAGGCGCTCGACCCGGATGTCGTGACTCTCGATATCGAAATGGACGGGATGTCCGGGCTCGAATTCCTCGAACGGATCATGACCCTGCGCCCGACGCCGGTGGTCATGGTATCTTCCCTGACCAGCGAGGGCGCCGAGGCCAGCCTCACCGCGCTCGAAATCGGTGCCATCGGTTGCTTCGACAAGCGCGATCTCTCCCTGCGGGGCGAAGCAGGCAAGTCCTCGCTCGTCGATCTGGTCTTCACCGCCGCGAAGGCTCGCACCTCGCCCGGATTCGGGAACCGAGCAGCGAGAGTACAGAGCCCGGCGCAGGCCAAGGCCGCGACGACCTATCGCGCCCGCGATCGCAGCGTGATCGGAATCGGCGCTTCTACCGGCGGCGTCGAAACGCTGATCGAATTGCTCCGCAATTTCCCCGTCGATTGCCCGCCCACCGTCATCGTCCAGCATATGCCGGAAAGCTTCACCAAGAGCTTCGCGGACCGGCTTGATCGCCTTTGCCCGCCGAGCGTGGAAGAAGCGCGTCCGGGCGCGGTGCTGGCGCCCGGCAAGGTGTATCTTGCACCCGGCGGCCTCCAGCATCTCGAAATCGCGGGCGATCCGTCGAGGTTGCATTGCCGGTTGATCGAAGGAGACAAGATGAACGGCCATCGCCCCTCGGTCGATCGCCTGTTCCATTCGCTGGCACGCTTCGCCGGCGCCAATGCGCTCGGCATGATCCTGACGGGCATGGGCAATGATGGCGCGAAGGGCCTGCTTGCCATGCGCAACGCCGGTGCGATGACGCTGGGTCAGGATCAGGCCAGCAGCATCGTCTACGGAATGCCCGCCGAAGCCTTCGCATGCGGCGCGGTGACCGAACAATTGCCCCTGCGCCGAATCGGTGCGCGCGCTCTCGAATGGTGCCGGGCATGAGCACGCTTTCTCGCCGGGACGATTTCCGCAAGATCACCGTCGCGCAGGGAGAGGCGCGGGTCAGTGGCGATGCCGACGTGGTGCTGACCACCATTCTCGGCAGCTGCGTGGCCTGCTGCTTCTACGATCCCGTCGAACGCGTCGGGGGCCTGAACCACTATCTCCTCGCCGCCGGATCGGATCACAACCCCGGCAATCTCCAGCGCTACGGCATCCACGCGATGGAAGTGCTCATCAACGAGATGCTCAAGCGCGGCGCGATGCGCCATCGCCTCAAGGCGCGCATCTTCGGCGGGGCCAGGATGCACAGCGCGTTCAAGGATATCGGCAAGTCCAATATCGATTTCGCGCGTACCTTCCTGCGCGACGAGAAGATCCCGCTGGTGGGCGAGGATGTCGGCGGCTTCAGCGCGCGGCGCGTGGAGTTTCGCGCAGGCCTCGGCATGGCCCGCTGCCGCACCGTCACCGGCGCTGGGCCACCAACGGTTGTTAATACCCCCGTGGCAAAACCCACCCCCGCCAGCGAAGGCGACGTCGAATTCTTCTGACCCGAATTTCAAACACGAGGATCCACTCCGTGACCAAGACGATACTCACTGTCGATGATTCTCCCAGCATGCGGATGCTGCTGCGCGCTGCTCTCACCGATCTCGGCTACGACATCGTCGAGGCGGAAGACGGTGTCCATGCGCTGGAGAAGCTGGAAGGAAACCAGCCCGACCTGCTGATCACCGATATCAACATGCCGCGCCTCGATGGCTTCGGGCTGATCGAAACCGTGCGCGGCAAGGGCTGCACCGAGATGCCGATCCTGGTTCTGACCACCGAAAGCTCGGATGAAAAGAAGCAGCGCGCGCGCGCTGCCGGGGCCACCGGCTGGATCGTCAAGCCCTTCCATCCCGAAAAGCTCGCCGTGGCGATCCGCCGCGTTCTCCACTGATCCAGAAAGGCGAAGATACCGACATGAACCGACAGCTCATCACCTTCCAGATCAACGGCCAGACTCTTGGCATGGACATCATGGCGATCCGCGAAATCCGCGCCTGGTCGCTCACCACCCCTCTGCCGAATGTCGAACAGCACGTTCGCGGCGTCGTCAATCTGCGCGGCGTGGTCCTTCCGGTCGTCGACCTCAAGGCCAAGCTGGGCTGGGGTCTGACCGATACGGACGAACGCCACGTCATCATCGTCACCTCGATCAACGACCAGTTGCAGGGCATCATCGCCGATGCGGTGAACGACATCGTCACCGTCTCGCAGGACGATCTGCAACCGCCGCCGAACACCCACGATCCGCAGGCGCCCAACTTCCTCGAGGCGCTCGCGACGGTGGAGGACCGGGTGATCTCGATCCTCGCGCTCGACCGCCTCGCCTTTTCGAACCCTTCGCCCGCGGAAGCGGCCTGAAGCCCCGCGTAGCCGTCCCCGTCCCATACTGACTGAAAGACCGAACGATGTCCGAGACCAGAGTCCTCGTTGTCGACGATTCGCGCATGATGCGAACCCTGATCACCTCTGCTCTCGAGGAAATCCGCAACATCACCGTGGTGGGCGAGGCCGATGGTGCCGACGAAGCGCGCGAGAAGATCGCGCAGCTCCATCCCGACGTGCTGACCCTGGACGTTGAGATGCCGGGCATGTCGGGCATCGCCTTTCTCGAAGAGATCATGACGACAAGGCCCCTCCCGGTCATCATGTTCTCGACCCGCACGACCGAAGGGACGGGCGACACCGCGGAAGCGAAGCGTCTGGGCGCGATCGGATGCTTCCCCAAACCGGTTGGCCCGCCGGACATGATGAAGAAGGTGATCGAAGACGTCGCCAAGTGCATCAAGACCGAGCGCGAAGCCGAACTGACCAAGGCCGCCGCCGCGAAGGACGATGGGCCGGTGCCGCCGATCGACTGGAACGGCCGCCCGCTCCTGATCGGTTGCGATTCTTCGGGCCTTGACGCGCTCAAGGGCTTTCTCACGCGCCTGCCGGACAATTGCCCGCCCACTCTGGTTGCTTTGCAGAACATGGACATGGGAGCGATCTACGCGCTTCTCGGCGAGCTGTCGGGCAAGGTTAAGCCCGCGCTGGAGATCGCGAGCGACGGCACCACGCTGGCGCAGGGCAAGATCTATTTCTCGCCCGGAGCGGACAAGCACGTCGTCCTCGACACCTGGCCGGGCGGGCATTGCCGCCTGATGGAACGCGATCCGGTCGGCGGCGTCCGTCCGTCCGCCTCGCTCCTGTTCGCCTCCGCCGCCAAGGCCGCGGGCGAGGAAGCGGTCGGCGTGGTGTTCGGGACCGGGGGCGAGGACGGCGAACGCGCGGCAAGCGTGCTTGGCGAGGCGCGCTCCCATGCCTTCAATGCGACCGATGACGGGTATCGGTTGAAACGCGGCGAGGCGGTACAGGCGGTCTCCGCGAGCCAACTCGCGATCGAAGTGATGCGGGCGTGCGGGAAATGATGCACGATCCGATCCCGGTGCCGGACGAGGCGAACGCGATCGCCCCGGTCGCAGCCGATACCGCCGCGACCCCGCTTCATGCGGCTTTGGCCGAGGAATTGCGTATCGCCTCGCGCCTGCTCAACGATCTGGCCTATGAACTCGCCTGCGACGATGCGGTCATCCGCAAACACGTCGAAAGCCTCCAGAACATCGACCGCGTCACGCAGATGCAATTGTCGGTCGCGAGCGTCTTGGACAGCGGCCACACCGATGCAGCGCAGGTCTTCATCGGCCTGGAGGATATGGCGGACCGCCTGCGCGAAGCCTGCCGCGCCGAAACGAGGTAGATCCTCGCCGCGTCCCGAAAAGGGCGGGGTTCTTGCCAGGAAGGGGAATTTCCACTGGTCGGGACGACAGGATTCGAACCTGCGACCCCCACACCCCCAGTGTGATGCGCTACCAGGCTGCGCTACGTCCCGAGACCAGTGGAGGGCGGCCCTATAGGAGGGGGCCTTCGCGATGGCAAGCGCCGATCCGCTCCGCTTTGATCACGGTGCGCGTCAGGCGGGATCAGGCTGGCAGGCATCGGAGCGGCCCCCCATCCTTCCAAGGCCGTCTTTCCAAGGCCGCGCGATACTGCTAGGCGCCGCTGCATTCCCGCGGGGCGGGCGCGGCGAGCCGACTTGATTTCGGCACGTGCCAACCCAGATGCGGGCCTACGGATCGTTTCACAACAGGCAGTTCATCGATGCTTTACATGTTAGGCGCAGCCACCGGCGCCGCGCCGCCGCCCGCCTGGATCAGCTGGTTGCCGATCGTCGGCATGATCCTGATCTTCTGGTTCCTGATCATCCGCCCGCAGATGAAGCAGCAGAAGGCGCATCAGCAGAAGGTCGCTGGCCTGAAGCGCGGGGACGAGGTTGTCACCGCAGGGGGACTGGTCGGCAAGGTCACCAAGGTCGACGAACACTATGCCGAGCTGGAGATCAGCAAGGGCGTGAAGGTCCGCGCGGTGAAGAGCACGATCGGCGATGTGATTTCGCCCACCGCCGCTGCGCCCGCGAACGACTGAGCCGGCGCACACGACGATGCTCGATTTTCCGACCTGGAAGAAGACCTGGCTGTGGCTGATCACGGCCGTCGCCATCCTCGCCGCTTTGCCGTCGCTGGTCTCGATGACCAGTGCGAAATGGCCCGAGGCCCTGCCGGACCCGACTGTCAATCTCGGGCTCGACCTTGCAGGCGGCAGCCACATCCTGCTCGAAGCCGAGCCGTCCCAGGTCGCCGCGCAGCGGCTCGAGAACCTGGAAGAGGCGGTCCGCACCGCCTTGCGCCAGGCCGAACCGCGCATCCGCATCGGCGACGTCTCGACTGCCGATGGCCGTCTGACCTTCATGGTCGAGGACATGGGCGAGGTCGATCGTGCGCGTGAACTCATCCTTCCGTTGGTCAATGGCAACGGCATGGTCCGCGAATGGGACCTGTCGATGGTGGACGAGACGCGCTTCGTCCTGACGCCGACCGAACAGGGCCTCGAACAGGCCGTCACCGATGCGATGGACAGCGCCACGGAAGTGGTGCGCAAGCGCATCGATTCGCTCGGCACGCGCGAGCCGACCATCATCCGCCAGGGCGATACCCGCATCGTCGTGCAGGTGCCCGGCCTGCAGGACCCCGACGCGCTGAAGGAACTGCTCGGCCAGACCGCGCGGCTCGAATTCAAGCTGGTCGACCAGACCGCCTTGCCGAGCGACGTGGCCGCCGGTGTCGCGCCTCCGGGCAGCGAGATCGTACCCTATGCCGAGACCACCGCGCAGGCAGGCACCTCGCTCGCGGTGCGGCGTTTGGGCGGCATTCGCGGCGACAATCTCGTCGGCGCGCAGCAGACCTTCGATCCGCAGACCAACGAGCCGGTCGTCTCGATCACATTCGACCAGCAGGGCGGGGCGCGCTTCGCCAATCTGACGCGCGAGAACGTCAACAAGCCCTTCGCCATCATCCTCGACGGCAAGGTCCTGTCCGCGCCCAATATCAACGAACCGATTCTGGGCGGCAGCGCCTCGATCTCCGGCGGGTTCACGACCGAAACCGCCAACAATCTCGCGATCTCGCTGCGGTCGGGCGCGCTGCCGGTCGATCTGGCGGTGATCGAGGAGCGCACGGTCGGTCCCGATCTCGGCGCCGATTCGATCCGGTCGGGCCTGCTCGCGATGACGATCGGTTCGGTCGCGGTGATCGTGCTGATGATCGCGACCTATGGCCGGTTCGGTCTCTACGCGACGGCAGCTCTGGTCATCAACGTGCTGATGATCCTGGGTATCATGGCCGTGCTCAACACCACGCTGACATTGCCCGGTATCGCCGGTTTCGTGCTGACGATCGGTGCGGCGGTCGATGCCAACGTGCTGATCAACGAACGCATCCGCGAGGAGCGAAAGCGCGGGCGGCGCGTGGTCGCCGCGGTCGAGACCGGCTACAAGGAAGCGAGCCGCGCGATCTACGACGCGAACGTCACCAATTTCATCGCCGGGGTGCTGCTGTTCCTGTTCGGCTCGGGCCCGATCCGCGGTTTCGCGGTGGTGCTCGTGATCGGCCTGTTCACCAGCGTCTTCACCGCCGTGACCCTGACCCGCATGTGGGTCGCCGGATGGCTGCGCAAGGCGCGGCCGAACGAATTGAACCTGTGAGGAGGCGAGACCCATGAAGCTCCTGAAACTCGTCCCCGACGATACGAATATCCACTTCCTGAAATGGCGCGTTCCGTTCTTCGCGGTCAGCATCGTGCTGATTGCGGCGAGCTGGATCATGGTCGCCGTGAACGGCCTCAATTACGGCGTCGATTTCGCCGGCGGCCAGGAAATCCGCGCGACCTTCGTGGGTGAGGCGCAGGCACCGGTGGGCGAAATCCGCACCACGGTCGGTGGGCTGGAAGGGGTGGAAAACCCCGTGATTCAGCGCTTCGGCGCGCCCAATCAGGTGTCGATCCGCGTCGCGCTTCCCGCCGAAGCGGACGGCGATCCCGAATACGCCAACCGGATGGCCGACCGGATTACCGGCGCGCTGGAGGAAGACCACCCCGATGTTCGTATCGATGGCGTGGATTCGGTCAGCGGCAAGGTTTCGGGCGAATTTCGCGACGATGCCATCTGGGCACTGGTCGCCGCGATGCTCGCGGTCGCCGCCTATATCTGGATCCGCTTCGAGTGGCAGTTCGGCGTCGGCGGCCTGTTCGCGCTGTTCCACGACGTGTCGCTGACCCTGGGGATGTTCGCGCTGTTCCAGCTCGAATTCAGCCTTCAGATCATCGCCGCCATCCTGGCGATCATCGGGTATTCGCTGAACGATACGATCGTGGTTTACGACCGCATCCGCGAAAATCTGAAGAAATACCGCCGGATGCCGCTTCCCGAACTGCTCGACCTGTCGGTCAACGAGACGCTGGCCCGTACCGTGATGACCTCGCTGACGCTGCTGGTCGCGCTGGTGCCGCTGCTGCTGTTCGGGCCGGAAAGCCTGTTCGGCCTCGTCGCGGCAATCACGCTCGGTATCTTCGTCGGCACCTACAGCTCGATCTACATGGCGGCACCTCTGCTCGTGTGGATGGGCGTCACGTCGAACAGTTTCGTGCCCGACGAGAGCGACGAGGACCGTCAGTCCCGCCTCGCACGCGAGGGCCGCTGATCCGCGATTCGTTCTCGCGTTACGGGCGGACGATGCGGTCGTAATACGCGCCGAGCGTCCGCCCGTTGACGCGCCAGTCGAAGCGTTCGGCCTTCGCCGCGACAGTCTGCGGGGAGGTCGCGCGCGCCAGCACCAGGCGTATTCCGTCAGCGATGGCCCCGGCGTCCCGCGCGACGATGATCCCGGCGTCGGGACCGTCCACCACTTCGCGTGCGCCGCCCGCATCGGTGATGACGAGCGGCGTGCCGCAGGCCAGCGCTTCCACCCAGGCATTGGCCAACCCTTCGCTGCTCGATGGCAGCACCATCGCATCGGCAGCGGACAGGACCAGCGGCAGGAGATCGTGATCGAGCGAGCCGAGGAAATGGACGCGATCCGCCAGTCCCCGTTCCTGCGCGAACGCGCGAAGATCGGCCTCGTCCTCACCCTTGCCGACAAGCAGCAGGCGCGCGTCGGGCAGATCGGACAATGCTTCTATGACCAGTCGCTGTCCCTTGCGCGGGATCAGCGCCCCGACCGTGGCGAGCAGGGGCTTCCTGTCGTCGATCGGAACACTGAGTTCCGTGGCCAATCGTGACCGCAGCCGGGTGTGATTGAGGGGGCGGAACCGGTCCCGGTCGAGCCCGGTGTAGTGGATCGCGATTTTTTCGCGGGGCAGGCCGAGCGCCACCATATCCGCCGCCAGCGCCTCGCAGACCGACAACAGGCCCGCAGCCTGTTTTCCGGCGTCGATCATCGCGTCGCGGGCGTAGGATTTGCCGCCCCAGTAATGGATATCCGCCCCGCGCGCCTTGATCGATAGCGGCAGGTCGAGCGCCCTGGCGATGCGGGCGGCGGCGGGGCCGTCGGGATAGAAGAATTGCGCGTCCACGAGGTCGAACGGCGTTTTGCGATGCAGTTCGCGCACCAGAGGGAGAACCGCACGCGCGATCGCGCCGGGATTGAAACGCCCGCCGATCGCGGGGATCAGCGGGAAGCGCGGCCGGTGGACGAAGACACCGTTTTCCGATCCGTCATGCGCCGCTTCGGCGAGGGCGCGATACCGTGCAGGAAGCAGGCGCTTGGACAGCGGGGGCAGGCCGATCGGATTGACCACCGTCATCTCCCAATCGGTCTCGCGCTGCAACGCTTCCAGCGAACGGGCCACGAAGGTGCCGAAACGCGGGTTGGAGTCGTTCGGATAGAGCGTGGAAAGCGACAGGACGCGCGGCACGCTCAGAGCTTCCTGACCAGCATTTCCGCGACCGCGATCCAGGGCGGGTCCTTCACCACTTCCTGCTTCTGACCGTGTCCGGGCGGCAGCACACCCACCATGTCACCCTGCCGATCGATCAGGCGCCCGAACGCGAATCGCCCTGCGCGGCGCGGCACGAGGACGTCGCGATTGATCGCACGCCCTGCCTGGTCGGGCGCGAGCTGGCGCAGCCAAAGCTGGTCACCCGGGCGGTATTCGCCATGCGGATAGTCGATACTCATCACCACCAAAGCGCCGTCGCCCGAAAGGTCGGTCGCCAGAATGGCATCGCGCGGCGAGGAAAGGGCTTCCGCCCCCTGGGCCGCGAGCGTAGCGATCAATTGGGGATGGCCTGCGCTTTCGGAGCGGACCAGCAATTCCGGCTCCACCCCGAGCGCCTGTCCGATGCGTTCCATCCATTTGATCGACAGATTGCGCATTCCGGTTTCAAGGCGGCCGACGGTCTGCGGCGTCGTCGGGGGATCGCAGGCCTCGGCGAGGTCCGCCAGAGTCATGCCCTTCTGCTTGCGAATGTCGCGAATGCGATTGATCACGGGTGCCGTTCCCAAAAAATAACCAGATCGGTTTTCGCTTTCCTACAGACATCACCATTTTGCAAGGGTGCTCTCGGACGCGAACGCAAGACGAATCGGAGAGACGGGCATGAAGCGGGAACTGGTCGAACGCGAATTGACGGAAGAGGGGCCTCGTCGCGGGTCCGGCGTCGCAAAGCGCAAGCGGTCGGTCACGGTCAATCTCGCCGAATCGCCCCTGGGCTGGCTGCATTCGCGCGGCCATCTCAACGATCGCCAGTTCGATGCGGGCGAACGGTTGCGCCTAGATTACGAGCGCGCCCAGCTCGCACCCTCGGTCACCATGCGCTGGGACCCGGTGCGTGTGGATGGCGGGTCGGGCGGCGCGGACCTGACGCCAGGCGAGCGCCAGATCGCTGCCAAGGAGCGCTTCGATGGCGCCATGCGCGAGGCGGGAAGGGGGCTTTCCGACGTTTTGTGGCGCGTCGTCTGCGCCTGCGAAAGCCTGCCGAGCGCGGAAAAGGCGCTCAGCTGGCCGGCCCGCTCGGGCAAGCTGGTGCTCGGCATCGCGCTCGACCGGGTGGCGGGATTCTACCGGCTGTAGACGGTCGGACCCATCAGCTCCCGGCCCCGTTGCATAGAGGCATACCCCATCGAAAGGACACTCTAATGAAACTCTATTTTTCGCCCGGCGCCTGTAGCCTCGCCAGCCATATCGCCTTGATAGAGGAGGGGATCGAGCACGAGGCCGTGAGGGTCGATCTGTCGAAGCATGAGACCGAGAATGGGGATGATTTCTACGCCATCAGTCCGCGCGGCTACGTCCCCGCCATCGAAACCGACGATGTCGGCCTGCTGACCGAGAACCCCGCCGTCCTCACCTATATCGCCGATCGCGGCGATGCGGCCCCGTCCGGTGTCGATCGCTACAAGATGCTCGAATGGATCGGCTTCATCGGTACCGAGATCCATGGCGGCTATCACCCCTTGTTCGGTGGCGACACCGATGATCGCCAGGCAAAGGCGAAGGACAGACTGGCCGAGACGTATCGTCTGACCGAGACGCTCATGGACGGCGGCGACTTTCTCGTCGGTGACCGGCTGACCGTCGCTGACAATTATCTTTTCGTCACGCTGCTTTGGGCCGACAAGTTCGGCATCGAATTGCCCGACGCACTCACGACCTTCCGTGCGCGGAACAAGGGGCGTCCAGCGGTGAAGCAGGCGATGGAAGCGGAAGGGCTTATCTAGGCTAGGATCGCCGCAATGCGCGTCCGCAGGACCGGCAGGACTTCGGTCTCGAACCAGGGGTTCTGCCGCATCCATAAGGTGGAACGCCATGCCGGGTGCGGCAGGGGCAGGACCTCGGGCAGGAAATCGCGGAAGCGGCGCACGCGCTCGGTCATCGACAGAGTGCGCGTTGCGGGCAGATAATACGATTGCGCATAGCTGCCGACGAGCAGCGTCAAACGGTCCTCGGGCAATATCGCGAGCACCTCGTCATGCCACAAAGGCGCGCATTCGCGCCGGGGCGGCTTGTCCCCGCCGCTCGCCTTTCCGGGATAGCAAAAGCCCATCGGAACGAGTGCCACGCGCGCCGAATCGTACATGGTCTCGCGATCCAGCCCGGTCCATTCGCGCAACCGGTCGCCGCTCTTGTCGTCCCAAGGAGTGCCGCTCAGATGCACTTTCGATCCCGGCGCCTGTCCGATGATGAGCAGTTTCGCGCTCGGCGAAAAGCTGGTCACAGGCCTGACCCCGTGGGGCAAATGGGCGGCGCAGACCCGGCATACGGCGATGCGCCGCGCGAGATCCTCGGCCTTCTCCTGTGCCGGGTTCACCCTTCGATCAGTTCGGCCAGTTCCAGCCAGCGTTCTTCCGCCGCATCCTTTTCCGCCCGCGCATTTTCCAGCCCCTTGGAAATCGTGGCGAATTTCTGCGGGTCGGTGGTGTAGAGCTGGGGATCGGCCAGGATCGTCTCGCCCTTTGCGATGGCCGCTTCCAGCTCCTCGATCCGGGCGGGAAGCAGCTCGTAATCGCGCTGATCCTTGTAGCTGAGCTTGGTCGATCTGGGCGGCGGCGGGGCGGGCGCGGGCGATGCGCCGCTCGCCTTGGAGGCAGGATTGCGCGACGGGGCCGCGCTTTCGGTGCGCTTGCGCTCCCAATCCTCGTATCCCCCCGCCACGATATCGACCTTGCCGCTTCCGTCGAGGCCGAGCGTCAGCGTCACGGTCCGGTCGAGAAAATCGCGATCATGGCTGACGAGCAGGACGGTGCCTTCGTAATCGGCGATCACTTCCTGCAACAGGTCAAGCGTTTCCAGGTCGAGATCGTTGGTCGGCTCGTCCAGCACGAGCAGGTTCGACGCCTTGGCGAATTCGCGCGCGAGCAGCAGGCGGCTGCGCTCGCCACCCGACAGGATGCCGACCTTGGTGTCCACGATCTTGGGATCGAACAGGAAATCCTTGAGATGCGCCTGGACGTGCTTGCGGTGGCCCTGAACGTCGATCCAGTCGCCGCCTTCGGCCAGCACCTGGCGCACCGTCTTGTCGGGAGAGAGCAAAGCGCGCTGCTGGTCGATCATCACGCCGGTCAGCTTGTTCGAGATGTCGACGGAGCCGGTATCGGGCGCGAGTTCGCCCGTCAGCATCTTCAGAAGCGTGGTCTTGCCTGCGCCGTTGGAACCGACGATGCCGATCCGGTCGCCCCGCTGGATGCGCAGGCTGAACGGCTTGATGACCGTGCGATCGCCATAGGTCTTGGCAATCGCATCCGCGACGATGACGGACTTGCTTTTGAAATCCTCTTCCGTCGCGAGCTTCAGCTTGGCAGTGCCGCCGCCTGAAATCATGGACGCGCGCTGGGCGCGCATCTGGTGGAGTTTCTCGAGCCGCCCCTGATTGCGCTTGCGCCGCGCGGTGACGCCGCGTTCGAGCCAGTGGGCTTCCAGCTTGAGCTTCGCGTCGAGCTTTTCCGCCGCGCGTGCCTCTTCGGCATAGACCTGTTCTTCCCACGCCTCGTACCCGCCGAAGCCGACCTCCTTGCGCCGCATCGTTCCCCGGTCGAGCCACAGGGTCGCGCGGGTGAGGCGTTTCAGGAAGGTGCGGTCGTGGCTGATGACGACGAAGGCGCCCTTGTAGCGGTCGAGCCAGCCTTCCAGCCAGTCGATCGCGGCGAGATCGAGATGGTTGGTCGGCTCGTCCATCAGGAGCAGGTCGGGGTCCTGCGCCAGCGCGCGGGCGATGGCGGCACGGCGCTTCTCGCCCCCGCTGGCGCCCTTGGTGGGCGTCGCCATGGCGATGCCGAGTTGGCCTGCGATCGCCTCGACCTCGTGCTCCTCAGGCGGGTTCTCGCCCGCGAGCGCCCAGTCCATCAGGGTTGCGTGGCCCGAGAGATCGGGTTCCTGTTCCAGCACCACGATGCGCGTGCCGGGCTTGACCTTGCGCAGGCCGCGATCGGCTTCGATCCGGTCCTCGATCAGCCGGAACAGCGTCGTCTTGCCCGCCCCGTTGCGCCCGATCAGGGCCAGGCGGTCGCGCGCGCCGATATGCAGGTCGATCGGGTCCTGATCCGGCCCGCCAAACAGCCAGCGGCCGCCCTGTTGCAGGCCGAGACCTTCCCAGCTGAGGATCGGTGGTTGTGCCATGGAGCGCGGCAGGTAGGCGCGGGCGCGGTGATCGGCAAGGCCGGTGTGGGCCTCACGAGGCTTACAATTCGGAGCCTATAGCGCCTCGATCGCGGAACCCATCGGTTCAGCGGGGCGTAAGCGCGTTATAGGCATTCGCCACACCAACACACCGATTGGAGTATCGCCCATGCAACGTTTCGCCCTCTCGCTCGCCGCCGCCGCGCTGACGCCCGCTTTGATCGCAGTCCCGGCGAATGCCGCCGAAGTCTCGATCGCCGCGAACGGACCGGTGGTGGAATTGCAGGTATCGCAGCAGGTCCTGGGCGATCCCGACAAGGCGACCATCAGCGCGGGCGTCACCACGCGGGCGCAGACCGCCGTCGCGGCGATGCAGCAGAACGCGGTCGAAATGGACCGGGTGCTCAAGCGCATGGATTCGCTCGGTATTCCCGAAGATCGCGTGCAGACGGCGGGGATCACGCTGAATCCGCAATATAATCACCGCCAGAACCTTCCGCCCGAATTCATCGGCTACGAAGCGACCAACCGGGTGACCGTCGATCTGCGCAATCTCGACCGGATCGGACCGGTGCTCGATGCGCTGGTGGCCGCCGGTGCCAACAATCTCAGCGGGCCTAATTGGGAAATCGTGAATGACGAGCCGCAAAAGGCGCAGGCCCGCAAGGCCGCCTTCGCTAAGGCTCAGGCGCAGGCCGAGGAATACGCCCGCATGGCCGGCTATAGCGGCGTCCGCCTGCTTGCCGTCGAGGAGCAGATGGGATTCCAGCAGCCGATGTATGATCGTGCGCCCCAGGCGATCGTCGTGACCGGAAGCCGGATATCGACCCCGACCCGGCCCGGCCAGGTCGGCACGCAGGTGACGATGACGGTCAAATATGAACTGACGCGTTGATCCTTAACGCAGCAGAGCGGCACATTCACACCTTGTTCAATGCCCTCGCGCTAGGCAGGAAGGCGTCATGAAAAGCCTGATCGCCTCCTGTCTCGCCCTAGGGTTGTCGATACCGGCCGCGGCTCCCCTGGCCGCGCAGGCGCGCAGCGAACAGGGTGAGGCGCGCAAGGAGATGCGGGCGGGCAATCTGGTTTCGCTGCGCGACATCGAAGCGCGGATCGTGCCCACCATGCGCGGCGCCGAATATCTCGGCCCTGCTTACGATTCCACCGCCATGGCCTATCGCCTGAAATTCATCCGCGACGGGCGCGTCCTGTTCGTCGATGTCGATGCGCGGACCGGGCGCGTGCTCGGGCGCAGCGACTGAAAATCCTTTTCCGCTGCAACCGTGCGAAACTGTCGGCTGCTTGACGTGTTCATGTACATGAACGACATCACGGCGACAGGCGGCCCACACGCCGCAACCGCGCAACCGGGGACCAAGATATAATGAGGATTCTGATCGTCGAGGACGAGCCCACGCTCGGCCAGCAGCTCAAGTCGACATTGGAGCAGAACGGCTATGCGGTGGACCTGTCCACCGATGGCGAGGACGGACATTTCCTCGGCAGTACCGAGGATTACGACGCGGTGATCCTCGATCTCGGCCTGCCCGAAATCGACGGCCTGACCGTGCTCGGCATGTGGCGCAGGGAAGGGCGGGGCTTCCCGGTTCTGGTCCTGACCGCTCGCGACAGCTGGAGCGACAAGGTCGCAGGACTGGATGCGGGCGCGGACGATTATCTCGCCAAGCCGTTCCAGACCGAGGAGCTGATCGCGCGCCTGCGGGCGCTGATCCGGCGCGCGTCGGGCAATACCAGCGCCGAACTGACGGCGGGCGACGTGCGCCTCGACACGCGCTCGGGCCGCGTCACGCTGAACGGCGAGCCGGTCAAGCTGACTGCGCAGGAATACAAGCTGCTGAGCTACCTGATGCACCACAAGGGCAAGGTGGTCAGCCGCACCGAACTGATCGAACATATCTACGATCAGGATTTCGACCGCGATTCGAACACGATCGAGGTCTTCGTTACCCGCATCCGCAAGAAGCTTGGCGCGGATGTCATCACCACGATCCGCGGCCTTGGCTACTCGCTCGACGATCCCGCCGACCAGCCACGCGCCTGACGCCGGGCCTGTGCCTGGACCGCCTGTCGACGCGGGCGGTGCCGGTGCGGTAACGCCGGAGCAGGCGCGCGCCAAGGGCACGAAGGTCGAAGGCAGCCTCGCGCGCCGCATGATGGCGATCGCGGCGGGGTGGATCGCCGTCCTGCTGCTGGCAGGTGGCTTTGCGCTGGACCGGACGCTCACCAATCTGGTCGAGCGCAATTTCGACGACCAGCTCGAATATCTGCTGAACGCCATGATCGTGACGGCCGAAATCGACCTCGATGGCGAGGTCTATTTCAACCGCGTTCTGGGGGAGCCGCGCTTTCTCGAACCCAATAGCGGGCTGTATTATCAGATCAGCGCGCCGGGGAAGGAAGGCTATCCTTCGCGATCGCTGTGGGACAACACGCTGGAAATCCGGCGCGATGCCGACAATTTCGATCCGCGTTTCTACGACAGCCAGCAATTCGCGGACGAGCCTCTGCGTATCGCCCAGCGTACTGTCATCCTTCCCGACAGCGACGCGCGCTGGACCTTCGCGGTCGCCTCCGCGAGGCAGCAATTGGACGACCAGATCGCCCGCATCCGTGCGATCCTCGTCTGGAGCTTTGCCCTGCTCGGACTGGGACTGTTCGCGCTCGCAGTTCTTCAGAACTGGATCGGCCTCAGCCCGCTGCGCCGGGTGCGGGCGGCGATCCAGGATATGCGCAGCGCGGGCGCCAACCGGATCGACGAGCCGCTCCCGCTGGAAGTCCAGCCTCTGGTCGAGGAGGTCAACGCCCTGCTTGCGCATTCCGAGCGTCAGGCCGAAGAAGCGCGCACCCATGCCGGCAATCTCGCCCATGCGCTGAAGACGCCGCTCACCGTGCTGACCAATGCCGCGACCGCCCACGATCCCAAGCTGTCCGACCTCGTCTGTCGCGAGACCAAGACGATGCAGCGCCATGTCGAACACCACCTCGCCCGCGCGCGTGCGGTGGGGCGGCGCGCAAGCGGACATTCGCGTGCCGAGATTTGGCCGAGCGTGGAAAGCGTGCTGCGCGCGGTGACGCGCATCTACGAGCGCACGCGCTTCGATCTTGACGGCAACAAGGACGCGATCGCTGCGATGGAGCGGCAGGATCTCGACGAAATTCTTGGCAATCTCATCGAGAATGCAGCGAAATATGGCGGGGGAAGCGTGTTCGTGACGGTCGATGCCGAACCGCTGTCCCCGCATTGCGTCATCTGGATCGAGGATGACGGGATGGGCATTCCCGAAGAAGAATGGCCGCGCATATTCGATCGGGGGGCGCGGCTCGATACGGGCAAGCCGGGCACGGGCCTTGGGCTTGCGATCGTGCGCGACGTGGCGGAAATCTATGGCGGCACGGTCTCGCTGGCGGAGAGCGAGGATCTAGGCGGCTTGCTGGTCAAGCTGGCATTGCCACGCGCCGGGGGCTCTTCCGGCTTTATTGAAAGCGTTCCCTCAACCTGAATAAGCAATAAAAAACGGGATCAGAAATCCGACCCCGTTTTTCTTTTTCATATCGCTCGTTGAAAACGATTACGGGCTGACAGGGCCTTCATCGTCGCTGGCAACCAGGCCAACGGCCAGTGCCACGATGAAAAAGCCCAGGAGCAGGCCGATCCCACCGCCAAGTTCCGACTCGCCTTCGATCGGCGCGACCGAGCGGTCCGCTGCCGCGGCCTGACCAGCAATCGAACCCAAGGCAACGCTGGCAGCAGAAGCGGCCAGTGCAAGCTTGCTAAACTTCATATCAAATCCCCTATGAGAAAATCGAGTTGGGTCGATACGGAATTGCTCGTATCCTTTCAACCCTTTGCCGAGCAATGTCGAGAAAGTGGAACCCAATCACCAAAATTGCAGCATTTTGGCCACAATCCGACCGTATTGGTCGGCCAATCAGGTGCTCGCGCGCGCCTTCTCGTGGTGCCGGATCACCTCATCGATGATGAAGCGCAGGAATTTTTCACTGAATTCCGGGTCGAGTTCGGCATCCTGCGCAAGCGCGCGCAGGCGTGCGATCTGGGCGTGCTCGCGGCCCGGATCGGCGGGCGGCAGGGCGGCCTTCGCCTTGTAGGCGCCCACCGCCTGGGTGATGCGGAAGCGTTCGGCGAGCATGTGGATCAGCGCGGCGTCGATATTGTCGATGCTCTTGCGATAGCCGGCCAGCACCGCATCTTCGGCAGGAGACTGCGCCGATATCGGGCGAGCAGAGGGCGTTTCGCGAGGCATCGCGCCAAGCTAGCAATAAATGTGCACTTGCCAAGCCCGGTCAGCCTCCCCATTGCCGGTCCCAGATGAGCGCCGATATCATTCCCCTCCACGATCGTCGATCGGACCCTTCACTCGATCCCATGCTGGCTTTGACCGCGCAGGGCATGAACGCGGTCAATTCGGTCATACTCGGCCGGATGCAGAGCGAGATCCCCTTGATCCCGGCTCTCGCGGGGCATCTGATCTCCGGCGGGGGCAAGCGCCTTCGCCCGATGCTCACGCTCGCCGGTGCGGAGCTCGTGGGCTATCAGGGCAGCCGCCATCACAAGCTGGCCGCGGCGGTCGAATTCATCCACACCGCGACCCTGCTGCATGACGATGTCGTCGATGGAAGCGAGATGCGTCGCGGCAAGGCAGCGGCGAACATCATCTTCGGCAATCCCGCGACCGTTTTGGTGGGCGATTTCCTGTTCAGCCGCAGCTTCGAGCTGATGACCGAAGACGGATCGCTCAAGGTGCTCAAAATCCTCTCCGGCGCCAGCGCAATCATCGCGGAAGGCGAGGTCGACCAGCTCACCGCCCAGCGCCGCATCGAAACCAGCGAGCAGCGCTATCTCGGCATCATCCGCGCCAAGACGGCCGCGCTCTTCGCCGCCGCCGCCCGGATCGCGGCGGTCGTCGCCGAGTGTGACGAGGAGAAGGAGCAGGCGCTCGACGAGTATGGCCGCAATCTCGGCGTCGCCTTCCAGCTGGTCGACGATGCGATCGATTACGATTCGGATGCCGCCGCGATGGGCAAGGATCGCGGTGACGATTTCCGCGAGGGCAAGATGACGCTTCCCGTGATCCTCGCCTATGCGCGCGGCAGCGAGGAAGAGCGCGCCTTCTGGCGGGATGCGATCATCGGGCACCGCACCAGCGACGCCGATCTCGACCACGCCTGCGCGCTGATCGCCCGGCACGACGCCTTGTCCGACACGCGCGACCGGGCACGCCATTTCGCCCAGCGCGCGGTGGATGCGCTGGCAATCTTCCCAGATGGCAAGGCGCGGCAGGCCATGGTGGAAGCGGCGCGTTTCGCGGTGGCGCGGGGCTATTAACAAAAACCGGGATTACAAAGTCTTAATTCCCATCGGCGCTGACTTAACCATCCGAATATGTACGATCTCCTTTGCGTCGATCTGACGCGAAGGAGAAAGTGTCATGCAAACATTCGGTATGTCCGTTCTGGCAGGTCTTTTGCTCACCTGTTCTACGACCGTTTCGGCTCAGGAAACTGTCGGCGATTGTGAGCAAAACGTCCGAGATCTGATCTGCTACAACGATCCCGATGTGGAGCGTTGTGTCCAAACTCAATTGCAGGCTTATTGCCCTGGCGACACCTATCAGGGACCACAGAACCGTACATTCGGCCTCCGACTCGACTGATAACACGCAAAAAAGTTCGGAGGCGCCGGGTCGATTTACCGACTTGGCGCCTTCGCCGAATTAGCGCTCCAAAATTTGTGCGACCATGACTACGCAGTCGGCATGGTTTCCACCCTTCCCATCCACGCGGTACTGCCCGATCTTCTGGCCGCACTGCGCGCGCAGACCGGCGCCGTGCTCGTCGCGCCGCCGGGGGCGGGTAAGACGACGGCTGTGGCGCCCGCCTTGATCGCGGAGGACTGGTGCGAGGGGCAAGTCATCCTCACCAGCCCGCGCCGGGTCGCGGCGCGCGCGGCGGCGGAGCGGATGGCGGCGCAGTTCGGCGAGAAGCCGGGCGAGACGGTCGGCTATCTGACCCGGCTCGACAGCAAGACATCCTCCCGGACCCGCATCCTCGTCGTCACCGAGGCGATCTTCGTCAATCGCATCCTCGACGATCCCGAATTGTCCGGCGTGTCCGCGGTCCTGTTCGACGAGGCGCATGAGCGCCATCTCGACAGCGATCTCGGCCTCGCCCTCGCGCTGGAGAGCCAGTCGGTACTGCGCGAGGATCTGCGCGTCCTCGTCATGTCGGCGACAATCGACGGAAGCCGGTTCGCCCGCCTTCTCGCGGCGGATGCCCCGGTGATCGAAAGCGAAGGGCGCGCCTTTCCGCTCGAAATCGCATGGCTGGGCAGTTCGCCCCAGCAGCGGATCGAGGATGCGATGGCCGATGCGATTGCGCTCGCATGGCGCGAGCGGGCGGGCGATATCCTCGCTTTCCTCCCCGGTGTTGGCGAGATCGAGCGCGTGCGCGAGCGAGTCGAGACCAGACTGCCCAATGCGCTTGTCCTACCCCTACACGGTCAGGTCGAGTCGTCCGGCCAGCGCGCCGCCATCCGGCGCGATCCCGAAGGCAGGCGGCGCATCGTTCTGGCGACCGCTATCGCTGAGACCTCGCTGACGTTGGATGGTGTTACGATCGTGATCGATAGCGGGCTGTCGCGCCGCGCCGAATTCGATCGCGCGGCGGGCTCGACGCATTTGGTCACCGCCCGCGCCAGCCAGGCCGCTGCCGCCCAGCGTGCGGGAAGGGCGGCGCGGCAGGGGCCGGGAACCGCGTATCGCTTGTGGGAGGAGGGCGGTCACAAGGGGCGCCCCCCCTATGACGCGCCCGAGATCGTCACCGCCGATCTCGCGCCGCTCGTTCTGAAGATCGCCCAATGGGGCAGCGATCCGTGCGATCTGCGCTGGCTCGATCCGCCGCCCGAGGCCTCGCTCGCCTCGGCGCGGAAGCGGTTGGAGAAGCTTGGCGCGCTCGACGCCGATGGGCGGATCACCGGGTTCGGATCGCGGCTGGCCGCCATGCCGCTCGATCCCGAGGGCGCAGCGGCGGTGCTGTATGGAGGGAGGGCCGGGCGGGCGCGGGAGGCTGCCGAACTGCTGTTGCTGACGCAGGAGCGCGGCCTGGGCGGGCGGGGCGAGGATCTGGCCGCGCGCCTCGCTCGCTGGCGAAGCGACGGGAGCCCTCGGTCGCAAGCGAGCCGGACATTGGCGAAGGGTTGGGCCGATCGCGCGAGGAAATTGATCGGGGAGGAAGGCGAGCCGGACAGATCAATCGCGGACGCCGACAATCCCGCGATCTTCCTCGCTGCGGCGCGCCCGGATTTTATCGCCAAGCGTCGCGATGCTTCGGGCGAACATTGGATCGCGGCAGGCGGTCGGGGCTTCGTGCTCGACCCGGCGTCCCCTCTGGCGCGCGCGGAATGGCTGATCGTCGCCGATGCGCAGGGACAGGCCCGTGGCGCGCGGATCACCTCGGCGGCGCAACTGGAACTGGCCGATATCGAAGCGCATTTCCCGGATTTGATCGAGCGCGCCTCAGTGCTCAACTGGAACGAGGACGAGCAGCGGGTCGAAGCGCGACTGGAACGACGGCTGGGCGCGATCAGATTGTCGAGCGGCCCCGATCCCAGTCCTGATCCTGCGGCGATTGTGGACATGCTTGTGGATAAGGCGCGGGAGAGGCTGGGGACGATCCTGCCCGAGGCGCTGCTGGCGCGGGCGCGCCATGCCGGGATCGGCGCGCTTTCGAAAGAGGCACTGGCGGACAGCGCCGATCTCTGGCTCGCGCCCCTGCTTTCGGGCCGCCGCGATCTCGGCGTGGCGACAGGCCGACTGGTCGAAGCGGTCCTGAATCTCCTCGATTGGGACTCGCGCCAGCGCCTCGACCGGATCGCCCCGCGCGAATTCGTGTCGCCCGCAGGGACGCATCACGCGATCGATTATACCGGGGACGAGGCACCGAGCGTGGAGGTGCGCGTGCAGGCGCTGTTCGGTCTCGAGCGCCACCCGATGGTCGGACCGGAGAACGGCGGCACACCGCTGCTGCTCAAGCTGACGAGCCCCGCCGGACGCCCGATCCAGTCGACGCGCGACCTCGCCGGGTTCTGGCGCGGCAGCTGGGCGGAGGTGAAAAAGGAGATGAAGGGCCGCTATCCCAAACACCGCTGGCCGGACGAGCCGTGGAAGGAAGCGCCGAGCCTGAAGACGAAGAACGCCTTTTCGCGTGGGAGTGCTTGATTTTCGGCACGTCGGGCCGCAAAGACGGCCCGCAAGCGCGACCGCGCGCCCGAGCTTATGCGAGGAAGCCAAGCGAGCCGGACGGCTCGCGCCCGGCGTCTGAGGGACTCAACAAGATGACCGCCCGTATCTACCAGCGACCCAAGAGTGCGATGCAGTCCGGCAAGGCGCGCGTCGATGAATGGGTGCTCGAATTCGAACAATCCGAAGCGCGCCGCGCCGATCCCTTGATGGGGTGGACGGGCAGCGGCGATACGCAGGCCCAGATCCAGCTCAAATTTCCCTCCAAGGACGAGGCGAAGGCCTATGCCGAGAAATACGGCATCCCCGCACGCGTCCATGTGACACCGCCCAAGACACTGAAATTGCAGGCCTACGCGGATAATTTCCGCTAGTCTTCGCGGGCGATTCCCACCCCGGTTCGCTAGGCTCACGTGTGGTTCGCCAAGCTCCACCGCCCCTCCCGCTTGCGGGAGGGGTTGCGAGACTTACTAGCTTGCTCGCCAGTCGCAGCGGGGTGGGCTTGCTTCGTCCCCTCGCAACACTTGCAAACCCGCTCCACCACCGCCATATGGCCGACCGGGAGTCGGGTGGACGTTCGCGTCTGCTCACCGGGTCAGGTCCGGAAGGAAGCAGCCCAGGTAGATGGCAGCGGGTCGCTCGGCTCCTTTTTCCTGCACGTCAAAACCGCACACGCAGCATGACAAGCGCGGCCAGTGCACCTACCTAAGGGGCATGGGTGATTCACCGGACACTTCAGACGGCCTCCCGTGGGAGACCGGAGCGGGCGACGCTTCGGAGGAGAACACGCCCAGCGTCGCCGAGCTTGAGGAGGCGGGCCAGGGATCGATGTTCGGTGCTGCGCCGGAACGGGCGGATGTTCCGTCGCCCGATGCTCCGCCGCCCGAGCCGCGCGCCGAACCCGCCGATACTCCGCAAGCGCAGCCCGTCGCGACAGACCCGGCGCAACCTTATCGCGTGCTGGCGCGCAAATACCGGCCCCAGACCTTTTCCGAACTGATCGGGCAGGAACCGATGGTCCGCACGCTCGCCAATGCGATCGCGCGCGACAGGCTGGCCCATGCCTTCCTGATGACCGGCGTGCGCGGGGTGGGCAAGACCTCGACCGCGCGCCTGATCGCCAAGGCGCTGAACTGCGTCGGGCCGGATGGCAATGGCGGGCCTACGATCGATCCGTGCGGCGTGTGCGAGCCCTGCACCGCCATCGCGGAAGGCCGCCATATCGACGTGATCGAGATGGACGCCGCCTCCCACACCGGCGTCGACGACGTGCGCGAGATTATCGAGGCGGTGCGCTATTCCGCAGTGTCCGCGCGCTACAAGATCTATATCATCGATGAAGTCCACATGCTGTCTCGCAACGCCTTCAACGCGCTGCTGAAGACGTTGGAAGAGCCGCCCGCGCATGTGAAGTTCCTGTTCGCCACGACGGAAGTCGACAAGCTGCCGGTGACGGTGCTCAGCCGCACCCAGCGCTTCGACCTCAGGCGCATTCCCGCCGACCTGCTGAAAGAGCATTTCGCCGAAATCTGCCGGAAGGAGGATGTCGAAGCGGAGGACGAGGCGCTCGCCATCGTCGCCAATGCGGCCGAAGGCTCGGTGCGTGACGGGCTCTCGATCCTCGATCAGGCGATCGCCCATGCCGATATGGGCGCCGATGAGGGATCGGACAGCAGGGTCACTGCCGAGCGGGTCCAGTCCATGCTCGGCCTCGCCGACAAGGGCGCGCAGCGGCGGCTGCTCGGCCATCTGCTCGAAGGGCAGGCGAAGCCGTTGCTGGCGGGCCTGGACGAGCAATACGCGCTCGGCGTCGAGCCGCTGTCGATGATGCGGGCGCTGATGGATATCGTCCATCGCATCACCGTGGCGCAGGTTTCCGGCGCCGAACCCGATGCGCCCAGCGCGGAGGAACGCGCGCAGCTCGCCGCCTGGGCGGACGCGATTCCCGCGGGCCGCCTCCATCGCTTGTGGCAATTGCTGCTCAAGGGGCATGAGGAGGTGCGGCAGGCGCCCGATCCGCTCGTTTCCCTGCGCATGGCGCTGCTGCGCACGCTCCACGCCAACGACCTGCCCGATCCCGGACGGCTGGCGCAGATCATCGCCGATTCGGCGGCGAAAGCGCCTGCGGTGTCCAACGCGCCTGAGAGCGCTGCCGATGCAGCGGCGCCCGCGGCCAAGGCGCTCGACTGGCTCGATCTGATCGCGAAAGTGGAGGATGCGGGGCAGCATCTCGCCGCCAGTACGATGAAATTGCAGATTCGCCCGATCGCGGTCGAAAGCGGGATGCTGAAATACAGCCGCGATGGGCGCTACCGGGACGATATCGGTCCGCAATTGCGCGAAGCCCTGCATCTTGCGACCGGCGAACGCTGGCAGATCGAGGAAGCGCCGGACGGCGGATCGCCATCGGTGATCGAACGCGAACAGGATGCCGCCGCCGATGCCCAGCGCGAGGCGCGCGAACATCCGCTGGTGAAGGCTGCATTCGCCGCCTTCCCCGATGCTGAAATCCTGGAAGAAAGACAGGCGCCGTCCCCCCGGCGCGATTGGAGACGCGAAGCATGAAGTCGATGGAAGAAATGATGGCCGCCGCCCAGAAGGCCGCCGAGACGATCCAGAACCAGATGGGTGAGGCGCAGGCCAAGCTCGATACGATCGAGGTCGAAGGCAATGCCGGTGGCGGCATGGTCAAGGTCCGCGCCACGGCGCGCGGCCGCATCCTCGGCGTCGCGATCGACGACAGCCTGATGAACCTCGACGAGAAGCAGATGCTCGAAGACCTCGTCACCGCCGCCTTCAACGATGCGCGCGACAAGGCGGATCGCCGCGCGAGCGAGGAAATGGCGCAATTGCAGTCCGGTATGGGGCTCCCGCCGGGATTCAACCTGCCCGGAATGGGCTGACCCGGCGCCGACGGTAACGGGAACGGAAACGATCCGCGATCGGGAGGGCGCCATGTCGATTTTCAACCACAATCCTAACGGCCCCGGCGCGGGGGCGCAGCTTCCGATCGGTGGTGCGACCATGCCCGGTCTGGGCGCGAGGCCGCCCATGCCGGTCGCCCAGACATTCCGTCACGCGCGCACGCTCGACGGGAACGATGTCGGCCTCGCCTACGATTTCCTGAGCGAGGGGGAGCGCAAGCAATTGCTGCATTTCGCCCGCTCGCCCGATGCGCCGTGGGAAACCTATCTGCCGAAGAGCGACGTGTGGCATGGGCGGATGATTAATCCGCGCTCCATGCCGCCCAAGATCTTGAAGCTGATGGAAAAGATCAGGCGCCGCACCGCCAGACATATCGCGGCGGATTACGGCATCACCGATCCGATCTATGCCGACACGCTACAACTGGTGCGCTGGCGGGTGGGCGACGATCAGGCCGCCCATGCCGATTGCGAGGAGCCGGATGGCAGCCCCAACCAGTTCCCGTGGCGCGCCTTCGCCTCGATCATCTACCTCAACGACGAATATGAGGGCGGGGCGATCCATTTCCCGAAACTGGGCCTGCGCCCGGAGCTGAAGCCGGGCCTGCTCGCCTATTTCCCCTCGACCGCGAATTACCTCCACGGGGTGGAGAAAATCACGGCGGGAGAGCGGTTTACCTTCAGTTGCTTCTACACGTTTGACAAGCGCCGGCACGACGGCCTCTCGGTCTGATGGAACCGCCGCTGCGTTCGTGATACAAGTGCCGCCAGAGGAGAGAGATCAGATGGCTACGGTGATGAACGACAATGCGGTCGGCAATGAAAGCGACGTGCGCGCGCAGGTTTCGGATGAGGAATGGGCGGTCCGCGTCGATCTCGCCGCGGCTTATCGGCTGGTGGCGCTGTATGGGTGGGACGATCTGATCTTCACGCATCTGTCCGCGCGCATTCCGGGGCCGGAACACCACTTCCTCATCAACCCCTACGACATGATGTTCGAGGAGATCACCGCCTCGTCGCTGGTCAAGATCGACGTAGAAGGGCAGCCAGTGCTCAAGACCAGCCATCCGGTCAATCCGGCGGGCTTCACGATCCATTCAGCGCTACACATGAATTGCGAGGATGCGGCGGCGGTGATGCATCTGCACACGCCGAACGGCCAGGCGGTCAGCGCGATGGAATTCGGCCTGCTGGAACACACCCAGACGGGCATGATCGCGCGCCACGACATCGCCTATCACGACTATGAAGGCATCGCGACCGACCTCGAAGAGCGCGAGCGGCTGGTCGAGGACATGGGCGACAAGCACGCGATGATCCTGCGCAATCACGGCACGCTGGCGATCGGCAAGACGGTCGGCCAGGCCTTCCTGCGCCTCTATTTCATCGAGCGCGCCTGCGAAGCTCAGGTCAAGATGCTGAGCGCGGGTAGGGAGAACCTCAACACCCCGCCGCAGGGCACGCCCGAAAAGGTGAAGGGTCAGACCCCCGCAGCGGGCATGGGCATGGTCGCGGACGGGCTCGCCTGGCCGGCGTTGCTGCGGAAGCTGGACCGGATCGATCCGGGGTTTCGGAGATGACGAAATTGGCTCGCGGGGTGTTTCGTCGAGCGCGGATAAGCTCGTCTAAGGCGTTTGCGACTCGCCCAGCAATATCTCGCCAAAAAAAGTTTCGGTCGGCCGATCGTCAACCCAGCCACAGACGACAAGAATGTACGTCCTAAAGCGACCAACCCTCCAAGCTCAGCTTGGTCAATGACGGCGTGAGCGACGAAGTTACAACTTCGTTCGCTCGATAGTTTCTACCGAAGTGGTCCTTTCGGTCTCCCCGTCGGACTCGATCTTTGTCGTCTGAATTGTGGTGACTTTTTTCAGAACACGCCCGCTCTCAGAAGCGGTTAGGACAACTTCGATAGCTCCAGTGATAAGCTCGTCGCTGCGCCGGGCATAGGCTTGTTCGAAAGTGATCGGTTCTTTCATGATTTCACTTACGATCACATCTGACCGAGCCTCGACGCGACGAAAGTAATCTGGGTCGATGCTCATGCTGGCGTGGAATTTCCAGCCTTCGTTTCCGATTAATTGAAGCTCATCCGGCTGCATTGCAGCCGGATGAGAAAAGCTCTCGCCTACCTCTAAGCGTTCGGGCTGTATCTTGATGGCAAGGATTGTCTCTAGGACTTCATCAGGATCACATTTCACCTGAAACGCATTCCACGTAAAATACCACGATCCGCAAGCATCAGAACGCATCTTGGCCGCTTCCAGCCATAAATCCCTGCGGGCTTCTAGTTCGCCTCGATTGACGATCTCCATCTGTCCATCTGCCGCTTCGAATATTCTGACTGGAAATTGCCAATCAATCAGTCGCGATTCCTCGTTCGGTTCGCGAGGCACGTCATAAATTTTCTCAACTCCGCCCGGTCTTAGTGCGACAATCTTCTCAATAAACTCGTGCCCTCCGCCGTGGCTGGAGGAGCCAGTGTCTCCGTCACTTCGCGATTCATGGAACACGGTGATGCGAAAGATGTCACCAACTTGTTCGTCTGCCTCCTGCGCGGAGGTCGGCACCGAGCAGACAATCCCTAGAACAGCGAACCAATGAAACTTCATATGCGACTCACTAGTCTCAAGAATATGGGACTCGAAGCCATACGAATTGCTCCAAATCCACTCACGCTTCGGAAAATTTTTCAGTCATTGCAATCATTCCCTCCTATCTTTCCCGCCGCAACTCCATTCAGCCAAAGGCCGAACACCGAGACTGTCCTTGCACAGCTTTCTGCCACCCGCTTCCCCACAGCTTCCCGCATCGCCCCCGTTGCAGCCCTCCCTCGCGCTTCCCATATTCGCGGCATGAACCAGACATTCCCGCTTCTCCCCCTTCGTGACATCGTCGTCTTTCCCGGCATGGTCGTTCCGCTCTTCGTCGGGCGCGACAAGTCCGTGGCCGCTCTCGAGGTGGCGATGGAGGGTTCGAAGGACATCTTCCTCCTCGCCCAGCTCGATCCGGGTTGCGACGATCCCGCGCGCGAGGATCTCTACGATATCGGCGTGGTCGCGCGGGTGCTGCAGCTGCTGAAGCTGCCGGACGGCACGGTGCGCGTGCTGGTCGAAGGGGCCGACCGCGCGAAGCTCGAAAGTTTCGACGTGCGCGACGATCACGTCGTTGCCTCGGTCGAAATGCTCGAGGAGCGCACTGCATCGGGCAGCCAGGTCACCGCCACCATGCGCCAGGTGATCGAGCAGTTCGGCGAATATGCGAAGCTCAACAAGAAGCTCGGCGAGGGCGCGGGCGACGAGCTGGGCGAGATCGACGATGCGGGCGAGCTGGCCGATGCCATCGCGGGCGCGGTTGCCGCCAAGGTGTCCGACAAGCAGAGCCTGTTGAGCGAGGACGATCCCCTCAAGCGGCTCGAAATGGTGATGTCCTTCATGGAGGGCGAGCTGTCGGTCCTCCAGGTCGAGAAGAAGATCCGTGGCCGCGTGAAGCGGCAGATGGAGAAGACCCAGCGCGAATATTATCTGAACGAACAGCTCAAGGCGATCCAGAACGAACTTGGCGATGGGGACGAGGACGGCATCAACGAGATCGCCGAACTGACCGAGACGATCGCGAAGACCAAGCTCAGCAAGGAAGCGCGCGCCAAGGCGGAAAGCGAACTCAAGAAGCTCAAGGGTATGCAGCCCATGAGCGCGGAGGCGACCGTCATCCGCAATTATCTCGACGTGCTGCTGGGTCTGCCCTGGGGCAAGAAATCGAAGCTCAAGAAGGATATCGGCGAAGCGCAGACCGTGCTCGACGCGGATCACTACGCGCTTGAAAAGGTCAAGGACCGGATCGTCGAATATCTCGCCGTGCAGGCGCGCACCAACAAGCTCAAGGGTCCGATCCTGTGCCTCGTCGGCCCGCCCGGCGTCGGCAAGACCAGCCTCGGCAAGTCGATCGCGCGGGCAACGGGGCGTGAGTTCATCCGCCAGTCGCTTGGCGGGGTGCGCGACGAGGCCGAGATTCGCGGCCACCGCCGCACCTATATCGGGTCGCTACCGGGCAAGATCGTCACCAATCTGAAGAAGGCTGGCAAGAGCAACCCGCTCTTCCTGCTCGACGAGATCGACAAGCTGGGCCAGGATTTCCGTGGCGATCCGGCGAGCGCGCTGCTCGAAGTGCTCGATCCCGAACAGAATTCGAAGTTCCAGGACCACTATCTCGAACTCGACATCGACCTGTCGGACGTGATGTTCGTCTGCACCGCGAACTCGCTGAACCTGCCGCAGCCGCTGCTCGACCGGATGGAGATCATCCGGCTGGAGGGCTATACCGAGGACGAGAAGGTCGAGATCGCGCAGCGCCACCTGCTGGACAAGCAGGTCAAGCAGCATGGCCTGAAGGATGGCGAGTTCGAACTGACCGAACCGGCCCTGCGCGACCTGATCCGTTTCTACACCCGCGAGGCGGGCGTGCGCACGCTCGAACGCGAAATCGCCAAGCTGGCACGGAAGAGCCTGCGCCGCATCCTCGAAGGCAAGACGACGAGCGTGACCATCACGCCCGATAACCTCGCCGAATTCGCGGGTGTCCGCCGCCACAAGCATGGCATGGGCGAGGAAGAGGCGCAGATCGGCGCGGTGACCGGACTCGCCTGGACCGAGGTCGGTGGGGAACTGCTCTCGATCGAAAGCGTGACGACGCCCAGTGGCTCAGGGGGCAAGGGCGAAATCAAGACGACCGGCAAATTGGGCGAGGTGATGACCGAAAGCGTCGCCGCCGCGTTCAGCTTCGTAAAGGCCCGCGCGCCCGCCTACGGGATCAAGCCGAGCCTGTTCCAGCGCAAGAATATCCACATCCACCTGCCCGAAGGCGCCGTGCCCAAGGACGGGCCGAGCGCGGGGATCGGCATGGTCACCTCGATCGTGTCGACTCTGACCGGTGTGGCCGTTCGCCCCGATGTCGCGATGACGGGCGAGGTGACCTTGCGTGGCCGTGTGCTGGCGATCGGGGGACTCAAGGAAAAGCTGCTCGCCGCCCTTCGAGGCGGGATCAAGACCGTGCTGATCCCGGAAGAAAACGTGAAGGATCTCGCGGAAATTCCCGACGATGTGAAGGAAGGGCTTGAGATCGTGGCGGTCAGCCATGTCGATCAGGTGCTCGAACGCGCGCTTGTCAGCAAACTCGATGCGATCGAATGGACGGAGGCCGACGATCTCGCCAGCCAGCCGATCGGGATGGGCGAGGTCAATCCGCTGCGAACCGCACACTGACATTCGATCTATTCGCAAAATTCGCAATATCGAACCCGGCGCATCCCCATGCGCCGGGTTAACCACTTTAGCGCTCTATTCGACCGATTTCCTCACGTTTGGAGCCGATTAGGCTTTGACACAAACGATCGGATGCGCTCACTCTCCGCGCCTTCGAGCCGGCGATTCCCCGGTTCCCATACCAACGATCATGTCGTCGCAGGACGATTTTTCAAACCTTTGGGGGAAACATCACAATGAACAAGAACGATCTTATCAGCGCCGTTGCCGAATCCAGCGGCCTGTCGAAGAACGACGCGTCGAGCGCGGTCGAAGGCGTTTTCGACGCCATCACCAAGTCGCTCTCGAACGGCGACGAAGTGCGCCTCGTCGGCTTCGGCACGTTCTCCGTCGCCAAGCGCAAGGCGTCGACCGGTCGCAATCCGCGCACCGGCGAGCCGATGACGATCAAGGCGTCGAACCAGCCCAAGTTCAAGGCTGGCAAGGGCCTCAAGGATTCGGTCAACTAAGACTGCTTTTCCTGAAAAACGAAGCGCCGCGTCGGTCCCAAGGATCGGCGCGGCGTTTTCGTTTGCGCGCTTCTATCTTGCAGCGATGGCGTAAAGAGCGATCGCGGCGGCGTTGGACACGTTGAGGCTTTCGATCTGCTCACCGATCGGCAGCCGGGCGAGGGCGTCGCAATGCTGGCCGATATTGTGGCGCATCCCCGGTCCTTCAGCGCCCAAAACCAGCGCCACCGGCCCGGCCGGAAGCGCCTCGGCCAGGGTAGCCTCGGCTTCCCCTGCCAGGCCCAGCCGCCAATATCCCGCTTCGGCGATATCGTCGAGTGCGCGGGCGAGATTGACCACCCGCACCCAGGGCAGCACTTCGAGCGCGCCCGACGCGGATTTGGCGATCACGCCGCCTTCGGGCGGGGCATGGCGGTCCTGCGTCACGATGGCCGCCGCGCCGAACGCCGCCGCCGACCGCATGATCGCACCGACATTGTGCGGATCGGTCACCTGGTCGAGCAGGACGATGGGGCGCGCCGCATCGCCATCGAGCACATCGTCGAGGAACACGTCTTCCAGCGGCGCGCAGTCGAGCACCAGGCCCTGATGCGGCGCATCGCGCGACACCAGCCGGTCGAGATCGGAGGGGGCGGCGTATTCCACGGCGAAATCCTGCGGCATTTCGCCATCGAGCTCGGCGATCGCCTCGCGCGTGGCCCATAATTTGTGGTGGCGGCGCGCGGGGTTCAGCAGCGCGGCTTCGACCGCGTGATGGCCCCACAGGCGCACCTGCCCCGTGCTCGCCCGGCCACTGCCGCGCCCGCCCTTCATGCGTCCGGCGCGGCCGCGAAGGGCTCGCTTGCGTTCGGGTTTGGCCATTGCGGGTAATCCTTCCATATCTTGGCAGGCCCTGTGCCAGCGGCCCCATTGACAGGCAAGCGCCGCTTCGCCAAAGGGGCGCCTCCCGGCGGCTCAGCCCGCCGCGCCCGTCGCGTGAATCGCGATATCGGCAAGCCGATGGACAGGTGGCCGAGTGGTTAAAGGCAGCAGACTGTAAATCTGCCCGCGCAAGCGTACGCTGGTTCGAATCCAGCCCTGTCCACCACCGCCCTTTCTCCCAGCCTCTACCTGCATCCCCAGAAATCCATAGAAACCCTTGGATTTCTGCGGTATATTGCCTCTATTCCGTCCCCACACGGCCATCGCGATCCACCCGCAACCGAGGCCTAATGTGGGGAAGGTGTGGGGAAGGATAGGTGCTTCCCCACACTTGTACTTTCCGGAACGGACTGCGGAAATGTGGGGAAGAAAAATGGGCAAGCTCACGGCGGTGGCGGTGAAGGCCGCTTTAGCGCATCCCGGCACGTACCAGGATGGGGACGGTCTTTTTCTGAAAGTTGGGAAAACCGGCTCCGCTTCATGGCTGCTCCGACTCCAGCAGGACGGGAAGCGTCGGGACATCGGAGTGGGGAGCGCAAAGCTGGTCACACTGGCCGAAGCACGCGAGAAAGCGAACGAACTGCGCAAGGCCGTGAAGGTCGAAAAGCGCGATGTCCTCACGGAGCGCAAGGACGAGGCTGCCGCCAAGGTGACCTTCCGAGAAGCCGCCACACAGTACCATTCCGAAAACGAGGCGGGCTGGAAGAGCGTGGTATACGCGCGCCAGTGGCTCGCCAGTCTGGAGAACTACGGTTTTCCCAAGCTTGCCGATATGCCCACCGGCAGTATCACTGCAGCTGACATCATCGATGTGCTCATGCCGATCTGGCAGGAAATCCCGGAAACCGCCCGCCAGGTACGCAACCGGATTTGCGCGGTACTGGACTATTCGCACGCCAAGGGCTGGCGGTCGACCGAAGCGCCATCTGGCAACGGCAGCCTGAAAGCGGGCAGGGGCCTGCCACGGCAGATCAAGAAGACTCAGAACCGCAAGGCGATGCCCTATGTCGCCATTCCAGCGTTTCTGACCGCACTAAGGCGCAAGCCATCCTTCGGACGATTCGCGCTCGAACTCCTCATCCTGACCGGCACGCGCTCGCAGGAGGTCCGACTCGCGACATGGGAGGAATTCGATCTGGAGGAACGGCTCTGGACGATTCCGGCCGAGCACATGAAGCGCAGCAAGGCACACGTCGTCCCGCTTTCCGAGGCCGCAATGGGCGTGCTAGCTCAAAGACGCCGCGCCCTCTGGAGCGCAGAATGCGCGGGACAGAGCGCGTCCTCCAGAAGTCCCGCTCATTTTCCAGCTGCTCCTGATCGTCACCCGTAGGGGCCGGGACTACAGGCCCGGTCCGCGCAGCGGATAGAGCAGGTCGCCCGAAGGGCAGCCCTGAAATGCGATACAAGATAAGGAGCCCATAATCTGGAGCTTTATCTGAGTAGGTTATGCGGCAGCGCTGGCAATCTCGCGTCATAGCCTCGCGCGCTGGCGCGATCTGCTGGCCGAACGGGAGGTTCCGGTCGACTGGCGGGCGCGGCTGCATCCGAGCGCGAGGCCGCCAATAAGCAGCGCTGCTAGTCCTAGGACTAAGGACGGGCTTAGTCCTAATAATCTGCCGCAAGTTGCCGATGCGGGGTTGACCGACGGCGCTTTGCGTGGGCCCGAACAGGCGGACCGGGTGCAGCGCCGCAGCTTCAGCGAGGACGAGAAGCGCGCGATCGCGATGCAGACGCTCGAGCCTCATGTGACGGTCTCGCAGGTTGCGCGGCGGCACGGGATCGCGGCTTCGCTGCTGTTCCGCTGGCGCGCGCAGCTCGGGCTTGGAGCGAGCGAGAAGGTGCGTCTGGTGACGGTGCGGGTTGAGGAGGATGGACGATGATGCTGCTTCCGGCAGGTACGAAGGTGCATCTGGCGCTGGGTCATACCGACATGCGCAAGGGGATCGATGGGCTGGCGACCATGGTGCAGGAAGTGCTCAGGGAAGACAGCTTCTCGGGTCACCTGTTCGCGTTCAGGGGGCGCAATGCGCGCATCATCAAGATCCTGTTCTGGGACGGGAGCGGGCTGTGCCTGTTCACCAAAAGGATGGAGCACGGCGGCTTTGTGTGGCCGAGCGTGCACCAGGTGGGTGAGAGCGTGACGCTCTCGCATGCGCAGCTGGCGATGCTGATCGAGGGGATCGACTGGCGGCGTCCGGAGCAGCAGTGGAAGCCGCGAAAAGCGGGCTGAAAAGCTGCCGGAAACCCGCGCAAAACCGGCAGAAAAGCTTGAGAAAATGCGGTCTTCGTGGTAGCAGAATCCATGCGGCTCGAACTCGACAATCTGCCGTCCGATGTCGGTCTTCTGCACCAGCTGGTGCGCGACATGGCAACGTTGGTCGAGACCCGCGATGACGAGATCGAGCGCCTTCAGGCGATCATCAAAAAGCTCCAGCGCATGCAGTTCGGGCGCCGCTCCGAGCGGCTCGATCCCGATCAGCTGGCGCTGGGTCTGGAAGACCTCGATGCCGATATCGCGCGCATCGAGGAGCACCGTCCGGTCATCGCTGGCGATGCCGATGCGGTCGGACGGCGTGCGCACCGCGTGCCGCTGCCCGATCATCTGGAGCGCGAAGAGGTAGTGATCGACGCGCAGCACGAGGCCTGTCCGTGCTGCGGCGGTGCGCTTCATAGTATGGGCGAGAGCGTCTCCGAGATGCTCGACTGGGTGCCAGCAAAGCTGCGCGTCATCCGTACAACGCGGCCCAAATATGCCTGCCGCGCATGCGGCAGCCTCGTTCAGGCTCCCGCTCCCGAGCGCGTGATCGCAGGCGGGCTGGCAACACCTGCACTGCTGACGCAGGTGCTGGTAAGCAAATATTGCGACCACACCCCGCTCTACCGTCAGTCGCGCATCTTCGCCCGGCACGGCGTTGATCTGGCGCGCTCGACGCTGTCCGGATGGGTCGGCGGTGCATGTTGGTGGCTCGAAGCCTTGCACGATCGGCTGTGTGCTGACGTGTTCGCCAGCGATCATCTGTTCGCCGACGATACGCCGGTCCCGGTGCTCGATCCGGGGCGCGGACGAACCAGGACCGGGCGCTTGTGGGTCTATGCCCGCGAACAGCGCGGGTGGGGCGGGCCTGCACCGCCTGCGGCGGTCTATCTGTTCGCGCCTGATCGCAAGGCCGAGCGTCCGCTCGCCCATCTTGAGCGCTTCAAGGGCGTGCTGCACGTCGATGGTTATGCCGGGTTGCGAACACCGCCATTGAAGGTCGGCTTGAAGCTCTTCGGGCGCATTGAAAGCCGCGCTGTGACGAACTCAAGCCAGATCAGATCGCACCCAGTGGACGCTCGATTGGCGCGCTTCTGATTGCAGCGCTGGTGCTTCAGAAGACCATTGCCGAGTGTTCTGCCGCCGCCCGTGCTCCGCGTCGTGACATGATCGAATGTTGGATAGGCGGGATCATATCGCTTGAGCCGAGTGCTGCTTGGAACATGCGCCCCGCACCCGGCGCACAGCGATCCCTGAGCCCAGCGAAGAGCTCGGAGTTGTCCGGCACGTTGTTTGGTAGCGGCCACGGTGCAGTATTTAGCCTGCCGCGATGGAGACAGGATTGCGCGGAGACTGCGAGCTGGTCGGAAAGCAAGCAGACGACATCGCGTCTCCCGATCGCGCCGACGAGCGCCCATGTCTAAGCTTTGTCAGGGCGCGCCTTAGCATCGGCTTTGAGTTTATCGAGGCGCTCCGAGCAGACCTCGTGGACCACGCGGCCTAGTTCCTCGACCTGCTCGCCGAGCCATTCGAGTTCCTCTTTGGTGATACGGTAGTGCTTGGAGTAGCGCGCCTTGACGTAGGCTTCTTTCAGCTTTTCGAAGCGGGCGCGGTCCTGCCTCGTGTTGCGTGGCCAAACGTAAGTAAGCCGCGCATCGATGCGCTCAGCCTGGGTGCGTAGGAAGCCGAGATTGTGCACGTGCGGGGTGTAGAAAGTGCAGACTAGCAGCACACAGTGGTAAAGCGCTTCAGTCGCTTGGTGGAGGTTGAAAGCGGCCTTCTTGTTCCAGCCCTTTTCAATCGTGAAGCGAGCAGTCTCCAACGATTGTTGGCCGCTCGGTAGCCACTCCTCAAAGTACTCTTGCGCCATGGCTAACGCCTGTGTCGGTGTCTTGGGCTTCGGCGTGTGCAGTTCGGTATCGTCGGACTCGTAGAGCGCGATCCCGTCCTGCTTGACGTCCATGAAGAAGTAGCGCCCGTGCGCCAGACCGTCGTTCACCTCCTGCAATGTGTGGACGATGAAATTGACCGGCGTCTTCAGCGCTTTCGTCACCCCGTATTCGCGCATCAGCCGGTCATCGAGCTTCGACCAGTACTTCACCCGGTCCACCAGCCGCTTGTCATTGACGATGATCAGCAGGTCGTAGTCCGACTGGTAGCCCTTGGCCGTATGCGGTTCGTCGACCCAGGTCCCGCGCGCATAGCTGCCGTAGAGGATCACCTTGAGGATGCGTCCGGCCTTTTTCCACTCATGCTTGGCGAGCGCGAAGGCATCGTCGAACTCCTCAAAAATCAGCTGCACCACGCGTTCAATTTCGCGCTGCTTTTGCGGGGGCAGATGATCGAGGTCGGTCTTCATCCTCCGACACCTAGCAAGGTGCTGGAATGGTTGCACCTGTCGATCCGATTTCGTCCGCAATGTCTTCTCATGGGACTGGTTGAGTCAGTGAGAGTTTCGTACGTCAATACCAAGAACTGGGGAGGGGGCTGAATTGAGTTGTCGGGCTGAACTTGCAGCCAGGTGCTCGACGGCTGGGAGCAGTGTCTGTAAGTGGAGTTCGGTAGGTCTTGATCGACCCCGAAAATCGCATGCGAGTGCATCGCGAAAGCCCGAAATATTCAGTTTAATTGCCGAGAAGCTGAATCGAACAAGGCTTATATGAACGAAAATGTGGGGGAGAGTGTGGGGGAGCGATTGCGACGCCCGCGATTACTAAATTGATTTCAAAACGTTATTTGCGAAGTTCGATTCAAGCCCTGCCACCAGCTTTCTCCCGATCGACCGCTTCGCCATTCGAGATCGGTTCGGCCGACCGCCTTGCTGCGCAGGGCCGGATGACGTTCCTTTCGACGTCGGTCTTGCTCGCGGGCGAGCCTGGGCTTAACCGGTCGCGATGACTCACTCTGACGCAACCCATCACCCGGTCATCTCCGCCACCGGCCTGTTCACGCCCGAACACAGCATTTCGAACGCCGAGCTGGTCGAAAGCTTCAACGCGTATGTCGAGCGGCACAACACCGCGCACGCCGAAGCGATCGCTGCGGGTGAGATGGATGCGCTCCAGCCCAGTTCGGTCGAATTCATCGAGAAGGCCAGCGGCATTAAGGCTCGCCATGTCATGGCGAAGGAGCCGGTGCTCGATCCCGCGACGATGGCGCCGCGCTGGGATGCGCGCGGGAATGACGAGCTTTCGATGATGGCCGAGATCGGCGTGGCGGCGTGCCGCCAGGCGCTCGAACGGGCAGGGCGCGATGCGGCGGATGTCGATGCAGTGTTGTGCGCGGCGTCCAACATGGAGCGCCCCTATCCGGCGATGGCGATCGAGATCCAGCAGGCGCTGGGGATCGACGGGTTCGCCTTCGACATGAACGTGGCGTGCTCGTCGGCGACCTTCGGGATCCAGACGGCGGCGGATTATATCCGCGCGGGCAATGCGAAGAGCGTGCTGGTCGTCAGCCCCGAAATCACCAGCGGGCATCTGAACTGGCGCGACCGGGACAGCCATTTCATCTTCGGCGATGTCGCGACCGCCGTGCTCGTCGAGGATGCCAGCATTGCGCCCACCAGCCATTGGGACATTCTGGGCACGCGGTTGAAGACGGTGTTCTCCAACAATATCCGCAACAATTTCGGCTTCCTCAATCGCGCGACGCCCGACGATACGAACGAGGCGGACAAATTGTTCGTTCAGGAAGGGCGCAAGGTCTTCAAGGAGGTCGTGCCCTTGGTCGCCGAAATGATCGTTGCCGAAGCGGAGCGGCTGGAGATCGATCCGCGCGGGCTGCGGCGCCTCTGGCTGCATCAGGCCAATGCCGGGATGAACCGCCTGATCGCCCAGCGCGTGCTCGGCCACGAGGCGAGCGAGGATGAAAGCCCGACCGTGCTGGACACTTACGGGAATACGTCGAGCGCCGGATCGATCATCGCGTTTCACCTGAACAATGAGGACCTCCAAAGCGGTGACAGTGGCCTGATTTGCAGCTTCGGCGCGGGCTATTCCGCGGGGACCGTATTCGTCCGCAAGGTGGGATGAGGGCGCTCCGGCGCTTGCCGGGTGCGCCGCGCGGCTCTAGACGCGGTCTATGCCAGGTGAACTGCTAGACAATCACGGGCGGGGCGATGCCAGCTGGTCCTTGCCCTCGATCCATCCCGAAGGGCGCAAATTCGGCCTGATCGCCCTCGGCATCAGCCTGATCTTTTTGTTGCTGCTGGACTGGGACCTGATCGGCTGGCCGTTGCTGGCCCTTTCCGCCGGGGTCTTCGCCTTCTTCCGCGATCCCGAGCGGGTCGTGCCCCAGAGCGAGGGGGCGATCGTATCGCCCGCCGACGGGCTCGTCACTCTGATCGCCGAGGTCGAGCCGCCGGAGGAGTTGCAGATCGACGATGGCAGCGGGATTGCGGGCCTGCCGGCAGGACCGGTGACCCGCGTTTCGATCTTCATGAGCGTGTTCGACGTGCACATCAATCGCGCGCCGATCGGCGGCGTGGTGCGGCGCCTGGTCTATCTGCCGGGCCGGTTCCTCAATGCCGATCTCGACAAGGCCAGCGAAGAGAACGAGCGCCAGCACATCATGATCGAGCGTGCCGATGGGGTGCGGATCGGCTTTACCCAGATCGCAGGCCTCGTCGCGCGGCGCATCGTGCCCTTCGTGAAGGTCGGCGATACGCTGGGCGTAGGGCAGCGGGTCGGCCTGATCCGCTTCGGTAGCCGAGTGGATGTGTATCTGCCCGCAGGGACCGATTCGAAGGTTCTGCTGGGCCAACGCGTTATCGCGGGCGAAACGGTGCTGGCCGAGATCGGCACCCGCAAGCTGATCGAAGGAATTGCCCAATGACCACGTCCTCTCCCGAAGATCGCCCGCGTCTCGGCCCGAAGGCGACGGAAGACGAGCCGTTCGATGCCACCCCGGTTCCGGCGCGCAAGGGCCTGTCGCTGCGTGCGCTGCTACCGAATGCGATCACCGCTGCGGCGCTCTGTTCCGGGCTGACAGGCGTGCGCTTTGCAATCGGAGGGGATTGGGGCTTCGCGGTGATGGCGATCATTTTCGCCGGCGTGCTCGACGGGATCGACGGACGCATAGCGCGGCTGTTGAACGCGCAATCGCGGTTCGGTGCCGAATTGGACAGCCTCGCCGATTCGCTGTCCTTCGGAACGGCGCCCGCGATCATCGTCTATCTCTGGTCATTGCAGGATCTGCCGCGCTTCGGCTGGTTCGCGGCGCTGGCCTTCGCAGTCTGCTGTGCCCTGCGCCTCGCGCGGTTCAACGCGCAGATCGACACGGACGTCCAGCCGCACAAATCGCTTGGGTTCCTGACCGGGATACCCGCGCCTGTCGGAGCGGGGCTCGTCTTTCTGCCGTTCTATCTATGGATCGCCACGGGTGAGGCGCTGTTCCGCTCGCCCTATCTGGTCGGTCCTTGGGTCGCTCTGATCGCGGCCCTGATGATCTCGAACCTCGCCACGCTCAGCTGGACGTCGCTACGGCCGCGTCGAAGCGTGCGCCTCGAATTGCTGGCGTTTGCGGGTCTGTTCTTCGCGGCTCTGTTACTGGAGCCGTGGTGGACGCTGGTAGGGATCTGCGCGATCTATCTCGCGCTGCTGCCTTATGGGTGGCTGCGTTACGCCAGGATCAGGCGACAGCGCGCGTAGCCGAAGCGCTCGGCGATTTGCGAACTGGGCCCGCTGCCGAACGGCTTGCGACAAAACACGGCCGCAGCCTGGCGCGGGTTACGCCCACGGCCTGCTCTTCCACGATCCGCGATCCCTTCAATTCGCCACGCAGCTGGCCGAAAGCGGACCACCAACGCAGTCCGCTGTCGGCGAGCACGGCAGCGCTGGCCAGGGCCAGGAGAGAGAGGGCGGCGATGAGAGCGATTGCGAACATCATACTATCTTTCCGAAAGACCCGACTATTGACCGGGGTTGTCGACAGACCGCTTGACAGCCTGTGGACTATATGTGGAAAACACCGAATGTCCGCTGGAGTTCCAGCGTTGAGCCCTTGTTCTCTATTTGTTCCAGGCAGTCAAGTCGTTTTTGCGACGGGCGGAGCGTTTTTGCGGACAATTCGAGGCTGGATTTTCGCATGAACCCACGCTAAGTGGCGCGCGTTCGCCCCCGAACAGGCTGCATTCCGGCCTCGACGGAGCGGACAAAATCCACATGGAAGGCGCACATACCGGTGCCCGCCGCGGGAATGACCGCATCGGGTTTCCAGCTTTCCAGAGGCACAACCGGAAAGGAATTCTATTATGACGGCTCCTACCGTCACGATGCAGCAATTGATCGAGGCCGGCGCGCATTTCGGCCACCAGACCCACCGTTGGAACCCGCGCATGAAGCCGTATATCTTCGGCGCGCGCAACGGCATCCACATCATCGACCTGTCGCAGACCGTTCCGCTGTTCGCGCGCGCGCTCGACTTCGTGCAGCAGACCGCGCGTTCGGGTGGCAAGGTGCTGTTCGTCGGCACCAAGCGCCAGGCGCAGGACGCGATTCGCGAAGCCGCGCTCTCTTCGGGCCAGCACTTCGTCAACCATCGCTGGCTGGGCGGGATGCTCACCAACTGGAAGACGATTTCGGGTTCGATCAAGGAATTGAAGGCGCTCGAGGAACAGCTCGCCGGTGACACCAGCGGCCTGACCAAGAAGGAAGTGCTCAACCTGACGCGCAAGCGCGACAAGCTTGAACTGTCGCTCGGCGGCATTCGCGACATGGGCGGCATTCCCGATGTGATGTTCGTGATCGACGCCAACAAGGAAGACCTCGCCATCAAGGAAGCCAACGTGCTCGGCATTCCGGTGGTCGCGGTGCTCGACACCAACACCGATCCTTCGGGCATCGCCTTCCCGATCCCCGGCAATGACGACGCCAGCCGCGCCGTGCGCCTCTATTGCGACGCGATCGCCGATGCGGCGCGCTCGGGCAAGGGCGCGGGCGTGCAGGATTCGGGTCGCGATGTCGGCGCGATGGACACCCCGCCGGCCGAGGCCGCGGCCTGATCCAGCCCGGTCACGCAGGCGTCATGCCCGCGTAACCGAACATCTCCAAGCGCCGGACCGCCCCTCGCGGCAGTCCGGCGCCGCACCTTTATTCAAAAGGAATACGAACATGGCGAATTTCACCACCGCCGATATCAAGGCGCTGCGCGAACGCACCGGCGCGGGCATGATGGATGCCAAGAAGGCGCTCGTCGAAACCGATGGCGATCTGGAAGCCGCGGTCGACGCGCTGCGCGCCAAGGGTCTTGCCACCGCTCAGAAGAAATCCAGCCGCACCGCGGCGGAAGGCCTGATCGGCGTCGCCGTTTCAGATTCTGGCTCAGGCGCCAAGGGCGTTGCCGTCGAGGTCAATTCCGAAACCGACTTCGTCGCCAAGAACGACCGGTTCCAGGACTTCGTCCGCGCGGTCACCGATGTCGCGATCACTGCTGACAGCGACGATGTCGAAGCCTTGAAGGCGAAGGACTATCCCACCGGCGGCACCGTTTCCGACAAGCTGACCGACAATGTCGCCACCATCGGCGAAAACCAGCAGATCCGTCGCATGAAGACCGTCTCGGTCAATAACGGCGTCGTCGTGCCCTATATGCACAATGCGGTCGCGCCGAATCTCGGCAAGATCGGCGTTCTCGTCGCGCTCGAGAGCGAGGCGGACAAGGAAACGCTCGAAGCGCTCGGCAAGCAGATCGCCATGCACATCGCCGCCGCCTTCCCGCAGGCGCTGAACGCCGACGGGCTCGATGCCGACCTAATCGAGCGCGAGCGCGCCATCGCTAAGGAAAAGGCGGCGGAAAGCGGCAAGCCCGAAAACGTTCAGGACAAGATGGTCGAAGGTGCCGTGGCCAAGTTCGCCAAGGAAAACGCGCTCCTCAGCCAAGTGTTCGTGATGGACAACAAGACCCCGATCTCCGAAGTCGTCGCCAAGGCAGGCAAGGATGCGGGCAAGCCGATCGAACTGGTCGACTATGTCCGCTTCCAGTTGGGCGAAGGCATCGAGAAGGAAGAGACCGATTTCGCGGCGGAAGTCGCGGCGGCGGTCAAGGGCTGATCCTTCCGAACTAAGAACGCGGACGGCCGCCGGACCCCAGGACGAGGGTTCGGCGGCCGTTCTCGTTTGGGGACCGACGTTTGAAGGTGTGATTTAAAGAATTTTTACCCGTTCGTGATCAAGATGCCGTTTTCGAAATCCAGGGAAATCGAGCGGGAGGGTAAGAATGTCAGTCCATCATCAATCATATCACGCCCATCGCTCGACCGATGCGCGGTCGCTTGAAGTCGTGTCGCAGGTAGGCCTGGACAGCAGCGATCTGGCGCTTTGCCTCCTCGAACAGAGCCCCGATTGCGTGAAGATCCTCAGCGTCGACGGCACGCTCGATTTCATGAACTGCAACGGTCTCGATGCGATGGAGATCGACGAGCCTGAAAAGGTGCTGGGCCAATTGTGGTGGCATCTCTGGCCCGATCATTCCCAAGCCATGGTGGAAGCCAATTTCCGCTCTTCCCTGGGTGGCCGCACCGTGCAGTTCGAGGCCTTCTGCCCGACAGCCAGGGGCAATCCGCGCAATTGGTCGGTGAATTTGAAGCCGATGATCGCGCGTGACGGGCCGGTGGTTTCGGTGCTGGCGACCTCGCGCGAAATCGGTTCGGCCTGACAGTCTGGCCTCCGCCGGGACGGCGCAGGGCGCGCCACTTATCCATCGCCCATTCCCCTTTGCGCATGAACGGCTTCGCGGTTAAGGAACCTCGTCCCTACAGCTTGACGAGATTGCCGCACCCATGCCCATGCCTCCGATGAAACGCGTCCTCCTGAAATTGTCGGGCGAGGTGCTGATGGGGGACGGGCCGTTCGGGATCGACCCTGACTTCGTCATGGAGCTCGCCGAAGAGGTGAAGCGTGCCAAGGAAACCGGGCTCGAAATCTGCCTCGTCATCGGCGGCGGCAATATCTTTCGCGGCATGGCGGGCGCGGCGCGAGGGATGGACCGCGCGCAGGCTGACTATATGGGGATGCTCGCCACGGTGATGAACGCGCTCGCGATGCAGAACGCGCTCGAACAGATCGGCGTGCCGACGCGGGTGCAGTCCGCGATCCAGATGGATCAGGTGTGCGAACCGGTAATCCGTCGCCGCGCGGAGAGGCATCTCGAAAAAGGGCGGATTGTGATCTTCGCCGCCGGTGTCGGCGCGCCCTATTTCACCACCGATAGCGGCGCGGCCCTGCGCGCGGCGGAAATGCGCTGCGATGCCCTCTTGAAGGGGACCAGCGTCGATGGCGTCTACAGCGCCGATCCCAAGCAGGACCCAAATGCGCAGCGTTTCGACACAGTGACTTACGATCGGGTCCTGGCAGACAATCTCAAGGTGATGGACGCCAGCGCGGTTGCGCTTTGCCGCGACAACGACATTCCGATCGTGGTCTTCTCGATCCGCGAGAAGGGCAATCTGGCGCGGGTGCTTTCGGGCGAAGGCGTGCAGACCATCGTCGAAAACCGCAAATAGACCTGACGCAATCAGACCTGACCAGGACACAGAACAGAGGAAGCCGATCATGGCCAAATACGACAAATCCGACATCGACCGCCGTATGCAGGGCGCGGTCGAGAGCCTGAAGGGCGATCTTTCCGGCCTGCGCACGGGCCGCGCGAATACCAGCCTGCTCGATCCGGTGGTAGTCGAGGTCTATGGCGCGATGATGCCGCTGTCGCAGGTCGCGACGGTCAACGCGCCCGAGCCGCGGATGTTGTCGGTCCAGGTGTGGGACAAGGCGAATGTGACGGCGGTGGAGAAGGGGATCGCGAAATCCAATCTCGGCCTCAACCCGATTGTCGACGGCCAGACCCTGCGCCTGCCCATGCCCGATCTGACCGAGGAACGCCGCAAGGATCTCGCCAAGCTGGCGGGCGAATATGGCGAAAAGGCCAAGATCGCCATCCGCAACGTGCGCCGTGACGGGATGGAGGCGCTCAAGGACGACGAGAAGAAGAAGGAAATCTCCGAAGACGAGCGCAAGCGGAGCGAGGACGACGTCCAGAAGATGACCGACAAGCATGTCGGCGAGGTGGACGATGCGGTCGCGAAGAAGGAACAGGAAATCCTGACGCAGTGACAACTGCGGCTGGCGCGACCCCTCATGTCTGACTCCACCGGATCACGCGCGCGCCATGTCGCCATTATCATGGACGGCAATGGCCGCTGGGCGAAGCGGCGCGGCCTGCCGCGCGCCCTCGGCCACCGGCGCGGCGTGGAAGCGGTGCGCAAGCTGGTCCGCGCGGTCGAACCGCTGGGGATCGACTGCCTGACGCTCTATGCGTTCAGCAGCGAGAACTGGAAGCGGCCCGAGGACGAGATCGATCACCTCATGGGTCTGCTCCGGCGCTTCATCGAAACCGACCTGCCCGAATTCATCGCCAATGATGTCCGTTTGAAGATTATCGGCGATTATCATGCGCTTGCGCCCGATATCGTCGAATCGATCGAGGATGCCATCGAGCGAACGGCCGCAGGAAAGCGTATCCTCGCTGTCGCGCTGAATTACGGATCGCAGCAGGAAATCGTCCGAGCCGCCGCCCTGGCCGCACAGGAGGGCGAGGTGACCGAAGCCAGCCTTGCGCGCCATCTCTACACGCACGATCTCCCGCCGCTCGATCTTCTCATCCGCACCAGCGGCGAGGTCCGCCTGTCCAATTTTCTCTTGTGGCAGGCCGCCTACGCGGAGATGGTGTTCACCGAAGTGCTCTGGCCCGATTACACGCCCGAGCATCTGAGGACCGCGCTCGACGATTTCGCGGCCAGGGAGAGACGTTTTGGCGGCAGGTGAGCTGGCGGAGAACCGCAAGCGCGACAGGGTGAAGGCCCTTGCGATGCGGGCGATGGCCGTCCCGTTGTCGGTGCGGACCAGCGATCTGCCCAAACGCGCCGCCTCCGCCGTGGTGATGCTCGCGCTGGCGGGCACGGCGCTCTGGCTGGGCGGGCTGTGGTTTGACGGGTTCGTGATCCTCGTCGCCGCGATCTGCCTGTTCGAGGCGGTGCGCCTGATCCGCCGCGCCGGTCGCGCCGCGTCGACGGCTCTGGTCCTGTTCGGTTGCGCAGTCGCGATCCTCTATGTCGGGGCGGCTTCCGCCATGCTGATCGAATTGCCGATTCCGGTCGTGCTCGGCGTGGTCGCGATCGTCATCGCCACCGATACCGGCGCCTATTTCAGCGGACGATCGATCGGCGGGCCCAAGATCGCGCCGCGCATCAGCCCGTCCAAGACCTGGGCGGGGCTCGGCGGCGGGATGGTGGCGGCAGGGCTGGTCTCGCTCGGTTTCTTCTATTCCAATGTCGGTGAGCGCGCCTTTTCGCTCATGGGCGCGGGCGCCTTCGCTATCGGAGCAGGCCTGGCTGTCGTCGCTCAGGCTGGCGATTTTCTCGAAAGCTGGTTCAAGCGCAAGGCGGGGATGAAGGACAGCTCCAACCTGATTCCCGGCCATGGCGGCGTGTTCGATCGGGTCGACGGGATGCTGCCCGTGGCGATCGTCGCCGGGCTGCTGTGGTTCTTCGCCCACCCATGAACGAGCGGCGTTCGATCACGATCCTTGGCGCGACCGGCTCGGTCGGCGGCTCGACGCTCGACCTGATCCGCCGCGATCGCGGGGCGTGGGATGTCGTCGCGCTGACGGCGCATTCGAACGTCGACGATCTCGCCCGGCTGGCCCGCGAATTCGGTGCGCAGCTTGCCGTGATCGGGGAGGAGCATCGGCTCGGCGACCTGCGCGAGGCACTGGCGGGATCGGACGTCGAAGCGGCTGCGGGGGCGCAGGCCTTGTGCGAAGCGGCGGCGCGCCCGGCGGATATCGCGGTGGCGGCCATCGTGGGCTGCGCGGGCCTCGCCCCGGTTATGGCCGCGATCGAGCGCGGCGGCACGGTCGCGCTCGCCAACAAGGAGGCGCTGGTCAGCGCGGGCGAGGTGATGACGCGCGCGGTCGAGCGGCACGGCGCGCGGCTCCTGCCGGTCGATTCCGAACATAACGCGATCTTCCAATGCCTTGCGGGCAACAGTTTGGACGATGTGCGCTGGATCACTCTGACCGCGAGCGGGGGGCCGCTGCGCTTGGTCGGGGATCTCGATTCGGTCACGCCCGCACAGGCGGTCGCGCATCCCAACTGGGACATGGGCGCCAAGATCAGCGTCGATTCGGCGACCATGTTCAACAAGGGCCTCGAACTGATCGAAGCGCATCACCTGTTCCCGGTCGGACTCGATAGATTCCGGATCGTGGTTCACCCGCAAAGCGTGATCCATTCGATGGTCGAATATCGTGACGGATCGACTCTGGCGCAGCTCGGCCCTTCCGACATGCGCGTGCCGATCGCCTCCTGCCTCGCCTGGCCGGAGCGGATGGATACGCCCTGCGAACCGCTGGACCTCGCTGCGATCGGCGAATTGTCCTTTTTCGCCCCCGACGAAGAGCGGTTTCCCGCCACCCGCCTGGCGCGCGAGGCGGCGGAGGCGGGCGGGGCGGCCCCTGCCGTGCTCAACGCCGCCAACGAGGTCGCGGTCGCCGCTTTCCTCGCCGGTCAGATCAAGTTCAGCCGGATTTCGTCACTGGTGGCCCAGGTGCTGGATGGCGGAAACCTGCCGCCCGCGCCGCAATCGCTCGAAGACGTGCTGATGCTGGACCGGGCCGCGCGGACGCGGGCGAGCAATCTCTTGGAGACTGGCTGACTTGGACACTTTCCTGCCCCTGTGGGTCTATTACGTGCTCGGCTTCCCGCTCCTGCTGGGGCCGCTCGTGACCCTGCACGAACTCGGGCATTATCTGGTCGGGCGCTGGTTCGGCGTTCAGGCAGAAGCGTTTTCGGTCGGATTCGGTAAGGAAATCGCGGGCTTCACCGATAAACGTGGGACGCGGTGGAAACTGTCGGCCCTGCCGCTGGGCGGTTATGTCCAGTTCAAGGGCGATATGAACCCCGCCAGCATACCCGATGGCGAGGCTGTTGCTGCCCTGAGCGAAGAAGAGAAGCGCGGCAGTTTCCACCACGCAGCCTTGTGGAAACGCGCGCTTATCGTCTTTGCAGGTCCGGCGACCAATATCCTGATAACGCTAGCGATCTTCGCGGCCTTCTTCGCCAGCTTCGGCCAGCCGGTCGCCGCCGATCCCGAGCAGACCAATGTCGTCCAGAGCTTCGCGCCGGAATCGGTCGCCGAAGAGGCGGGGATGCGCGAAGGCGACCGGGTCGTCGCGATCGATGGCGAGCCGGTGCGGCAATTCTCCGACATTACCGACCGGGTGATGATGTTCCCCGGCAAACCCGTCACCATCGATGTCGAGCGTCAGGGCGAGCGGATCGCGATCCCGCTCACGATCGGATCGACCGTGGAAGAGGACAGTTTCGGCAATTCCTCGCGCATCGGGCGGCTGGGCATCTATTCCGCGCCGATCGCATGGGAGCCGGTCAGCCTGCTCGCGGCTGGGCCGCTTGCGGTCGAGCACAGCCTCAATCTCGTCGACATGATGGTGACGGGAATCGCCCAGATCTTCACCGGCGATCGTTCGGTCCGGGAACTGGGCGGGCCGGTCAAGATCGCCAAATATTCGGGCGAGCAATTGAGCCTCGGGCTGACCTCCTTCGTCAACTTCGCGGCGCTGATTTCGCTTAACTTGGCATTCATCAACCTGCTGCCAATTCCCGCCCTCGACGGCGGGCACCTGGCATTCTACGCGGCCGAAGCGGTCCGTCGAAAGCCGGTCGGCCCGCGCGGTCAGGAACTGGCGTTTCGCACCGGCATGGCCCTCGTGCTCATGCTGATGATATTCGTCACGATAAACGATTTGGTCAGCCTGCCGATATTCGGTGGTTGACCGGGGACGGGACACGGTAGCGACCTTCTTGAACGGCCACGGCGCTTGAAAGGTTCCGGTGCATCGGGCAAGGGGCGGCGCACATTGCCGACCTGGTGATTGCGCGGCGGGATCGCCCGCTCGCAAGGTAGGCGAAGTGGTACCGGGTCCACTGAACGAATGGGACGGGTTTTCCTTGTCGAAGATAGGATATTTGATGGCCGCCAAGGGATCGAAACTGACCGGGCGGATGCCCTTCTTACTGCTGGCCGGTTCCATGCTGGCAGGCGTTCCCGGCATCGCCGCGGCGCAGGATGCCGCAGCCGAGCCGGTCGCGCAGCCTGTAGCCCCGCAGGGCCAGGAGATCGTGCGCACGATCTCGGTTTCGGGTGCGCAGCGGCTCGAACCGCAGACGATCCTGTCCTACATCCAGCTGCGTCCGGGCCAGGAATGGAACCAGGTTGTCGGCGACCAGGTCCTGAAGGAACTCTACGCGACCGAGCTCTTCGCCAATGCGAGCGTGAGCTACGATAATGGCGCGGTCCTGATCGAGATCGTCGAGAACCCGGTCGTCAACCGCATCATCCTGGAAGGAAACGAGCGGATCAAGGACGACAAGATCGTCCCCGAAATCCGCCTCGCCCCGCGCCAGATCTTCACGCGCAGCAAGGTCCGCGCCGATGTCGCGCGCATCATCGAGCTTTACAAGCGTCAGGGCCGCTTCGCCGCCACGGTCGAGCCGAACATGGTGCAATTGGCGCAGAACCGCGTCGATGTCGTGTTCGAGATCACGGAAGGCCCGAAATCCAAGGTCCGCCAGATCAACATCATCGGCAACGAGGTGTTCTCGGACGGTGACCTGAAGGGCGAGATGGTGACCAAGGAGGCGCGCCTCCTCTCCATCCTCAGCTCCAACACCAGCTACGATCCCGATCGCCTCGCCTTCGATCAGGCGAAGCTGCGCGAATTCTACCTGACCGAAGGCTATGCCGATTTCCGCGTCGTGTCCGCGGTTGCCGAGCTGACGCCCGACCGGCGCGACTTCATCATCACCTATGTGGTGGAAGAGGGCGAGCGCTACAAATTCGGCGATGTCGCGGTGGACAGCCAGTTGCGCGATTTCGACAGCGAGGCGATGAGCCGCAATCTGCCGATGAAGACCGGCGAATTCTATAACGCCAAGCTGATCGAGGACACGGTCGAACAATTGACCGAACTGGCCGGGTCGTTCGGGTATGCTTTCGCGGACGTCTCCCCACGCATCTCGCGCAATCCCGAAACGCGCACGATGGATGTGAACTTCGTCATCCAGGAAGCGCCGCGCGTCTATGTCGAACGGATCGACGTCAACGGCAACACGCTGACGCAGGACAAGGTCGTGCGCCGCGAATTCCGCCTGGTCGAAGGCGATGCCTTCAGCACGCTCCAGGTCGCCCGCTCCGCCGCGCGCATCAATTCGCTGGGCTTTTTCCAGGAAGGGCTGGAGATTAACCAGGTCGAAGGCAGTGCGCCCGACCGGATCATCCTCGAAGCCAATGTCGAGGAACAGGCGACCGGCGAACTGCAATTGTCGGCGGGTTTCTCCTCGATCGAGAACTTTATCCTCGCCGGCTCCATCCGCCAGCGCAATTTCCGCGGGCGCGGGCAGACGGTGGGCCTGAGCGTCAATTACTCGCGCTACGCCCGCTCGGCCGAGGCCAGCTTCTCCGAACCCTATCTGTTCGACCGCAATATCTCGGCGGGCGTCGATATCTATCGTCGCGATTATAGCAGTTTCAATTTCAATCGCAGCGACCGGAACACGACGTACAAGCAGGCGACCACCGGTTTCTCTCTGCGCGCGGGCGTTCCGCTTACCGAATACAGCTCGCTGATCGGCAGCTACACGCTCAATTACGACGACGTCACGCTCGACGAGAATCAGTTCTTCTCCGATCTCAACGGCGACGGCGTGGCGGAATGCGATCCCTTCCGTGCCGGGCGCTATCTGTGCGAGGCGATCGGTCAGCGCACCAGCTCGATCCTCGGCCTCAGCTTCAATCTCGATGCCACCGACAGCCGCCTGCGCCCGACGCGCGGTCGCAACCTGTCGCTGACCACGCAATATGCGGGTCTCGGCGGATCGGTCGAATATCTCAGCATTCGTGGGCGCGCGGGCCAGTATTTCCCGCTCGGCAGCGGGTTCGTCTTCTCGCTGACCGCGGAAGGCGGCGCGATTCGCGGGTTCCGCGATGAGGACGGGGACGGCACCAACGATGTTCGCCTGACCGACCGCTACTTCCTCGGATCGCCGCAGATCCGCGGCTTCGACATTCGCGGCGTCGGTCCGCGCGTGCTGCGCCGTCCGATCATCGCGGGCGAGGATGGCAACCCGGTCACCGTGACCGAACGCAACCGCATCCAGGACGACGCGATCGGCGGCACCGCCTATTATCTCGGACGAGCGGAGCTCGATATCCCGCTCGGTAGCGGCGCACGGTCGCTGGGCCTGCGTCCGTCGGTGTTCGTCGACATCGGCGCTGTCTTCAATGTCGAGGACCCGGTCCTGATCCAGAACCCGTTCGGTAACGAGCGCTTCTTCCCGCTGCTCGACGACAGCGGCAATCCGGTGTTCCTCAATCCGGGTGCGACCGATTCGGTGGAAGACGACACGATCGTGGCGATTCCCGTCGGCGATCCCATTCCCGATGGCTTCATCGCGCAGGGTCAGACCTCGGCCGCGTTCGAGGAAGTCTTCCTCGGCGACACGCCGAGCCCGCGCATCTCCGTCGGTGTCGGGGTCAATTGGAACTCGCCCTTCGGCCCGTTCCGCATCGATCTCGCCTATGCCCTGAAAAAGGTCGAAGGCGACGACACCAAGCTCTTTTCCTTCAACGTAGGGACGCAATTCTGATGAACACGATTTCCAAGATCCTCGCAGGCGCCAGCCTCGCCGCCGCCGCCATGACCGCGCTGCCCGCCAGCGCGCAGGTGACCGGTGCCATCGGCGTCGTCGGCGCGCCGGGCGTGGTCGCATCGACCAACGCCTTCCGCACCGCCTATCAGCAGATCGGCACCACCTATCAGGCGCAGACGACGCAGATCCAGCAGAAGAACCAGCAGGCCCAGACCCTGTTGCAGCAGCTCGACACGAACAATGACGGCAATCTCGACGAGGCCGAGCAGCGCGCCGCGCAGACCGCTCCCCAGGCCCAGCAGATCCAGACGCTGGAAACCGAAGTCGCGCAGCTGACCAATCAGATCGAAGCGGCGCGCGTCTATGCGATCGAACAGATCCTGCGCCAGTACGGTGCCGCCATCCAGGACGTGCAGCAGCAGAACAACCTTCAGGTCATTCTCGACCGCGATGCGGTGGTGACGGCGCAGCCCGCCGCCTTCATCGACGAGAAGGTCGTCGCCGCGCTCAACACCCGCGCGCCGAACGTGCAGATCACCCCGCCGCAGGGCTGGCAGCCGAGCCAGCAGGCGGTGAACATGTACCAGCAGATCACGCAGATCCTGATGGTCGCGAATGCTCGCCGCCAGGCCGAACAACAAGGTCAGGCGCAGCCGACCCAGCAGCAGCCGACCGGCCGCTAAGCGAAGAAGGGCAGGGGATAGCGATGAGCGATAGTGCAGGCGACACCGGCGGGGCGACCAGTCTCGACATCGTGCAGGTGCTGAAGGCGCTGCCGCATCGCTATCCCATGCTGCTCGTCGACCGGGTCCAGAGCCTGGTTCGCGACGAGCGAATCCATGCGATCAAGGCGGTCAGCTTCAACGAAGATTTCTTCCAGGGCCATTTCCCCGGCGCGCCGATCATGCCCGGTGTTTTGCAGATCGAGGCGCTGGCGCAGGCCGCAGGCGTACTCGCGGTGGAAAGCCTCGACCTCGCCGGTTCGGGCAAGCTCGTCTATTTCATGGCGATCGAGAACGCCAAGTTCCGCAGCCCGGTGACGCCGGGCGTGCTGCTCGACCTCAAGGCCGAATTCGTCCAGAAGCGCGCGCGCGTCTGCAAGTTCGCGGGCGAGGCGAGCGTCGACGGCAAGGTGACCTGCGAGGTCAATTTCACGGCCATGATCGCTGACGGGCCGTCCGACTAACTCTTGCAAAATCGGCGCGTCGCTGTATGGGGCGCGTCTCTCTTATAAACAGCTGGACCGGTCGGAACCGTTCCGAAGCTCGAAGGATATTGCCATGAAGGCCGATGCGCATCCCCAGTACCACATGATCACCGTCAAGATGACCGACGGGACCGAATTCCAGACCCGCTCCACCTGGGGCAAGGAAGGCGATACGCTGACGCTCGATATCGATCCGACCAGCCACCCGGCCTGGACCGGCGGCAAGCAGCAGCTTCAGGAAGGTGGACGCGTTGCCGCCTTCAACAAGCGCTTCGGCGGGCTCACTCTCAAGAAGTAAGCGCGGCCTTACCTTTGAAGATCAGAAGAGGGCGGTCCTGCGGGGCCGCCCTTTTTGCATCAAGTCGTCTGGTCGTATCGCATGACGGGTTCGTATCGCCTCACCAACCCCACGGCTTCTCGCGATACCATTTGGTGATGACGTATTTGACGCCCCGGCGCACCTTCATCCCGTGGTGGATCGTGTTGGGATTGGGGCGCAGATCGGGGCGGCGGTTGTTCCAGCAAACGAGTTTCCCCGTCTCCGGCTGGAAGCTCTTTCCAATCGCCTTGAAGCGCGTCGCGCCTCCCGATTCGACCTCGTTCAGATAGACCATGAAGGTCCAGGTCCTTTGCCCTGCGACCGAGCAGTATTTCTGGTAATCCTGGCCTTCGGGATTGAACCAGTCGCAATGCGGCTTGAATTCCTGACCCACTTCGTAACGCTGGCCCTGGAGCGGTTCGCCATAGGCCGGGTCGATACCGCTCAATGCCGCGAGTTGGGCTTCCATCGCGAGCGTGGCCGGATCGTCGGGCGGCAGGTCGCAGGTTTCGCTGGTGCGGAAGTAATCGTCGCCGTTGGGATCGGCCAATGTGGAAGGGCGCCGGTCCGAATCGATGCGGGCGATCAGCTGCTCGCAAAGATCGTCCGACGCGAAATCGCGCAGCTGGAACAGTTCCAGCTTGTCGGTCGGGACGCGCTGCACCCCTTCATGAGCGAGGATGGTCTGAACGCTAGAATCACCGGGGCCCGTCATGCCGCGCGAGCATATGCGATCGAGGCGACGGGGCAAGCCGCTTGCTCCAGCGTCCCAGACCCCGTGAGAAGCGGTTGCAAGATAGTTGCGCCGAGGGCTTCGCCGACACGCTTTTTGCTTTGCTTTCACCGCGCCCTGTGCAACAGGCGCGTGGCGATCGTGCGGTCCCTTGACGGGCGCGCGCGGCGCAGTATCAGCCCCGGTTCACGGTCCGGTTCCGTCCGGTCCCAAGGGTATGTGGCGATCGTAGCTCAGTTGGTTAGAGCGCCGGTTTGTGGTACCGGAGGTCGCGGGTTCAAACCCCGTCGATCGCCCCATTTCCTTCTCTTCTGCGTTTAACGGGGCTTCGCGAACATGACCGCATTCTGGACCGAGCCGGATTATGACGACCACGAGCTGGTCGAACTGGTGCGCGACCCCAAATCGGGCCTGACGGCGATCATCGCGGTCCATTCCAGCCATCTCGGTCCGGGTGCGGGCGGCACGCGGTTCTGGCATTATGCCGAGCCCGAACGCGCCATGCGCGATGCGCTGCGCCTGAGCCGGGGAATGAGCTACAAGAATGCCATGGCGGGCCTGCCCATGGGTGGCGGCAAGGCGGTGATCCTGGCCGACGAAAAGGGCACCAAAACTCCTGAAATGCTCACCGCTTTCGCTGATGCAGTCGAAGCGCTGGGTGGCCGCTATGTCACGGCGGAGGATGTCGGCATCAGCGAGGCCGACATGGCCCGCGTGGCCGAGCGCACCCAATATGTTTCCGGCCTTCCGGTCGAAGGCGAGGATGCGGCTGGCGGCGATCCCGGCCCCTTCACCGCGATGGGCATCTATCACGGGATCAAGGCCGCCGTGCGCCACAAGCTCGGCAAGGATTCGCTCGAAGGCGTCCATGTCGCGATCCAGGGCACGGGCAGTGTCGGCGGCGGCGTCGCGCGCCTGCTCGCAAAGGACGGGGCGAAGCTGACGCTAGCCGATATCGACGCCGCCCGCGCCGAGGCACTCGCGCGCGAACTGGGCGGCGATGCTGTCGCGTCGGACGCGATCATGGGTGTTTCCTGTGACGTATTCAGCCCCAATGCCTTGGGCGCGATTCTCGATGACGAGGGCATTGCGCGCCTCGATTGCAAGATCGTCGCGGGCGGCGCGAACAACCAGCTCGCCCGCGCGGCACATGGGCCGGTGCTGGCGCAGCGCGGCATTCTCTATGCACCCGATTACGTCATCAATGCGGGCGGGATCATTTCGGTCACGCTCGAATATCTCGCGCGCACCGACGGCCAGCCCTGCGACGTCAACGATGTGCGAGAACGCATCGCGTTGATCCCGGATCGGCTGGAGACGATCTGGCAGGAAAGCGACCGCACCGGCCAGTCGCCCGACCAGGTCGCCGACCGCATGGCGCAGGACCTCATCGGGCGCTGATTTCCGCCGATTTCGCCGAGATTCGATCGGCGGTTTCGGCGAGGTTGTTCTTGCCCCAAAGCCCGCATCCTGCCAAAGCGGACGCCTGCCCATGCATGGTTTCGCCAATCCCAAGCGCTTTCTTTCGCTGGCGCGCTGGCTCACGCCGCTCACGCTGGCGGCGGGCCTTATTCTGTCTTGTGGCGCTCTCGCCTGGGGCGTGTTCGTCGCCCCTCCCGACCGGTTGATGGGCGAGACCGTGCGCATCCTCTTCCTGCACGTCCCCACCGCCTGGCTGGGCATGGGCGGGTGGACCATGATCGCGATCGCCAGCCTGGTCTATCTCGTCTGGCGCCACCCGCTCGCGGCGCTCGGCGCACGGGCTGCGGCGGTGCCGGGTCTGGTCTTCACGCTGATCTGCCTCGTCACCGGATCGATCTGGGGCAGGCCGACCTGGGGGACCTGGTGGGTTTGGGATGGCCGGTTGACCAGTATGCTGGTGCTCGCCTTTCTCTACGTCGCCTATATCGCCCTGGCGCAGGCTGCCGAGCGTGAGGGCGTGAGCGCGCGGATCCCCGCCATTTTCGGCCTTCTCGGCGCGATCAACATCCCGATCATCAATCGCAGCGTGGTGTGGTGGAATTCGCTGCACCAGCCACCCAGCATCACGATGGGCCGCAGTTCGATCGATGCGGCCTTCCTGACACCCCTTCTGGTGAGCGTCGCCGGGTTCTCGCTGCTGTTCGGCGCGGTCGTCCTGATGCGGATGCGCGCCCTTCTCGCCGATACGCAGGCCGAAGCGCGCCTCAGGCGTCGTGCGATGGAGGCGGCGTGATGCGCGAGGCGCTCGACCAGTGGGATTTCGTCATCGCGGCCTACGCGGTCGGGCTTGGCGGGACGATCGCGATGATCGTGTGGAGCTGGCTGGCCATGCGGCGGGCGGAAAAACGGCGCGACGAGGTGCGGCGGCGATGAACACAGCCCAATCCTCGCGCCTCAAACCCAAGCACCAGCGGCTGGTGCTGGCGCTGATCGCGCTCGCGGTGCTGATCGCGGCGGGGCTGCTGGCCGCCTATGCGCTGCGCAGCCAGGCGAGCTATTTCTACCTTCCCGAACAGATGCGCGACGATCCGCCGGAAATCGGTCAGGCGGTGCGGCTCGGCGGCATGGTGCAAGAAGGATCGCTGCGCACGATGGCCGACGGGGTGACCGTGGCCTTCACCGTCACCGGGCGCGAGGCATCGGCGATCCCGGTGCGGTTCACCGGCATCCTTCCCGACCTCTTCGTGGAGGGATCGGGCGTGGTCGCGGAAGGGCGGCTGGGGCCGGACGGAATTTTCGTCGCCGACAATCTGCTCGCCAAGCATGACGAGAACTACGTCCCGCGCGAACTTGAGGGCATGAGCGAACATCAGGCCGCCGAAATGGCGGAAGAGACCACGGTGGGCCTCCAGTGATCGCCGAACTGGGCCTCGCCGCTTTATGGCTCGCCGCGGCGCTGGCGGTGCTGCAACTGGTGGCTGGCGCGCTTGCGGTGCGGCAGGATGTGGCGAACGGAGAGGCCGGTGCAGAAGCCAGCATCGCCGACCTGACGCGCCCCGCCACCATCGTCCAGGGTGTCTTCGCAGCCCTGTCCTTCGTCGCGTTGCTCTATGTCTTCGCCATCACCGATCTGTCGGTGAAGCTGGTGGCGGAGAATTCGCATTCGCTGAAGCCGATGATCTACAAGCTGTCGGGCGCGTGGGGCAATCACGAAGGCTCGATGCTGCTGTGGGTGACCGTGCTGGCAGCATCGGGGGCGCTGATCGCCATGGTCGAGCGGCGGCTGCCCGAACGGATGATGCAGGCCGTCCTCGCCGCGCAGGGTTTCGTGGCGCTGGGTTTCTATGCCTTCCTGCTGCTCAGCTCCAATCCGTTCGAGCGGTTGCCGATCCCGGCGGAGGAGGGCGCAGGGCTCAATCCCCTGTTGCAGGATATCGGGCTCGCTTTCCATCCGCCCACGCTTTATCTCGGCTATGTCGGCCTTTCGGTGGCCTTCAGTTTCGCGGTCGGCGCGCTCATTACGCGTCAGGTCACGCCCGATTTCGCCCGCGCCATGCGGCCCTGGGTGCTGGGCGCGTGGGTCTTTTTGACACTGGGAATCACGGCGGGCAGCTATTGGGCCTATTACGAGCTGGGCTGGGGCGGCTGGTGGTTCTGGGACCCAGTCGAGAATGCATCGCTGATGCCCTGGCTCGCCGCGACAGCGCTGCTGCATTCGACCAGCGTTCTCGCCACGCGCGATGCTTTGCGGGCCTGGACGATCATGCTCGGGGTGGTCGCCTTCTCGATGAGTATGCTCGGCACCTTTCTCGTCCGATCGGGCATCCTGACCAGCGTCCACGCCTTTGCCGTCGATCCCCAGCGCGGAACCTTCATCCTCTTCCTGCTGGCGATCTATATCGGCGGGGCGCTCCTCCTGTTCGCACTGAGGGCAGGCGCGGTCAGCGAAGGCGCGCGGTTCTCGGTCGCGAGCCGCGAAGGGGCGCTGGTCGTCAACAATGTCCTCCTGTCGGCGATCCTGGCCGTGGTGCTGCTCGGCACGCTCTATCCCCTGCTGACCGAGGCGTTCGATGTGCGCGTCTCGGTCGGCCCGCCCTATTTCAATCCCGTCGGCGCGATCTTCGCGCTGCCGATGGTCGCGGTGATGGCGGTGGGGCCGCTTCTGCGCTGGCGCAGGGACGGGTTCGGACGGATCCGGCGCGAACTGGCGCTGATGGGCGCGGTTCTGGTGGCGGCTCTCGTTCTGGTGTCGCTGATCGGGGAGGTGGCCTTCCTGCCCCTGCTCGGGCTGGCGCTTGCCGCGATGCTGGCTTTGGCGAGCGTCATGCCGCTGCGCGGTCGCAATCTGCGCCGTGTCCCGATCGCGACCTGGGGCATGGTGTTCGGCCATTTCGGCCTCGCCATCGCGCTGTTCGGCATGGCGAGCGAAAGCGCCTTCACCAAGGAACGCCTCGCCGCGCTTGCGCCGGGTGAGCAGACCACGGTCGGCCCCTGGACGGTCACGCTCAACCAGATCGCCCCCGCTGCGGGTGCGAACTGGACCGCGATGGAAGCGCGCCTGTCCGCGCGGCTCGAAACCGGCGATCCGATCATCCTGACTCCGCAACACCGCACTTTCTGGGCGCCGCCGCAGCAGACCGCGGAAAGCGTTCTCGCGACGCGCTGGAACGGCCAGCTCTATGCCGTGATCGGCAATCAGGCCGGGGCGACGGGGGCGGGGCCGGAACGCTGGCAGGTGCGCCTGTGGTGGAAGCCGTTCGTGACCTGGATCTGGTATGGAGGCGTTCTGGTCGCGCTCGGCGGGGCTCTCGCGCTCATCGGACACGTACAGGCCGATTGGCGGCGCCGGATCGTGCGCCGCAAGGCGGCTGCGCGCCGCCGGGAGATGGGACGAGAAATGAGACGTGAAATGGGGCGGGAGCAACTGACATGAGCTGGCGCCTGTGGCTTCCTCTGCTGGCGTTTGCAGGCTTTCTGGGCCTCGCGGCCTACCAGCTGACCCAGCCGCGCGACGAGATCGTCGAAAGCCGGATGATCGGCAAGGCGCTGCCCTATTTCGATCTCGAGCCTGCCACGGCGGGCCTGCCCGGCGCGGCGAGCGACGATTTCAAGGACGGCCAGCCCCGCCTTCTCAATATCTGGGCGAGCTGGTGCCTGCCTTGCATCGCCGAGGCACCGCAGCTTGAGCGGTTGCGCGACGAGGGGGCGACCATCGTCGGCGTAGCGATCCGCGACCGGCCCGAGGATGTCGCGCGTTTCCTCGAACGTCACGGCAATCCCTATGCCGCGATCGGATCGGACGACCTTTCGGAAGTGCAATTGGGCATCGGATCGTCGGGCGTTCCCGAAACCTTCGTCATCACTGGCACGGGCAAGATCGCCTATCAACATATCGGCGACATCCGCGAACGCGACGTGCCCCTGCTGCTCGAAAAACTGCGCGAGGCAGGCGAGTGAGGTCGCTCTGTCTTTCGCTTGTCCTCGCGCTGTTGGCGATCTCGCCGCTTTCGGCGCAACAAACCGTGCCGCCCGCGCCGTTCGCCTATCGCCAATTGGACGATCCGGGCGAGGAGGCGCAGGCGCAGGAGCTGATGGAGACTCTGCGCTGTCTCACCTGCCAGTCGCAATCGATCGCCGATAGCGACGCGCCGATGGCGGGCGACATGCGCCATCAGGTGCGCATCCGCATCGCGGCGGGCGAGACGCCGGAGGAAATCCGCGGCTGGCTGATGCAGCGCTATGGCGATTACGTCAGCTACAGGCCGGAAGTCAGCGCGACGACCTGGCCGCTCTTCGCCGTGCCGGTCCTGATCCTGATCGCCGCGCTCGCCATCTTCCGCCGCCGTTTCGCGAGGCGCGCATGAGCTGGCTCGCCATCCTCGCCCTCGCGGCCTTTGGCTTTGTCTTCGCGGTCTTCGCCCTCAAGCTTCCGCGCGCGTCGTGGACGCTGTTCGCCGCAGCTCTCCTGTTCGGGCTGGCCGGTTATGCGACGCAAGGGGCCCCCGAACAGCCCGCTGCGCCGAAGGAAGGGCAGATCCTCGATCCCCAATCGGGTGAAGCGATGGTGGAGGCGCGCAAGGAATTCTACGACGAGGGCGTGCTCCCATCCCGCTATGTCGTGACTGCGGACGGGTTCACCCGGCGCGGCCAGTATCGCGACGCGATCGATTTCCTGCGCAACGCCATCGCCGAAAATCCCAACGATTCGCAGGCCTGGGTGGCGATGGGTAACGCGCTCGTCGAACATGCGAACGGCACGCTGAGCGAAGCGGCCGAATTCGCCTATGCCCGCGCAAAGGCGACCGATCCCGGCAACGCCGCCGCCGATTATTTCCACGGCATCGTCCTGATCCGCAATTCGCGGTTCGACGAGGGGCGCGCATTATGGGCCGCCGCCCTCGAAGCCGCGCCTCAGGATGCGCGCTATCGCAGCACGCTCGCCGCGCGCCTCGCCGTGCTCGACCAGGCCATCGGCCGGATCGAACAGGAACGGTCGGCCGAATGAGCGGGGGCGCTGGCGTGTTGCCGGTGCGAAGCCACAGTGCTAAGCGCGCCACCTTTGCAGCCTCGCAAGCCCGGAAAACCCGGCTTGCGGGCGTGAACGAAAGTTCGACTCCGTCATGAGCGACACCGTCAACAGCGACAATTCCGCAACGATTTCCGACCTGCCCGGCGACCCCGGCGCCATCGAAGGCGCGGCCACGCCCGGAGCGGGCCCGGCGACCGGCGGCGCCCATGCCGGTTCCAAGGCGGCGCTCGCCGTTGGTGCGATCGGCGTTGTCTTCGGCGATATCGGCACCAGCCCGCTTTACGCCTTCCGGGAAACCTTTCTGGGCGAACACAGCCTCGCGATCGACCAATTGCACGTATACGGGGTGGTCAGCCTCATCTTCTGGTCGATGACGCTGATCGTCTCGATCCAGTACGTCTCCATTCTGATGCGCGCGGACAATAACGGGCAGGGCGGCACGCTCGCTTTGGTCGCCCTGTTGACCCGGCATATGGATCGCTCGCGCTATGGCTGGCTGGTCATCGTGCTGGGCGTGTTCGCCACGGCCCTGTTCTACGGCGACAGCATGATCACGCCCGCGATCTCGGTCCTGTCCGCCGTCGAGGGGCTTACCGTGGTCAACCCCGGTTTCGAAAGCCTGGTCATTCCGATCGCGCTGGTCCTCCTGATCGGCCTGTTCCTGATCCAGAAGCGCGGCACCCATTCGGTGGGGAAATTGTTCGCACCGGTCATGATCGTGTATTTCACCACGATCGCGGTGCTCGGCATCGTGCATATCGTTCAGAACCCCTATATCCTCCAGGCGCTTAACCCCTGGTACGCGGTCCAATTCTTCCTGACCGACGGCACGATCGCCTTCCTCGCGCTGGGATCCGTGGTCCTGGCGGTTACCGGCTCCGAAGCGCTCTATTCGGACATGGGGCATTTCGGGCGAGGGCCGATGCGGCTGTCCTGGTTCGGCTTTGTCATGCCCTGCCTGCTGCTGAACTATTTCGGCCAGGGCGCGATGATTTCCGCCATGGACCCGTCGCAGACCGCCGAGGCGATGAAGAGCCCGTTCTTCGTCATGGCGCCCGAGGCTTTGCGCCTGCCTCTCGTCTTTCTTGCAACCGCCGCCACCTTCATCGCCAGCCAGGCGGTGATCTCGGGCGCGTTCTCGGTGACGCATCAGGCGATCCAGCTAGGCTTCGTGCCGCGCCTGTCGACCGAGCACACCAGTGCAAGCGAGCGCGGGCAGATCTACATCCCCTTCGTCAACAACGTGCTGATGGTGGCGGTGATCCTGCTGGTGCTCATGTTCCAGAACTCGAGCAATCTCGCCTCGGCCTACGGAATCGCCGTGACGGGGGCGATGTTCATCGATACGCTGCTGATGGGCGTGCTGCTGTTCGCGGTCTTCAAATGGCGCTGGTGGTTCGCCGTGCCGGTGCTGCTGACCTTCATCTTCGTCGACGGGGCCTATTTCGCCGCGAACCTGCCCAAGGTGCCCGATGGCGGCTGGTTCCCGCTGGTCATCGGACTGGTGGCCTTCACTCTGCTGACGACCTGGGCGAAAGGCCGTCACCTGATGCGCGATCGGATGAGCGAGATCGCTCTACCGGTCGAAATCTTCGCCAAGAGCGCCAAGAACAGTGCGACCCGCGTGCCGGGAACGGCCATCTTCATGGCAAGCCAGACCGCCGGCGTGCCGAGCGCGTTGCTCCATAATATCAAGCACAATAAGGTGCTGCACGATCGGGTGATCATCCTGACCGTCCTGATCGCGGAAGTGCCCTATATCCATCCCGAGGAACGGTGCGAGATCGACGATCTGGGGGACGGCTTCTACCGCGCGATCCTGCATTACGGCTTCATGGAAGAGACCAACGTGCCGGAAGGCCTGAAGCAGATGAAGCGTTGCGGGGGCGAGTTCGACATGATGGATACGAGCTTCTTCCTCAGCCGCCAGACCCTGCTGCCGAGCGCCAAGCCCGGTATGCCGATCTGGCGCGAAAAGATCTTCGCCTGGATGCTCCGCAACGCGGCGACCGCGATGGATTTCTTCCGCCTGCCGACCAATCGCGTGGTGGAGCTGGGGAGCCAGGTGGAGATTTAGTCGGCTGTAAGAACTGCCGTTCCGCTAACGAGCCCATTGCGAATATACGATACGACAGGCAAGTTGCTGCGATGGGCAAGCGATCTGGCGTTCCGCACCGCGATGACGAACTGCATAAGCTGAGCAACGATGAGCTGCAGTCGGAGCTCGAACGGTCGCGGAGACGATTGGGTATCGCTCGGTCAACCAAATTGGCCAAGCAATGGCAAAAGCGCATTCACTGGCTTGAAAGCGCCCTCGTCAGCCGAGACACCCAATGACCGTTTTTTACCCAATATCTGACAGTTCAATCAAGCCGTCGGCGGCTCGTCCTTCACCACATCCGGCTTGTCCTCCAGCGCAAGGCCGTGCCGCAGAAGCATGGGAATCTGCGACAGCGTGAAGACGAAGCTCAGCGGCAGGAACATCCACAGTTTCGCCCACAACCAGCTTTCGAAGGTCATCGTGCGGACCAGCACCTCGTTCAGCGCGGCCATGGCGAAGAAATAGACACCCCAATTGCGCGACAGCTTGAGCCAGCCTTCCTTGTCGACGCCTTCGAACGCGGCTTCGAGCAGGATCTGGAGCATCGCCTTGCCGCGCAGCCACCCGCCGACCAGCACGATGCCGAACAGGAGATAGATCGCGGTCGGCTTGAACTGGATGAAGCGTTCGTCGCGCAACCAGATCGTCAGCGCGCCGAAGCCGACGATCAGCGCCGTAGACAGCATCAGCATCGGCGAAACCTTGCCGAATTTCCATTTCGAGAAGGCGAGCGCCACCACGGCGGCGACCATGAAGGCGATGGTCCCATAGATGACCGCAGCGATCTCGCCGAAGGTCGAGGTTTCGGGCGGCTGGTAGAATTTGTAGACGCCGAGGAAGACGAGCAGCGGCCCGTAATCGACAAGCGTGTTGAGCCAGCCGGATTTGGGTTTGCTTTCGGTGTTCACAGGATCGCTCATGTATCTCTCACTTCGTCATTGCGAGCGTAGCGAAGCAATCCAGCGCGGTACGGACCTTCGTCTGGATTGCTTCGTCGCCTGACGGTTCCTCGCAATGACGAGGTATGGGTGGTGTTTTGGAACTGGCCTGGCGCTCGTCCCGTGTCATCAAGCGACTCCCGCAATCACACGCGCGACCAGATCGGGATCGAAGGGGCGCAGATCGTCTATCTTCTCCCCCACGCCGATGGCGTGAATCGGGAGGCCATACTGCTCCGCCGCCGCGACGAGGACGCCGCCACGCGCCGTCCCGTCGAGCTTGGTCATCACGAGGCCGGTGACGCCCGCGACTTCCTTGAATACGTCGATCTGGTTGAGCGCGTTCTGGCCGTTGGTGGCATCGAGCACCAGCACGACATCGTGCGGCGCTTCGGGGTTCAGGCGGCCGAGCACCTTTCTGATCTTGGCCAGCTCGTCCATCAGCTCACGCTTGTTCTGCAAGCGGCCTGCCGTGTCGACGATCAGCGCGTCGGTTCCTTTGTCCGTCGCCGACTTGACCGCATCGAACACGATGCTGGCCGGATCGCCCCCTTCGGGGCCGCGCACCAGCGGCACACCGATGCGGTCCGCCCAGGTGGCGAGCTGGCCGATGGCAGCGGCGCGGAAGGTGTCGCCCGCGGCCAGCATGACCTCGTAATCGTCTTCCTGGAAGAGGTGGGCGAGCTTGGCGATGGTGGTCGTCTTGCCGCTGCCGTTTACGCCGATCACCAGCACGACCTGGGGGCGGGGAAAGGCGGTGACTTCCAGCGGCTTTGCCACCGGGCGCAGGATGGCGGCGATCTCCTCGGCCACGGCTTCCTGCAATTCGCGCTGGCTGATCTCCAATCCGAACCGCTTGTCGCGCAGGCGCTCGCGAATGCGGCGGGCGGCGCTGGGGCCGAGATCGGACAGGATCAACGCATCCTCGACATCGTCCAGAGTCGCCTCGTCCAGCCGCGCGGTACCGACCACGTCGAGATTGGCGGTCAGGCGCTCCGACGTCTTGCGAAAGCCGCCGAACAGGCGCTCGCTCCAGCTGGGTGAACTCATACCAGAAGTCTGCCTTCGATTGCGCGCGGGGTGAGTGTCGCGATGGTCCCGGCAGCCATGCCTTCGGGAAGCGCGACCCTGGCGAAGTTCTCCGCATAGCCGCTCCCGTCGCGTTCCGCGAGGACACTGAGCGGTTTGTCGACGAGCGACGCCAGCCATCCGGTCTGCGTCGTGGCGGCGAGCGCGCGCAAGTCTGCGGCCCGCGCCTTTACCGTGGCGCGATCGACCTGCGGCATTCGCGCGGCCGGGGTGGTGTCGCGCGGGGAATAGGGAAAGATGTGGGCGTGGACGATCTTCAGCTCGCTGAGGATCGAGAGATTCGCCTGGTGATGTTCCTCGCTCTCGGTCGGGAAGCCCGCGATCAGATCGGCTCCCACCGCGAGATCGGGCCGCCGCTCGCGCAGACGCGCCACCAGATCGACGGCCTGCGCGCGGCTGTGCCGCCGCTTCATGCGCTTGAGGATCAGGTCATGGCCGTGCTGGAGCGAGAGATGGAGATGCGGCATCAGCCTCCTCTCGCTCGCGAACAACTCGAACAGGAGCGGATCGATCTCGATCCCGTCGAGCGAGGACATGCGCAGGCGGGGGAGATTGGGAAAGGTTTGCAGGATCGCCTGCACCAATTGGCCCAGCGGAGGGCGATCGGGCAGATCGTGACCCCAGCTGGTCACGTCGACGCCCGTCAGCACGATTTCCGGCGCGCCCTGTTCGAGATGGGTTTCGACCTCGCGCAGCACGTTCGCGATCGGCAGCGAGCGGCTCGGGCCGCGACCCTGCGGGATAATGCAGAAGGTGCAGGCATGGTCGCAGCCATTCTGGATGGCGACGAAGGCGCGGGTCCTGCGCTTGGGCGCGGGCGGAGCGGTTTCGGGCAGGTTCCACGCGCGCGGATCGAGCTTGGCGGCATTGGCGACCAGCCCGTCAACCTCCGGCATCGCCGCAATCGCCTCGCGCTCGGTCTCGGCGGCGCAGCCGGTGACGAGCAGGCGGGCGTCAGGATGGGCGCGGCGCGCGCGGCGGATGGCCTGGCGGGTCTGGCGCACCGCCTCGCGCGTGACGGCGCAGCTGTTGACGACGACCAGATCGCGCTCACCCGCCATCATCGCGCGCATCCGCTCGCTCTCGGCGATATTGAGGCGGCAACCGAGCGAGATGATTTCCACCGGATCGGCGCTGGCCGTCACGCGTAATCGTCCCATTCGAACGAGCCGCGATAGCTTTCGGTGGCAGGTCCGGTCATGCGGATGCGGCCATCCTCCTGCCACAGGATCGTCAGCGCGCCGCCGGGCAATTCGACGGCAACTTCGCGCTCCACCAGTCCCCTTCGCATGGCGACGACCGCGGTCGCGCAGGCGCCCGTACCGCAGGCGCGCGTCAGGCCCGCTCCGCGTTCCCAGACGCGCAGGCGTATCCGGGTGCGATCCACGATCGTCGCGACATTGACGTTGACGCGTTCGGGAAAGAGCGGATCGGTCTCGATCTCGGGGCCCAAGCTGTCGAGCGCAATGGCGTCGCTGTCCGCGACAAAGAATACGACATGCGGATTGCCGACATTGGCGGCGCCCGGTTCCTCGAGATAGCCCCAGCCCACCGGCATTCGCAGCGTGTCCATCGGGTAGTCGAGCGGGATCGCATCCCATTCGAAGCGTGGCACTCCCATATCGACGCTCGCCCCGCCATCCGACGGCTCAAGCGCGATCGTGCCGCCCGCGGTCTCGACCCTGGCAGGCGCGCCGTGCAACAGGGCGACCGCGCGCGAGGCGTTGCCGCAGGCGCCGACTTCTCCGCCATCGCTGTTGAAGATCCGCATTCGGAAATCGGCGCTCTCGCTCTTTTCGAGCAGGATCACCTGATCGCACCCGATACCCTCCCGCCGATCCGCCAGCGCAGCGGCGACCCGAGGTTCCAGTTCGGGAAGCGGATCGCCCCGTGCGTCGAGAACGACGAAATCGTTGCCGAGGCCGTGCATTTTGGTGAAGGGAACGCGCATGATTGCCGCCGCGTCTAAATTGCCCGGCGGCGCGGGTCCAGCCTCTCGCGACCGGACGATTACGGCAGAGTCAGGATCCGCCTGTCGCAGCGCGCGGGGCGCTGGTGAGTTCGCGATCCAGATTCGCCAGCAGATCGTGCTCGCGCAACCGGTCGATCACGCCCGCCGCGTTTTCGGGGTAGCCATAGTGATAGCCCTGGCCCTTGAGCCCGCGCATCGATTGCAGCGTCTCCAGGATCGCTTCGTCCTCGATCCCCTCGGCGGTGATCGGCATTTTCAGCCCGGCACCCATCGCCACGATCGCATCGACGAGCTTGCTGCTCGCTTCGCCATTGTTGATTTCACGGATGAAACTGCGGTCGATCTTGATCCGGTCGAAGGGCAGGGTCCGCAATTGCGACAGGCTGGCATAGCCGGTGCCGAAATCGTCCAGGCTGACGCTGACGCCCTGATTGCGCAGCGAAGTGATCATCGAGCGGACCGAGGCGATGTTGTCGTGAAGGCAGCTTTCTGTGATCTCGATTTCCAACCGCGATGCGGGAAAGCTGTGCTGGATAAGGAGCTTCAGCAGTTTCTGGGAGAACCAGGGGTCGCGCAATTGGACAGGCGATATATTGACCGACAGGGTGAGGTCGGGGCTCCATTCACGCGCGTCCCTGAACGCCTGGACGATCAGGCATTCGGACAATTCGTCGATCACGCCGATCTCTTCCGCGATGGGAATGAAGATATCGGGCCCGACCAGGCCCAGCGCGGGCGATTGCCACCGCGCCAGCATCTCGAAACCGGTCAATCGGCCGCTTTCGACATCGACCTGCTGTTCGTAGAAGGGGACGAATTCGCCTGCCGCAATCCCTGCACGGATCCCGTTTTCGAGCTGGCTGCGGAACTTCAGTTCCTGTTCCATCACGGGTTCGAACCAGACGCTGCGCTGCTTGCCGTGTTTCTTGGCGTGATACATGGCGATGTCCGCCTTGTGCATCATCTCGTTCGGCCATTCCTCAGGGGAGAGGGCGGGCGGCACATCGCGGCAGCCCACCATCCCGACCGACATGCTGGTGTCGATGGTGAAATCCTGGATCGCGATCGGTTGCGCGATCGCTTCGATCAGCACGCTGGCGAGCGTTTCGATCTCTTGCTGGGCGGACCGGTCATGCATGATGGCGATGGCGAACTCGTCGCCCCCAATTCTTGCGATCACGGCGTCGGTGGGCAGGATCGCCCGCATCCGCGTGGCCACTTCGCGCAGGACGGCATCGCCTGCGGTGTGGCCGTGGACATCGTTGATGTGCTTGAAATTGTCGAGATCGATGAGGAGCACCGCGACGCGCCGATCGTCCGATTCGGCCCGCCGATGAAGCTCGTTCATCGCCGGGGCCACGCTGCGGCGATTGTGGCAGCCGGTAAGCGAATCGAGCCGGGCTTCGTTGCGCGCTTCGTTTTCCGAGCGGATGCGGTCTTTCAGCTCGATCGCGAGCGATTTGTATCGCCGCCATCCGATCAGGATAATGGCGATATTGAGCAGCATGGCGCTGGCGAGCACCTGGTCGGGCGCATCGGTCAGCCCGCGCCACGCGCCGAGCAATTGCGGCAGCACGGTACCGCCGACCGCGACGAACAGGGTGATAGCGGCAAGCGCCACACCGCGCGCCACGAATTCGCGCCTCGCATGGGGATGGGTCCGGGCGTCGCCGGAGTCCTGCGATTGCACCGCGCCGTCGAGCGGTTCGCCTTGGGTTTCCGATATTGTGGGCATGGGCGCCCCTCGCGGTTGGAATTGCTCCCAAGCTATTGCGCGATAGGTTGAAGAAGCGGTTAAAATCGAGCGGAAGGGCCGATGCCGCGATGTGCGGCTCAAGGCGGCGCGGGGTAGCGGGCCGCCCGGCAAGCCTCTATCGGCGATGGCCGACTGCAATCTCGAAAGGACCCGACTGACGATGGCACGGTACTGGCTGATGAAATCAGAACCCTTCAAATACAGCTGGGACGATCTCGTCGCCGAAGGGGAGGGCACCTGGGACGGCGTGCGCAACCACCGCGCCAAGAACAATCTCGCGGCGATGGAGGTGGGCGACGAAGCCTTCTTCTATCACTCGCGCGAAGGGCTGGAGATCGTCGGCATCTGCGAGGTCAGCGTGGCCGGGATCACCGATCCGACCGACCCGGAAGGCAAATGGGCGGCGGTTAAGGTGAAGCCGAAATCCAAGTTGCCGCAGCCGGTGTCCCTGAAGGCGATCAAGGCGAATCCCGATCTGGCGGATTGCGAACTGGTCAGGCTTTCGCGCCTTTCCGTGGCCGAGATCACGGAACGCGAATGGGAGATAATTCTTGGTATGGCTGCGGCCTGAAAAAGGCGTTTAGCCGGTCTATTTCGGAGGAACTGTCTCGTCGCGCGGATGTTGATTGTACAACAGCGCGAAACGGTTTTGCGCGGAGCCAAGGAGACCTCTCGTGGGTGAACTGACCGACAAGATCAAAGGCAATACGAACGAAGCGATCGGCAAGGGGAAGCAAGGCGTGGCGGATGCCACCAATAACGCTTCGCTGGACGCCGAAGGCAAGAAGCAAGAAGCCAAGGGCAAGGCCCAGCAATTCGAAGGCGAAGTCAAGGGCAAGCTCGGCGACGATATCTAGATCGACGTCAGCCTTCTAACGAGGGCCGTTCTCCTGGCGAGAGCGGCCCTCCGCGTATCAGACCCCTATAGTATCGAACCACGCTCAATCGCGTGATGCGCGCAGGCCGCTGACGCTGAGGCCGGCTGCCGAAAGCTGTTCGGTGTCGATCAGGCAGTGGATCAGGCGCAGACCGGTGCGGCCCTTGGCCTCAGTCAGCGCATCCTTCAGCGCTTCCGTGGTGTCTGCCCGCGCCGTCCATGCGCCGAACGCCTCGGCCAGCTTGGCGAAATCGGGATTCTTCAGCTCGGTGGCGGAGACGCGGTTCGGGAACTCGCGCTCCTGATGCATTCGGATCGTTCCGTAAGCGCCATTATCCACCACGATCACAAGCATATCGAGATCGTATTGTGCCGCAGTGGCCAATTCCTGTCCGTTCATCAGGAAATCGCCATCGCCCGCCACCGCCACCACGGTGCGCTCGGGAAAGCGGCGCGCAGCGGCGATGGCGGCGGGCACGCCATAGCCCATCGCTCCGGCAGTCGGCGCGAGCTGGGTCGGAAACCCCTCGTAACGCCAATAGCGGTGCCACCAGCCTGAAAAATTGCCCGCGCCGTTGCAGATGATCGTATCGGCCGGATAGGTGTCGCGCATGAACTGGACGCAGGCCGCCAGGTCGAGCGCATGATTGCCGTCCGTCCGCTCAGGATGCGCGGTCGCCCACTCCTCCCATTGCGCGTGCGCCTCGGCCCCGGCATCGAAATCGAGCGCGTCGTCCTCGGTCCAGAGCGCCGCGGCTTCCGCGAATTCCGCAGGGTCGGCACAGATCGCAAGATCGGCGGGATAGACCCGGTTCAGTTCCTCAGGATCGGGATGGACGTGGATCAGCTTGCGATCCTTGTCGATCAGGGACGGCACCGAATATCCGTCGGTCGTCGCTTCGCCGAGCCGCGCGCCCACGGTCAGGATCAGATCGGCTTCCTTCACCCGCGCGACCAGTTTGGGATTGGGGCCGTATCCCAGATTGCCGGCATAGACCCGGCTCGACGGGCTGATCGCGTCCTGGCGGCGGAAGGCGGTCGCAGTCGGAATGCCCAGGCGTTCGGCAAAGAGCTGGAAGAATTCGCGCGCCTTCGCGTTCCAGCCCGCTCCGCCGATAATCGCGATGGGGGCGGCGGCATCCTCGATCAGCGCGAACAGCGCCTGCATCGCATCCGGGCAGGGGGCCTGGGCGGGACGTTCGATCGCGGGCCGGGGAAGCGCGGATGCCGCATCGTGCAGCATGTCTTCCGGCAGCGCCAGGACGACCGGACCGGGCCGACCCGCCATCGCCACGGAATAGGCGCGCGCGACGTATTCGGGGATGCGCTCCGCATCATCGATCCGCGCCGCCCACTTGCACGCCGGGCCGAAAAAGGCTGCGAAGTCGAGTTCCTGAAACCCCTCGCGATCGCGCATCCCGCGCGCGACATCGCCCACGAAGAGGATCATCGGCTGCGAATCCTGCATCGCGACATGGACGCCGATGCTGGCATTGGTGGCGCCCGGACCGCGCGTCACGAAGCAGACGCCCGGCCTGCCCGTCATCGCTCCGTCCGCGCAGGCCATGAACGCCGCGCCCCCTTCCTGGCGGCAGGTCACGACATCGATCGCGCTCTCGCCATGCAGCGCGTCCAGCACGGGGAGGAAGCTTTCGCCCGGAACGGTGAAGATCCGGTCGCAGCGCTGTTCGATCAGGCAATCGACCAGCAGGCGAGCGGCGGCGGGTGTCGAGGGGGTATCGGTCATGGTGACGGCGTTACCGCGCGCCTTCCATGCAGGCAATCGCCGGTTTCGAAGCGTGTTCTGGACCGGAATCGTTACCGAAAAGGGTAGAGGGATAGGGTTAACGTACCGAAACGGGGCACTCTCGCCGAAAGCGGGAGCGGAATGGTTAGCAATCGGTTAATCCCGCACCATGAGACGATCGCTGGTCCTGACCGATGAAGCCGCCCGGCACCCGTTCCGGGCCTCTCTTCCCCCGCATGTCTGCGCCGAGGACGCGATGGCGCATGACGAATCGATCTGGCGCGTCACGGCGAGCGACGTGCGCGGTGTCGCGACAGCCTATTTCGCCTGTCTTGCGGCGACCCTGGCGTTTATTCTCTGATTAGACTGCCGAACGCGGTCAGGTAGATGCTTCCGCAGCGCGTTCGGCCATGACGAGCCTGCGCGCGAGCCAGCAGCTCACGAGACACATGCCCGCGCTCATCAGCACTTGATCGGTTATTTCGAGCCCCACTGCCGTCAGGGCCATGGCGAGGAGGGCACCGCCCACCATCGCACCCGAATTGACGATATTGTTGGCCGCGATCGTGCGCGACGCCTGCTCGGGCGCGACGCGCGTCGTCAGGAAGGCGTAGAGGGGCACGACGAACATGCCGCCTGCGATCGCGATGCCTAAGAGCGCTCCAAGCAGCGGATAGGCCATCGGCACGGCGAGGAATTGCGGCACGTCGAGCAGCGGCCCCTCGGTCGGCACCGGCCAGATCCGCGCGACGAACCAGAAGGCAACGACGAATCCCGCCATCACGATCACCGAAAACGGCGCGAACCGGGCCGAGACCTTCCCTTTCAGCAAGTGGTTCACCGCAACCGATCCGATCGCCACGCCGACCGAGAAGATCACCAGGAACAGGCTGGCGACTTCCTTGCTGGCCGAGATGACGTTCTTGGCGAGCGGGGGAAACTGGATGAACAGCACCGCCCCGATGGTCCAGAAGAAGCTGATGGCGAGGATCGCGTAATAGATCTGGCGATCGTGCATCGTCCGGCGGATCAGCGCCACCGACGATCGCAGGATGTGGCGATCGATCCGCTCGATCGCACCGAGCGGTGGCGCGCTGGGGACCTGCCGGGCGGTGACATAGCCGACCAGCGAGGTGACGATGATCAGACCCGCGGCCCACTCGATCGGTATCCAGCCGGCCAGGATCGTCCCGGTCAGGATCGCGACGTAAGTCCCCGCCTCCACCAGCCCGGTGCCCGCCAGCACCTCGTCCTTGCGCAGGTGCTGGGGCAGGATCGCATATTTGATCGGGCCGAGGAACGTCGACTGAACCCCCGTCAGGAACAGGGCCAACAGCATCAGCGCGATCGGCAGCGTCGTGTCGATCGTCGCGAAGCCGAGCGGGATCGACAGCGGGAGGTCGAAGCCGCGCCAGGCGAGGAACAGCCCGCTCGCCCCGATCAGCATCAGGCCGATCTCGCACAATTTGACCCGCCGGATGATCGCCGCCTTGTCGCGCATGTCGGCCAGCTGGCCCGCCAGCGCCGACAGGATGAAGAATGGCAGGATGAACAGGCCCGAAGCGACCGCGCTGAACATCCCCTCCGCTTCTTCGGAATTATAGACCTGATACACGACGAACAGGACCATCGCGGTCTTGTAGAGATTGTCGTTGAAGGCGTTCAGCAGCTGGGTGCAGAACAGGGGCAGGAAACGCCGCGTTCGCATCAGATGCGTGGTGATCGTCAAACTCTGTCCCCTGCCGTCCCGATGCGGCCTCTCCCGCTCCCTAGAACAGCGGGGGCGTGGCTTCCAAGTCAAATGGTAGCCTGGCTTGAGATGGCGCCGTTGCGCAATCGTGACATCAGACGGCTTTTGCTCCGCCGCCGCACGCGCTAGGGGAGGCGGAGATGCTGAGCCTGCCCAATATCCTGACCCTGTCGCGGATCTTCGCGATCCCGCTGCTCGCCTATTTCCTGTGGTGGCCGGGCTGGGCGACAGGCTTCCTCGTCGCCTTCGTCCTCTACTGCCTGATGGGCATCACCGATTATTTCGACGGTTATCTGGCGCGGGCCAGCGGAGCGGTGTCGAAGCTGGGCATCTTCCTCGACCCAATCGCGGACAAGATCATGGTCGCTGCCGTCATCCTCGTGCTGGCAGCCCAGGGCGTGCTGCGCGGGCCCTATGTGGGCGATATGCACGTGATCGCAGGGCTGATCATTCTGGTGCGCGAGATCGCCGTGTCGGGCCTGCGCGAGTTTCTCGGCGGCTTGCAGGTCTCCATGCCGGTCAGCCGCCTGGCGAAGTGGAAGACAACCTTCCAGCTCGTCGCGCTCGGCTCGCTGATCCTGGGGCAAGGCCTGCCGGACTGGCTGGTGACGATCGGCGATTTGGAAGCCAACGTCCCGCACACGGTTGGGCTGACGACCCTGTGGGCCGCGGCGGTGCTGACGCTGATTACGGGGTGGGATTATTTGCGGGTCGGCCTGAAGCACATGGATTAGGGGTGTGACGAAGGAGCAAACGATAGACTGGCTTGGCCGAATCGCAATTTTCACCTTCATCTATTATGTCGCCACTTTTGCGTTCGAAATCGGCTTTTTTTGGGATCTCGGTCTCGAGTTCATTCCCGTATTTTCGGTTTTTGAGCACGCTATGAACGCTGTCGTTTATGCGACAAGTACAGTAGGTGTTTTAATATTCGTATACTTGGCATTTCAAATGCCAGCGATATTCTTTGTTGCGAGCAATGATCAAAAGAAAATTGAAAATTCTGATACCGTTTCACTTACGCGGAAGCAGCGTATCATCTCCATCGCATTAATGGCACCAGCTGGAATGATTTGCGTCGCGGCTTTAATTGGCTCTAGCTTAGACGCGATCAAACTTGGATTTTCGCCAAAAAGTGTTTGGCCAATTTTAGCTTCATTTACGTTTTTTGCGTATCTCGTTGATCATCAGCTTGGGAGAAAACGAATTTGGGCCCTGCCCGCTCTCCTTCTATTCATCCTGAGTCCCGTCGCCTTAGGTGAAAAAATTTTTCATGATCGTATCGAGTCCTCCAGTTCCATTTATGAATTGCGAGAGGCTGAGGCAGTGCGCGTCGTTGACGTGCATTTTATCGGCAATGCCAAAGTACTTTTCACAAATCAAAATGGGACAACAGAAATTCGAAACTTCTCTGACGATCTCGCTATTCGTAAATTCACTCCCTAACCCGCTCGCAATTCCTCGGCCAGCAGTTCGAAATCGCTGCGGCGGGGGGAATTCTTGCGCCAGATGAGGGCGATCTCGCGCGCGGCGTTTTCGGTTTCGAGCGGGCGGGCGACTACGTCGGTTCCCTGGAGGATGCCCGCTTCGACCGCCATTTCGGGAATCATGGTGAGGCCAAGCCCGTTATCGACCAGTTGCACCAGCGTGTGCAGGCTCGTGCCGATCATGGTGGCCGAACCGCGCAATTCCGGGCGGTTGCAGGCGGCGAGCGCGTGGTCCTTGAGGCAGTGGCCATCCTCCAGCAGCAACAATCGCCCGCCCGCGCTCATCGCGTCGATCTCGTCGGCGGAGATGGTGGCGGGGGGATCGCGCGGATCGTCCTTCGGGAAGGCGACGAACAGCTGGTCGTCTGCGATGTGCGCCTGCTCGACCTCGCCGGTGGCGAAGGGGAGGGCGAGCAACACGCAATCGACGCGCCCGTGCTGGAGGGATTCGACCGCGTCCTGGCTGGTTTCCTCGCGCAGGAACAGTTCGAGATCGGGGCGCTCCTTCCGCAGGCGCGGCAAGAAACGGGGCAGCATGAACGGCGCGATCGTGGGGATGACGCTCATCCGTAACTGCCCGGCGAGAGGCTTGCCGGCGGCCTGCACCAGATCGGAGAGTTCTTCCGCCTCGCGCAGGATGCGGTGCGCCTTCTCCACCACCTGATTGCCCAGCGCGGTGAAGCGGACCACCCGGCGGCTGCGTTCGACCAGCGTCACGCCGAGTAGCGATTCCAGCTCGCGTATCCCCGCGCTCAAGGTCGACTGCGAGACGAAGCTCGCCTCCGCCGCGCGGCCGAAATGGCCGTGTTCGTGCAGCGCCACGAGATATTGCAGCTGCTTGATGGTGGGGAGGTAGGTGCTCACCGCTTCGCGCTCACTCCGCCGCTTCCTCGATGGCGAGCGTGGGCTCGTCGGCGGCGGTGTCGACGCGGGTCATCAGCAATCGGCCGTCCTTCACCGCGAAGGCCATGCGCCCTTCGACCAGTTCGAGCGCATCCTTCCCGAACACCTCGTAACGCCAGCCGTCGAGGATCGGCAGATCGCGCGCCCCGGCGGCGAGCGCTTCCATCTCGTCCGTGCGCGTCAACAGCCGCGCCGCCACGTCGATCTCGCGCGCGCGAATCTTGAGCAGCAGCTTCAACAGGTCCGCGACGAGCGCGCCCTCCTTGCCGAGCGGCGCGCCGCGCTTGGCCTTTTCGGGCATTTCGTCCTTGGGCAGAGGCTCGGCGCCTTCCAGCACCTTCATCAGCCTTTTGCCGATATCATTGTCCTTCCAGGCGTTCGAGAGGCCGCGCACCTTGGTGAGATCGCCCTGGCTTTTGGGCGGATGGCTGGCGATGTCGGCCAGCGTCTCGTCACGCATGATGCGGCCGCGCGGGATGTTCTTGTGCTGCGCCTCGCTCTCGCGCCAGGCGGCGAGGGCTTTCAGCCGGCCGAGGACCTGCGCGTTGCGCCCCGGCGAGCGGATACGATGCCAGGCGGTGTCGGCGTCATTGGCGTAATTCGCCGGATCGGCCAGCTTCTCCATCTCCGCATCCAGCCACGCGCCGCGCCCGGTCTTGATCAGCTTCTTCAGGATGCGCGGGAAGATCTTGGCGAGATGCGTCACGTCGCCGATCGCATATTCGATCTGGCGGTCGGTCAGCGGACGGCGGCTCCAATCGGTGAAGCGCGCGCCTTTATCGACCGTGAAGCCGAGCCAGCTTTCGACGAGATTGGCATAGCCGATCTGTTCGGACTGGCTGATCGCCATCATCGCGATCTGGGTGTCGAAGATCGGGTGGGGCGTCTTGCCGGTGAAGTTGTAGACGATTTCGACGTCCTGCCCCCCTGCGTGGAAGATCTTGAGCACGTCTTCGTTGTCGCAGAGCAGGTCCCAGAGCGGTTGCAAGTCGATCCCGTTGGCCAGCGGATCGACCGCGGCGGCTTCCTCCTCGTTCCCGATCTGCACCAGGCAGAGTTCGGGCCAGTAGGTGTTCTCGCGCATGAATTCGGTGTCGACGCAGACGAAATCGCCCTGCGCCAGCCTTTCGCACAATTCGGCGAGCGGTTCGGTGGTGGTAATGAGGTCGTGGATTTTCATCGTTTCTTTTCTGTCTGTCGGACGGAGTGCCGTCCGGCGGCGCACCTGCCTTGACAAAAAGGCGGGCTTGCCCTGTTAGCGCGCGCGTTTCCTGCTAGAGGGAGCGCAGCGCGGCCCGGCCGCGATCGGGGGCGATGCGGCCCCTAGCGCCATAGCACCGATTTTGGAAAGTTTTTCGATGCACGCCTATCGCACCCACACCTGCGCCCAACTGACCAAGAACGACGTCGACCAGAGCGTCCGCCTGTCCGGCTGGGTCCATAACAAGCGCGATCATGGCGGTGTCCTGTTCGTCGACCTGCGCGACCATTACGGGATCACCCAGATCGTCGCCGACAGCGACAGCGAGGCGCTGCCGGTGCTCGAAAAGCTGAAGCTCGAATCCGTCGTTACGATCGACGGGACGGTGAAGGCGCGCGATGCGGCGGCGGTGAACGCCAATCTGCCGACCGGCGAGATCGAGGTCTTCGCCCGCGCGATCGAAGTGCAGAGCCGGGCGAGCGATCTGCCGCTGATCGTCAATTCGGCGGAAGACTATCCCGAGGATATCCGTCTCAAATACCGTTTCGTCGATCTGCGACGCGAGCGGGTGCACGCCAATATCATGCTGCGCAACAAGGTGATCCAGAGCCTGCGCCGCCGCATGACCGATCAGGGGTTCAGCGAATTCCAGACGCCGATCCTGGGCGCATCCAGCCCCGAAGGCGCGCGCGACTATCTGGTGCCCAGCCGCCTTCACGCCGGACGCTTCTACGCGCTTCCCCAGGCGCCGCAGATGTTCAAGCAGTTGCTGATGGTCGCGGGCTTCGACCGCTATTTCCAGATCGCACCCTGTTTCCGCGACGAGGATCTGCGCGCCGATCGCTCACCTGAATTCTACCAGCTCGACTTCGAAATGAGCTTCGTGACGCAGGAAGACGTGTTCAACACGATCGAGCCGGTGCTGGCGGGCGTGTTCGAGGAGTTTTCCGGCGGCAAGAGCGTGACGCCCGCGGGCGAATTCCCGCGCATCCCCTACGCCGAAGCCATGCTGAAATATGGCAGCGACAAACCCGATCTGCGCAATCCGCTGATCATCTCGGACGTCACCGAGCACTTCACCAGCTCCGGCTTCGGCCTGTTCGAAAAGATCGTGGGCGGCGGGGGCCGGGTGCGTGTGATCCCCGCGCCGAACACGCATGAGAAGAGCCGCAAGTTTTTCGACGACATGAACGACTGGGCGCGCAAGGAAGGGTTTGCGGGCCTCGGCTACGTCACGCGCAAGCAGGGCGAGTTCGGCGGCCCGATCGCCAAGAACCACGGCACCGAAGGCATGGAGAAGCTCTATGCCGAGCTGGGCCTTGGCGAGAATGACGGGCTGTTCTTCGCCGCGGGCAAGGAAAAGGACGCCGCCAAGCTCGCCGGTGCCGCGCGAACTCGCGTTGCGGAGGAATTGGACCTGATCGAACAGGGCTGCTTCAAGTTCTGCTGGATCGTCGATTTCCCGATGTTCGAGTGGGACGAGGACCTCAAGAAGGTCGATTTCAGCCACAACCCGTTCTCGATGCCGCAGGGCGAGATGGAGGCGCTGGAAACGCAGGACCCGCTCGACATCAAGGCCTGGCAGTACGACATCGTCTGCAACGGCTACGAGCTGAGTTCCGGCGCGATCCGGAACCACAAGCCGGAAATCATGTACAAGGCCTTCGCGCTGGCCGGTTATTCGCAGGAGGAGGTCGATGCGAACTTCTCCGGCATGATCGAAGCGTTCAAGCTGGGCGCGCCACCGCATGGCGGTTCCGCTCCGGGGATCGACCGGATCGTGATGCTGCTGGCGGACGAGCCGAACATCCGCGAGGTCATCGCCTTCCCGATGAACCAGCGCGCGCAGGACCTGATGATGGGTGCGCCGAGCGTGGTGAGCGCCAAGCAGCTGCGCGAACTCAACATCCAATTATCGCCCAAGGCGCGCGAGGCGACCGAAACCGCGCGCAGTGGCGAGAGCACGGATATGAACACGAACGCCACCGTTCGCGACGAAGACCCTCAGGCCCAGGACGGCTGAACCGATACGAAAAGGGCGCGGAGTTCGATCCGCGCCCTTTTATCTTGAATTTCAGTGCGGCTGTCAGTCGTACTGCTTCTCGATCATGTCGCCGAAGCGTTCGCCTTCGCTGATCTCCGCGAGGCACTGCTGAACGAGAGCGCGCTCGTCGGCTTCGAGATCGTCGCCTTCCAGCGCCTTTTCGAACTTGCCCTTGATGTAATCTTCACCTTCCTCGACGCGCTCGGCAGCGGCTTCGTCGCCATTCTCGAACAGGTCGGTGATATCGGTCCACATCCGGTGCAGGTCGCCGGTGACTGTGCCCTTGGTCACCAATTCGTCGCCCTGGCGTTCGAGCTGGGCATTCAGAGTGCCGAGCGTCTGCTGCCGCTTGTCGAGCCGCTGCTGCAAGGCCTGCTTCAACTGGGCGCTCTTGGCCTTTTCATGCGCCTTGCGATAGCCTTCGACCGAATCGAATGTGGTGTCGGTCAGGCTCTTGAATACGGTGGAAGTCATTGATTTGCGTCCCTTCATGGGGTTGGTAGTATCTCTGCCAACGCGCGGGATGTCGCAAAGGTTCGGCGGTTGATCGGACAATGGGTCGAGATGCCCTTGCGCTGCGCCGCCCCGTTCATTAGGGCGAAAGCCAATTTGCAAACCCCCATTTTTCGAGAGGGAATAAAATGAGCGATACCGCCGAGCGCGTGCAGAAGATCGTCGTCGAACATCTGGGCGTGGAAGCCGACAAGGTGACGCAGGATGCCAGCTTCATCGACGATCTGGGCGCCGACAGCCTCGACATCGTTGAACTCGTCATGGCGTTCGAAGAAGAATTCGGTGTCGAAATCCCCGACGATGCGGCTGAGAAGATCACCACCGTCGGCGATGCGACCAAGTATATCGAAGAGCACAAGGGCTGATCGCCCGTTTGGCTAACCCGCCCCTGAAAGGCGGGATCGGACAGGCCCGAGCCCCTAGCCGGGCCGGGCCTGTTGCATTTTTCGGAGAGTTCCTATGCGCCGCGTCGTCGTAACCGGACTGGGCCTCGTCACCCCGCTGGGCGGCGATGTCGAGACTACCTGGGCCAATCTGCTCGCCGGGGAAAGCGGGGCGGGGCCGATCACCCGCTTCGACACGACGGGCCAGAAATGCCTGATCGCCTGCGAGGTGAAGCCCAAGGACCACCCTTGGGGCTTCGATCCCGACAAGCGCGTGGATCACAAGGTCCAGCGCCAGGTCGATCCTTTCATCGTATACGGGATCGATGCGGCGGGTCAGGCGATCGAGGATGCGGGCCTCGAAAACATGGATCAGGCCACGAAGGAGCGCGCGGGCGTTTCGATCGGGTCGGGCATTGGCGGCCTGCCGGGTATCGAGAGCGAGAGCCTGGTGCTGGCGGAACGGGGTCCGGGCCGGGTCAGCCCGCATTTCGTCCACGGACGGCTGATCAATCTGATCGGCGGGCAGGTCTCGATCAAATACGGCCTGATGGGTCCGAACCACGCCGTCGTCACGGCCTGTTCGACGGGCGCGCATTCCATCGGGGATGCGGCGCGGATGATCGCGCTGGACGATGCCGACATCATGCTGGCGGGCGGGGCGGAATCGACCATCAACCCGCTCGGCGTGGCAGGCTTCGCGCAGGCGCGCGCGCTCAATATGAGCATGAACGACCGGCCCAAGGAAGCCAGCCGCCCCTACGACAAGAACCGCGATGGGTTCGTGATGGGCGAAGGCGCGGGCGTCGTCGTTCTCGAAGAATACGAGCACGCCAAGGCGCGCGGCGCGAAGATCTATGCCGAAGTGGTCGGTTACGGCCTGTCGGGCGATGCCTATCACGTCACGGCCCCGCACCCCGAAGGCAAGGGCGCGGAGCTGGCCATGAAGATGGCGCTGAGGAAATCCGGGCTGGAGGCGTGCGACATCGATTACGTCAACGCGCACGGCACCTCGACCATGGCCGACACGATCGAGCTGGCCGCCGTCAAGCGCGTGCTGGGCGACGATCTGTGCGGCGCGTCGATGAGCAGCACCAAATCCGCCATCGGCCACCTGCTTGGCGGGGCGGGCGCGGTCGAGGCGATCTTCTGTATGCTCGCCATCCGCGACCAGATCGTGCCTCCCACGCTCAATCTCGACGATCCCGACGAGGGGACCGAGGGCGTCGATCTCGTGCCGCACACGGCGAAGAAGCGCGAAGTGAGGGCGGCGCTCAACAACAGCTTCGGCTTCGGCGGCACCAACGCCTCGCTGGTGGTCAAGCAGGTCGATTGAGATGAAGCGGATCGGCCTGCTGGCGGCGGGGGTCGCCGCACTGGTCGCGCTTGTCGGTGTCATCTGGCTGGCGGCGGGCTGGTGGGCGACGTCGGATATCGAGGAGGATCGCGAATTCACCGTCGCTTCGGGATCGAGTTTGACGGCAGTCGCCGACAAGCTCGAATCGGAAGGCGCCATCGCGTCGGCGAACAGCTTCCTGCTGCGCGCCAAGCTGCTGGGCAGCGGCGATCCGGTCCAGGCAGGGGAATTCCTGCTGCCCGCCGGGATCAGCCCTGCGGGAATGCTGGACACGTTGCAGCATGGCCAACCGATCCGTCGCTTCGTCACGATTCCCGAAGGCACCCCTTCGATCCTGGTGCACGAGCGCCTGATGGCCGAGCCGCTTCTGACCGGCGAGATCCCGGTTCCGGTTGAAGGATCGGTGCTTCCCGACACCTATGATTTCGAACGCGGAGAACCGCGCGCCCGTGTCCTTGCGCGAATGCAGGCGGCGATGCAGAACTATCTCGCCGAAGCCTGGCCCAAGCGCGCTTCGGATATCGCGGTCGACAATATCCAGGATGCGGTGACGCTCGCCTCCATCGTAGAGAAGGAAACCGGAGTCGCGCGCGAACGCCGCATGGTCGCGGGTCTCTATTCCAATCGCCTGAAGGACGGGATGCTCTTGCAGGCCGATCCGACGATCATCTATCCGATCACGCGGGGCAAGCCGCTCGGCCGCCGTATTCGCCAGTCCGAAATCGCGGCGGTCAACGATTACAACACCTATTCGATGACCGGCCTGCCCAAGGCGCCGATCACCAATCCGGGTCGCGAGGCGATCGCGGCGGTGCTGAACCCGGCCGAGACCGATGCGCGCTACATGGTGGCGGATGGGACCGGGGGCCACGCTTTCGCCCAGACGCTCGACGAGCATAACCGCAATGTCGAAAAATGGTTCGCCCTGCGCCGGGAACGGGGCGAGATGTGAGCGATGCGCCGCTGATTCTGACGGCGCAGCTACCGCCGGACCTCCACAGCTGGGCAACCCGATTACGGGACGAGCATTTCCCGCCCGAGCGCAATTACCTGGAAGCGCATGTCACGCTGTTTCACGCGCTTCCCGGCCAGTGCGAAGACGAGGCGCGGCGCTTCCTCGCGCGGTTGGCAGGCGAAATCGCGCCCGTGCCCGCGCGGCTCGAAGGAGTGATGTCGCTCGGCGGCGGGACGGCGCTGAAGTTGTCGAGCCCCGATATGCTCGAATTGCGCGATCATATCGCGGACCATTTCCACGGGATGCTGAGCGCGCAGGACCAGCATCGTCCGAGGCTGCACGTGACGATCCAGAACAAGGTCACTTCGAAGGAGGCGAAAGCTCTCCAGGCGCAGATGGTCGGCACTGTCACCGCCCGCGATTTCATGTTTCCCGGCCTCTCTCTGTACCGCTATATCGGCGGGCCGTGGGAATACGTTCGCGGCTTCGCGTTTCGCGGGTGAGCGAGCCTGCGGGGCGGGCGTTTTCCCGGTTGACCCCAGCGGACCATCGCCGTAAACGCGCCGCCTGCCCGGGGCTGGATAGGCTTGCAGGGCGCCTTTCCCGCACCCGCATCCCGATGCGGTGCGCCGATGGGGCGGAGTAGCTCAGGTGGTTAGAGCAGCGGAATCATAATCCGCGTGTCGGGGGTTCAAGTCCCTCCTCCGCTACCATTATCCCATATCCATACAGGTGTAGCGGAACTGCCCGAAGGCTGTTCCAAGACCAGGACTTGCCGGCGCCATCCGACATCGCTTGATCGCGCAGGCCACGCATCGCTAAGACGCGCGGCATGAACCAGTCCTCTGCGCTGCCTCCACCGCCCCCTCTCGACCGGCTCGCGGAGCGCGGGCCGCTGGCGCTGTTCCTCGATTTCGACGGGACACTGGTCGAACTTGCCGATACGCCCGACGCCATCCACGTTCCGCCGACACTGTGCGCGCGGTTGAAGGCGCTGGCGGATCGATTGGATGGGCGCCTCGCGCTCGTCAGCGGGCGCGCGCTCGACGATATCGAGAGCCATCTGCCCGATATCGCAGTGGCACGCGCCGGATCGCACGGCGCGGCGCGCAAACACGCCGACGGTCGCTGGCTTGGCGAGGAGCCCGAGGGGCTTCCCGAAGCCGCGGTCCAGGCCATGCGCCGCCTCGCCGAGCGTGAGGGGCTGTTATACGAAGCGAAGAGCCATGGCGGCGCGCTGCATTATCGCGCCGCGCCGGAAAGTGGGGCGATGGTGCTGTCCTTCGCGCGCGATCTGGCGAAAGAACACGATCTCGATGTCAGGAGCGGCAAGGCGGTCGTCGAACTGGTCCGGCCCGGTGCGGACAAGGGCGGTGCGGTGCGGGCCTTTCTCGAAACGCCTGCCTTCGCAGGCGCACAACCATGGTTCGTGGGTGATGACGTCACCGATGATGACGGGTTCTCCGCCTGCGCCGAAATGGGCGGCGGCGGGGTCCTGGTGGGCGATCGACAGGGAAGTAGCGCCCATTTCGCACTTGCGAACGTGGCGCGAACCATCGAATGGTTGGGGCTATGAGTGTTTCGCACGATATTTTGCGCCCCAGCGAGAGCTTCGAACAGGCCGATCTCGAATTGTGGCCGATCGGCAATTGTCAGGTCAGCGGGCTGGTCGACCGCACCGGCGCACTTGTCTGGGGCTGCGTCCCGCGCGTCGATGGCGATCCGGTGTTCTGCGCGTTGCTCAACGGCGACCGACGCGATGCGGGGATCTGGCGTTTCGAACTCGAAGGGCAGATTTCGCTCGAACAGCATTACGAGCGCAACACCGCCATTCTGGTGACCCGGATCGAGGCGGAGGATGGCAGCGCGGTCGAAATCCGCGATTTCTGTCCGCGCTTCGAAAGTTCGGGCCGGATGTACCGTCCGGTGGCCTGGGTCCGCAATGTCCGCCCGGTGTCCGGCAATCCGCGGCTGCGCGTGGTGCTGAAGCCGATGCGCGATTACGGTGCCGAGATCGCGCCGACCACGCACGGGACCAATCACGTCCGCTATCTGATCGGTCCGCAGGCCCTGAGGCTCAGCACCGATGCGCCGATCGGATATGTGCTCGAGGATCGATCCTTCAGAGTCGAGAGCGAGCTGCATTTCTTCCTCGGCCCGGACGAACCGTTCAGCGGCAATCTGCGTTCGGAATTGCAGCGTATGGAAGCGCTGACGCGCGATTACTGGAAGATCTGGACGCGCGGCCTCCATATCCCGCTGGAATGGCAGGACGAGGTGATCCGCTGCGCGATCGGGCTGAAATTGTGCCAGCACGAGGAAACCGGTGCCATCGTCGCCGCGCTGACGACTTCGCTTCCCGAAGCGCCGGGCAGCGAGCGCAATTGGGATTACCGCTTCTGCTGGATTCGCGATTCCTATTACACGGTGCAGGCTTTGAACCGGCTTGGCGCGCTCGACGTGATGGAGAAATACCTCGCCTATCTGCGCAATATCGTCGATTCGGCCAAAGGGGGACAGATCCAGCCGCTCTATTCTGTGATGGGCGAACACGAGCTGGAAGAGACCTTCGCCACGAACCTCGCCGGATATCGCGGCATGGGGCCCGTCAGGCGCGGCAATGCCGCCTACACCCAGGTCCAGCACGATTGCTACGGCCAGATCGTGATGCCGACCGCGCAGGGCTTCTTCGACCGGCGCCTTTTGCGCATGGCGGACGATCGCGATTTCGCGAAGCTGGAACAGGTCGGCGAAATGGCCTGGGCGATGCACGACCAGCCCGATGCGGGCCTGTGGGAATTCCGCACCCGGCAGGAAGTCCATACCTATTCCGCTGTGATGTGCTGGGCGGCCTGCGATCGGCTCGCCAATGTCGCCGATCATCTCGGCAAGGCGGATCGCCGCGAATTTTGGCGGGAGCGCGCCGAAGCGATCCGGCAACGCATCGAGACCGAGGCGTGGAAGGACAGCGAGGATGGGGGCCATTACGGCGCCAGCTTCCAGAGCGACTATCTCGATGCCAGCCTGCTGCAGATGATCGAACTGCGCTTCATTTCGCCCGACAATCCGCGCTTCACCTCCACCTTCGCCGCGATCGAGCGGGAATTGCGGCGCGGCAATCACATGCTCCGCTATGCTGCGGAGGACGATTTCGGCGCGCCGGAAACCGCGTTCAACGTGTGCACTTTCTGGCTGATCGAGGCGCTGCATATCGCGGGGCGGGACACCGAAGCGCGCACCCTGTTCGAGACGATGCTTGGCCATACCACCCGCTCGGGGATGTTGAGCGAGGATTTGGATTACGAAAACAACGAGTTGTGGGGGAACTTCCCGCAGACCTACTCGCTGGTAGGAGTGATCAATTGCGCCGGTCTGTTGTCCAAACCGTGGAGTGAAGTCCGATAGCGAAACTCGTCGTCATCTCGAACCGGGTCGCAGTACCCAAGGCGCGCGGCGCTGCCGGAGCGCAGGGCGGGCTTGCCGGGGCCCTCAATTCCGCGCTCCGCAAGCATAGCGGCGTCTGGTTCGGCTGGTCGGGGCAGGAAAGCGAAGAGGGCGCGGGTGGCGGGATCGATACCCAGACCCATGATGGCGTGACCACCGCGACAGTCGACCTTTCAAAGCGCGATATCGACGAATATTACAACGGCTACGCCAACGCGACCCTGTGGCCGCTGTTCCACTACCGCCTCGACCTCACCGAATACGAGCGCGAAACCGGCAAGGGGTATGAGCGGGTCAACGAAGCCTTCGCCGAAGCGGTTACGCCGCTGATCGAGGAAGACGATCTCGTCTGGGTGCACGATTACCATCTGATCCCGCTCGGCGAACGATTGCGTTCGCGCGGGATCACCAACCGCATCGGGTTCTTCCTCCATATTCCCTGGCCGCCGACCCGCCTGTTCGTTTCTCTGCCGTATCACGAGCGGTTGGTGCGCACGATGCTGCAATACGATCTGATCGGCTTCCAGACGCAGGAATGGCTCGACAGCTTCCTGCATTACTGCACCAAGGAGCTGGGCGCGGAGGTGGACGAGGCGACCGGCTCGGTCACGCTCGACGGGCGGACGGTCACGGCCAGGGCCTATCCCATCGGGATCGATTGGGATCACTTCCAGGCGCAGGGCGATACCGGCGAATCGCGACAGGCCGAACAGCGCCTGCTGTCGTCCACCCGGCGACGCACGGCGATGATCGGGGTCGACCGGCTCGATTATTCGAAGGGGCTGCCCGAACGGATCGACGGGATCGGCCGCTTCTTCGATCAGCACCCGGAGAGGGTGCGCGACCTCGTCTATATCCAGGTCGCTCCGCCCAGTCGCGAAGATGTCGAAAGCTATCAGCAGATCCGCACCCTGCTCGAACAGAAAACGGGCCAGATCAACGGCGCGCGTTCCGAGGTCGATGTGGTGCCGATCCGCTACGTCAACCGCGGCTACACCCATGCGCAGCTCTACGGCTTTTTCCGGGCTGCCAAGATCGGCCTGGTGACGCCTCTGCGCGACGGGATGAACCTGGTCGCGAAGGAATATGTCGCGGCGCAGGACCCGGACGATCCCGGCGTGCTGATCCTGTCGCGCTTTGCAGGGGCGGCGCAGCAATTGGAGGACGCGGTGCTGGTCAACCCCCACAGTCCCGACGATGTCGCCCATGCCATCGGCAGGGCGCTCGACATGACGCTCGACGAGCGGCGCGCCCGTTACGACAAGATGGTGCGAACGGTGCATGACGAGAATGTCCAGAACTGGACCGAGGATTTCGTCACCGATCTGACGGGCTGATTTTCAGCGTGGTGCGCGCACGCTCCGGCGTTCGACCAGTCTGACGGGTACGCGCCGCTCGCTTGATCCGGCATCCAGCGCGACGGAAACGAGCATCTCGCCCGCGAGCGCGAATTCAGGTTCCACGGTGGTGAGCGGAGGATGCGAATGCGCCCCGCTGCCCAGACCGTCGAATCCGACCACGCCGATGTCCCCCGGCACGTCGATACCGCGTTGCGCAAGATGGTCGAGCGCACCGAGCGCCATGGCATCGCAGGCGAAGAAAAGACCTTCGGGCCGATCGCCTTTCAGGATCGCCTCCATCGCGGCGCGGCCTTGCCCATCGCGCGTTTCGCCCGTGCCAGTCACCGGGGGGAGGGGGGCGAGGCCCTGGGCCGTCATCGCCCGGCAATAGCCTTCGTACCGTTCGCCGAACTGGAGCTGATGCCCGCCGGTCTCGCCGACAAAAGCGATCCGGCGATGGCCTGCCGCCACCAGCCGCTCGACTGCCAGCTGGGCGCCTTGCAGATTGTCTGAGCGGACCCATTCGTTCTCTTCGCCGCCCACGCCCCAGAACGCCATGTTCGGCTGGTCTTCGGACAGATTGCGGAAATGCTCCCAGGCGGGAAGATTGGCAGTCGTACCGATCACGATCACCGCGTCGGCCCGCCGTTCCTCGACGAAGCGGCCGAACAGCTGCTCGGGCTCGCTCTGAAAGGTGACCAACGCCTCGAACCCGCGCGCGGCCGCCGCTGCGCAGGTGCTGCCGAGGAGCGTGAAATGGAAAGGGTTGATCGCCCGCACGTCACCGCCCTCGCGCGTGATGACTACGATTGCGATCGTGCGCGTGTCCCCGCTGCGCAGGCGCGCGGCGCGGGAATCGACGAAATAGCCGAGTTCGCGCGCAGCCTCCTCCACGCGCCTGCGGGTCGCGGCGGTGATCGTCTCCAGCCCGGCGAGTGCGCGGCTGACCGTGGACTGGCTGACGCCTGCACGTTCGGCGACGTCGAAGGACGTGACTCTGCGTCGCTCGCCCGCTTCGGCTTGGACTGTTCTCTCCCTCGTACTCATCTCGCTGGGCTAGCGCCAAGCGCGCTGGCGAACAAGCTGTACGCTTGGTGCTTGGAACCGCCGTCCAGGCGGAGTAGGGCCCATCCATGAGGGAGAGATCGGGAGGATCGCGGCTGCAATCGCCGCGCTATCTGGTGCTGTATGCACTGGCCGCAGCGGGCGGGTCGGCCGCCTACGCACCACTGCTGACCCTGTTCCTGCCAGTCTATGCCACGGATGTCTGGGGCGGGGAGGGGATCGTGGTGCTCTCCTACGCGGCCTTCGTCGGCGCGATCGCGGCGAGCCTGGGGAACATCGCGTTCGGCTGGGCGAGCGATGTCACCGGAACGCGCCGCCCATGGATCGTCGCCGGACTGATCCTGTCGAGCGTGCTGCTGACGCTCCTGTTTCGGATCGAGAGCGTTCCCCTGTTCCTCGCGGCGATCGCGGCCTGGCAGGTCGCGCTCAACATGATGCTGGGGCCGCTTTTTGCCTGGGCGGGGGATTGCGTACCCGACGAACAGAAGGGCACGTTGGGCGGACTTCTGGCCGTGGCACCTGCGACCGGGGCGCTGACGGGCGTGTTGTTGACCGTACCGGACCTCGCCTCTCCGCAGATGCGGCTCATCCTCAATGCTGGGTTGGTCGCCGTGATGGTTTTACCCGTGGTCGTGTTCGGGCGCCCCCGCGCGATGCCGCAGCTGATGGCATCTTCGGCAGAAGACGAGACGCGCCAGCCGATCGTGGCGGGCGATCCGGCCTACCCCGCCGATCGCGCGCCGGTGGCGCGGATGTGGATGGTGCGGCTGCTGATCCAGATTGCGGAAGCCGCCCTGTTCGCTTTCCTGCTGCTATGGTTTCGCACGCTCGATGCCAGCGTTACCGACAACCGGGTCGCCCAGCTTTTCACCGTGGTGCTGTTCACCTGCGTCCCCCTCGCGCTGATCGTGGGGCGATGGTCCGATTCCACCCGGCGACCGCGTCTGCCGCTGACGATCACGGCTGCCGGAGCTGCGATCGGCCTTGCGATGCTGACCTTCGCGCAGGACATTACCGCAGGGATTGCGGGCTACGTCGTCTTCGCGATCATGGCGGGCGTCTTCCTTTCGCTTCACGCCAGCCAGACTTTGCGCGTTCTGCCGCGCCCGGCCACTCGCGGACGCGATCTGGGCATCTTCAATCTGACCAACACCGTGCCGTCGCTGATCATGCCGTGGTTGGTGCTGGCGCTGATCCCGATGTTCGGCTTCCAGGCCCTGTTTGCGCTGCTGGCGTGTTTCGCAGCGCTCGCCTGCATCCTGCTGGCGACGATGCGTAAATTCTAGGGCGCAAATTCTAGGGCGGTGACCGTACTGTCGCTTGGCGCAAGAGCCAAACGGCGATAGACCGTCCGTGTGGGAAGCGCGATAACGATCAGGGAAGTGGCCAAGGCCGCAGGGGTCTCGGTGGCGACAGCGTCGCGCGCGCTCAACGGCCTCAGCAGCGTGACGGCGAAAACCCGCGCCAAGATCGAAGCGACCGCCAGGGAACTCAATTACGTCCCCCATAGCGGCGCGCGCAGCCTGACGCGGCGGCAAACCGACACTATCGGCGTGATCCTTCCCGACCTGTTCGGCGAATTCTTTTCCGAGATCGTGCGCGGGATCGATCTGGCGGTGCAGGGCGCGGGCAAGAACCTGCTGCTCGGCAATATGCATGGCAGTGCGGAGCAGACCGGGCAGGCGATCCGGGCAATGCGCGGTCGGGTGGACGGATTGCTGGTCATGCCGCCCCATTCCAGCGCGGAGACGCTGGACCAGGCGCTGACGCACGGGATACCCGCCGTCCTTTTGAACGCGCGCAGTTCGGACGGGGCGACGCCCTTCGTCGCGGTCGACGATTACGCGGGCGCGCGATTGGTGACCGAGCATCTGATCGAACGCGGCGCGCGCCACATCGTCCACATCGCGGGGCCTGCCAGCAATCGCGACGCGAGGGAGCGCGAGCGCGGCTTTCGCGAGGCGCTGAAGGAAGGGCTTGGCATCACCGATCCGCTGGTCCTGCCGGGCGATTTCCGCGAAGATGCCGGGCGCGATGCCGCGCGCTATCTGCTGGAGAACGGAACGCGCTTCGATGCGGTATTCGGCGGCAACGACATCATGGCGGTCGATTGCATGGCCGAACTGCGCGAGGCGTCGCTGACGATCGGCAGCGAGGTGCTGGTCGCCGGGTTCGACGACATTCCGCTGGCCCGATACGTGACCCCGCAGCTGACCACGGTGCATTCCGACATCACGCGCCTCGGCGCGGCGGCGGCGGAACTGCTGTTCCGAATGCTGGCCGGGGAAACGCCGGACGCGCAGGATTGGCTCGTCATCGCGCCGACCCTGGCGGTGCGCGGGTCGACGGCAGGCGGGTTCAAACCCGGCACGTGAACGTCCGAGAGGTCTAGCCGCGCTCTATGTAACCGGTTACCAAGGCGCAATTGCCGGATCGGGAGAGCCGCCTCATGTCCTTCGCCTTCAATGATTTCGTTCCCACTCGCCTAGCACGTTCGCTGGCCGCTCTGTTCGTTCTGTCGGGATGCACGGGCCTTGGCCCGCTCGAAGCCGCGCCGCCGCCCCAGGCCGGGCAGCACGCGCAACCGGCTCTGACTGCCGGGGGCTACGAATATCAGCTCTTCGTCCCGCCCGGTGTGCCTGAAGCGAGCCAGACGGACGGGGCGACTTATCCGCTGATGCTGTTCCTCCACGGTTCGGGCGAGCGGGGCAGCGATGTCGCGCGGGTCAAGGTGCACGGCCCGCCCAAGCTGGCGGATCGCGACCCGAATTTTCCCTTCATCCTGATTTCGCCTCTGCTGCCCGCGGAAGAGGATTGGGACATCGCGAAGCTGGACGCGATCCTGGACCATGCCATGGCGACTCTGCCGGTCGACCCGGAGCGCGTCTATTTGACGGGCCTTAGCCGTGGGGGCCATGCGACCTGGCGCTGGGCAGCTGTCGAGCCCGCGCGCTTCGCTGCCATCGCCGCAGTGGCGGGGCGGGGCGATCCCGCAACCGCCTGCGCGCTGAAAGACCTGCCCGCCTGGGCCTTTCACGGCGATCGTGACGATGTCGTGGTGCCCGAAGGCAGCTTCGCGATGGCGCGCGCGATAAGGGCATGCGGCGGGCGCGAGAGCCGCCTCACCATCTATCCCGACCTTGGCCACAATGCATGGGACCCGGCCTATGCCGATCCGGCGCTGTATCTCTGGCTGTTGAGCCACCGCAAGGAGCCGGGATCGTGAGAATTCCGAAATTTCCGCTGATCCTGGCCGGATTGGCCCTTGCCGCGGGTCTGTCGGCCTGCGCCCACACGGCCCCTTTCGCCGGTCGCGCGGGCGAAACGCTCCGGGCGATGACCTTCAACATCCGCCTCGACACGGCGTCGGACGGAGCGAATGCGTGGCCTTATCGCAAGGACATCGTGAGCCAGACGATCGCCTATCACGAGCCGGACGTGATCGGTTTTCAGGAAGTCCTGCTGAACCAGAAACAGGATCTGGAGGCGGCTCTGCCGAGCTACCGCTTCGCCGGTGTGGCGCGGGACGATGGCAGGACGAAGGGTGAATTCTCCCCGCTCGCATGGAAGACCGCGCGGTTCGAGGCCGTGGAGAGCGGCACGTTCTGGCTCTCGCCGACGCCCGATACGCCGAGCAAGGGCTGGGACGCGTCCCTGCCGCGCATCGCCAGCTGGGCGCTGTTGCAGGATCGAAGGACAGGGCAGCGCATTCGCGTCCTCAACACCCATTTCGATCATGTCGGCGAAGAGGCGCGACGCGAAAGCGCGGCGCAGATCGCGGCCTGGGCGAAGCGCTATCGCGACGCGGGCGAGGCGGTTCTGGTGATGGGCGATTTCAACGCCGCTCCATCGAGCGCGCCGATCCAAATCCTCGCCGATCCGGGACGCAGCGGCCTTGCCAACACGCGCACGATCTCGCGTTCACCGCCCTACGGCCCGACCGGCACTTTCACCGCCTTCGACATAACGCGCAATGCGGACGAGCCGATCGATCACATCTTCGTGTCGGAAGGCCTCGGCGTGATCCGCCACGCGACGTTCACCCAGCATTGGGGCGGCCGCCTGCCTTCGGATCACTACCCCGTTCTGGCGGATATCGAACTCGAATCGCGCTGAGCGCCGAAGCCTATTCGGCGGGCGTTTCCAGCCATCCGCCGGTGAAGCCGAGCCGTTCCAGGCCACGCCGGATATGCGGGTTCTTGCGCATGGTGCGCCAGACGAGGCCGCTGCGGTGGTTTTCCATCATCGCCAGGATCGGGCCCTGATCGATGCCGAGATGGTCGCGCGCGACCCAGCCGGTTTCGGCGTCCACGGTTCCGCTCCGGCTGCCGACGTCGGTGAAGGTGTAGCTGGGGTTGAAGGCGTCCTTGAAACCGTAACGTGTGTAGAGCCTGTCGCCATAGCGCTCGCGCATCGCCATCAGCGCGGGTATCGCGACTTCCGGGGCGAAGGCGACCGAGCCGCCCGGCGCGGTCGGGACGATCGTGCCGTCATCGACGACCCGTACCGCGCTGACGCCGCGCGCGCTGTAATCCTGGAACCGGCGCGGCTTACCGTTGACCACGCGGCCATTGGCGGCGCCGGTCGGTCCGTCAGACGCGGTCCAGCCCCACAGATCGCCGGAATAGCCCACCCAGTCGTTCGGATTGTCCATCCCGTAAGCGCGCTGGCTGAGCGTCGCGCGGCGGCTGTTTTCGAAATAGTCGATGCCCTTCGTCGCGATGTAGTCATCTTGGATATCGCGGAAATCCACCCAGACATGGCTGTATTGGTGCCCGAACAGGGGCTCGAACTGGAGGTGTTCGTAGCCGTAATAGCTGCCCCAGTCCTTTTCGAGGTCCGCGGCCCACCCGGTATCCCAGGCTTCCTTGGTGATCGCATGGGTCGGCGATCCGGCGGCGAGGATGTAGACCAGCATCGCTTCATTGTAGCCGACCCAGTCATGCGTGCCGAAATCGCCGTCATCTCCGCGCTCGGGATACCAGCCCATGGCGATGGCCTTGCCGCTCCCGCCATTGGCCGAAGGGATCGTGCTGTTCTCGCGCTGGGCGAAGGTCCAGTCGACGCGGGCATAGATCTTTTCGGCAAGATCGCGGATTTCGGCCTCGGTCGGATTGTCGCGATCGAAATAGCTCTGCGCGAACAGAACGCCGCCGAGCAACAAGGATGTATCCACCGTGGAAAGCTCGGTCTTGCCGAAGCGCGTCCCGTCCTCGTTCTTCAGGAAATGGTAGAAGAAGCCCTTGTGGCCCGACACTCCGTCGACCGCCGATCCCTGGGGCGCGTTCCAGTAGAATTCGAGGCAATCGCGCGTGCGCGCGGCGGCATCCTCGCGGCTGACATAGCCGCGCTCGGCCCCGATCCCATACGCCGTCAGCGCGAAGCCGGTCGAGGCGATCGAGGAGAAGGGGTTGGATGGCCAGCGGTCAGGAGCAAGGCAGCGCTCCGTATCGGTGGTCTCCCAGAAATAGGTGAAGGTGCGACGCGTGAGATCTTCCGAGAAGGCGGCTTGCGCCGAGGCGGAAGGGGCGTCCGGCCTGACCTGCGACGGCGCCTCCGGGCCAGTAGCCGGAATGCTCGCGCATCCGGCCAGGGCCAGCGCGGCCAGAGCAGTGGACGGAAGGGCGAGCGAAGCGCGTGCGAAGAAAATGGCGATCACCTGCTGACATTTAAAAACCGCCGCCGCTTCCCGGAGGAAACGGCGGCGGAAGGAGGAGAGATCAGAATTCGAACCCGGCGGAAACCTTGAGCGTCCGCGGCGGCCCGTCCGTGCTGAAGGACCGCAAATTGCGCTCACCCGTCGTGCCGAGGAAGCTGTTGTAATTGCGATCGTTCAGCGCGTTGATGATGTCCGCGCGGACATAGATGCGGCTGCGGTCGGTCAGGAAACCGAGATCGATATTCTGCGTGATCGCGAGGTCGAGCTGGCGGAAGCCCCAGCGATCACCGTTGCCCGCAGTCTTGATCGTCTCGATGACCAGGGGCGGATCGCCGCCGATCGTGCGCACGAAGTTGTTGAGATAGCGCGGAGAGGCGATCTGGAACTTGCCGGAAATGACCGTGTTCGTCGGCAGATCGACCGATCCGGCCATCACGAGGCGATGCTTGCGCAGCCCGCTGGAGGTCTTGACCGTGTAATCTTCCAGAGTCGGGAAATCGAACGAGAAATACTCGCCAAAAGCCCGGTTCTCCGTCGCATCTGTATAGGTGTAGGTCGCCGTCAGGTTCCAGGGCGAGGCCTGGGTATAGCGTTTGGCGATCTTGATATGCGCCGCATCCTCATCGGTCTTCAACCCGTTCGTCCCGATGATGATCGATCCGAAACCTGGAGGCGTGAAGCCGAAGGGCGATCCCGGCACGGCGGGCGGGGGCGTGAAGAAGGTGCCGTCGGGGCGGCGGTTGCCGAGCAGATAGGCGAAGCCGTCACGGCTCTTGATGTGCCGGAATCCGACCTCGACATTGAGCAGGCTGGTCAGATCGCTGCGCAGACCGATACTGAACTGGTCGGAATAGGGCACTTTGAGATCGTTGTTGATCAACCGGATGCCGCGCCCGCCACCGGCCCCAGCGCCGGCGAGCAGCTGCTGGCGGCCCGCTTCGGTGAGGTAGATCGGATCGAACGGAACGCAGGTCGCGCTGGGGTTGCAGGTGTTGTTCGGATCACCGGTCAGGAAGTTGAAGGTTCGCGTGCTGTAGGCATTGATGCTCAGTTCCTGCGCCAGATAATCGAACTGGTTGCGGTCATAGGAGCGGCCATAGCCGCCGAACAGCACCAGCCGCCCGCGATCGAGGAACTGGTAACTGAAGCCGATACGCGGCTGGAACGCGCCCTTGAACGCTTCGCGCTGCGTCCCGTCCGAGATATAGTCGTTGATGTCGTATTCGACGCCCGGCTTGTAGATATTCGGATAGTTCGCCTGCGAGACTGCGGTGACGACATCCTGCGGCGTCACGAAATCGAGATAGGAGGGCGTTTCCTCGTAATCCCAGCGGATGCCGAGATTGAGGGTCAGGCGATCGTTCACGTCCCAATCGTCCTGGATATAGACCCCGAACTGCCAGTTCTTGGAGATGACGGACGCCGTACCGTCTCCGGTCGCAGCGCCGAATTGCACCTGATAGGGGATGGTGGTGTTGAAGGTGCCAGGTGTGCGATTGACGTTGTAGGAATATTGCGGATTGAAGAAGTTCTGTTCGATCCGGGTCAGCTTCACCCATTTCGACTTCACGCCCGCCTTGATCGTGTGGCCTTCGAGGGCCGTCCAGGTGAAATCGTTCTGGACGCTGTAGCCTTCCTGGCCCTTGTCCTGGAAGTTGGCGCTGCCCCCGACACGCAATAGCTGCGCGCGCGTCAGGTTGTTGCCGGTAACCGGGCTCCTGCCGCTGAAAGTGTAGATCGCACCGGGGATGAAATTCTGCGGACGCGGTGACCAGAAGGCGTTTTCATAGGTGAACTTGAAATCGTTGATGAAATTATCCGCGCTGTGTTCCCAGCGGAGCAGGCCGCGCTTTTCATCGACATCCTGCGAAGCAGCCGCTTCCGCAGCGGTGCTTCCGCTGCTCAGGAAGACGCCGGTTTCCTTGCGATACTTGCCCGAAACCTCGATCAGGTCACGGCTGGTCGGCTGGAGGCTGATCTTGCCGAAGAACAGGTCCTCGTTGAATTCGCGCTGCGTCGGGCCGAACACATCTTGCAGATCGGACGGAAAGAAGCTGACCGGGAAATCCGCACCCGGCTCGATCGTGACCGGCAGGCGACGGCGCTTGCCTTCATAGGTGACGAAGAAATGCGCCACGTCCTTAACGATCGGCCCGCCGAGTGCGCCGCCGAACTGAAGATCCTTGGTCTCCGCCTTTTCGCGTCCGCCGAATTTCTCCAGCGGGGTTTCCTGCCTCATGCCGGTGTCGGTATAATCGACGAAGGCGGTGCCGCTGAATTCGTTAGTGCCGGATTTGGTACCTGCCGTGATGGCGACCGAGCTGACCTGGTCGAACTCCGCCTTGTAGTTGGAGCTGATGACGCGGTATTCGCCCACCGCCAGCTGCGGGAAGGGATTGCCTTCCGAACTGTCCTGGCCGGTCACGCCGTTCTTGAGCACGTAATCCTTCTGGCCGACGCCATCGATATAGACGTTGACCGTGCGGCTGTTCTGCGCGCCGCCCTGGATGCGCGACTGGCCGTCCGGGTTCTCGAACACCACGCCCGGCGCGAGGTCGGCGAAGGCGAGGAAGTTGCGATTGTTCTGGGGCAGCGTTTCGATCTCGCGCTGCGAGATGTTCGCGCCGACTTCGCCGCCTTCCAGCGTGACGATCCGTCCGCCGGTGACGATGATGAGATTGTCCGCAGAGCCCGGCGCGGCGGAGGCGTCCGCCACGGTCGGTTCCTGCGCGATGTCGTCAAAGTCGAGCACCGCGTCCTGCGCGATCTGGAGCGTGAATTCGTCGGTACGGCGCACCGTGCCGTCTGTGCCCGTGATCTCGAGATAATAGGTCGCGGGGCGCAGCTGCGGGAAGTTGTAGCGCCCGTCCTGCGACACATCGACCGTGCGCCGGAAGCCGGTCGCCACATCGACCGCGGTGATCTGCGTCGCCCCGGTCACCGAACCGCGCAGCGATGCGTTCGATTCCTGGGCGTGAGCTGGAACGGCTAGCGCGATGGCGAGGGCGCCGGTAGCGCTTCCGAGCGCGAGCGCACCGGCCAGCCTGCCTGCGACGGACGTACGTTTGGCGTGCGAAAAGATCATGGCCCTTCTTCTCCCCGTATCCGCCCCCTTATCCCGGAGGCTAGCGACTCGCGTCGGCCATGCAAGACGACGCGAATCATGGTTTCTCTCTCACCGATCTGTAACCGGTTTCAACGGGCTTGTAACCGGTTTCAATCCGGTTGTATAGAAGCCGTGCATCGGACGAATCCGAAAAATATCACAACAGGATGGCGATAGAGCCCGCTCGGGCGCCGACCATCTGGGCAATGGGAGACATGACGATGGGCTTTGCGGCTCGCACTACCACGATCGTAGCGGCTTTATTGGCGACGACGGCTTGCGCGACGGCGCAATCGGCCCCCGTCGAACGCGCCGCGCCTGCCGCCGCCCAAGCCGCCGCTTCGACCGGCACCGTCCCGATCCAGCCCGCGCAGCCCGCCTGGGCCGCACGCGATGCGGAGATGGACCGTTTTCTCGACGAGCTGATCGGCAAGATGACGCTGGAGGAAAAGGTCGGTCAGCTCACGCTGCTCACAAGCGATTGGGAATCGACCGGCCCGACGATGCGCGACAGCTATCAGGAGGATATCCGCGCCGGTAAGGTCGGCAATATCTTCAACGCCTATACCGCCGGATATACGCGCGATCTGCAGAAGCTCGCGGTCGAGAACACGCGGCTGAAGATTCCGCTGATGTTCGGATACGACGTGATCCACGGTCACCGCACGATCTTCCCGATCTCGCTGGGCGAGGCTGCGAGCTGGGATATGGAAGCGGTCGAGAAATCCGCCCGCGTCTCCGCGCAGGAAGCGAGCGCGGAGGGCATCCACTGGACCTTTTCCCCCATGGTCGACATCGCGCGGGATGCGCGCTGGGGCCGCATTTCGGAGGGGGCAGGCGAGGACGTCTATCTCGGCAGCCGGGTCGCGAAGGCGCGGGTCGAGGGCTATCAGGGCGACGATCTGGCTGCGACCGATACCGTGCTGGCGACGGTCAAGCATTTCGTCGGCTATGGCGCGGCGCAGGCCGGGCGCGACTATCACACCGTCGATATCTCGGAACGCACGCTGCGCGACGTCTATCTCCCCCCGTTCAAGGCGGCGATCGATGCGGGCGTGGGCAGCATCATGACCGCCTTCAACGAATATGACGGCGTGCCCGCGAGCGGCAGCAAATACCTTCTGACCGATGTGCTGCGCGACCAGTGGGGCTTCGACGGCTTCGTCGTCACCGACTACACCTCGATCAACGAGATGGTGGCGCATGGTTATGCGAAGGATCTCGAACAGGCGGGCGAACAGGCGCTCGATGCCGGGGTCGATATGGATTTGCAGGGCGCGGTGTTCCTCGAACATCTCGGCGATTCGATCGCGAAGGGCCGCGTCACGATGGATCAGGTCGACACCGCGACCCGCCGCGTGCTGGAGATGAAATACCGCCTCGGTCTGTTCGAGGACCCCTATCGCTATGCCGACGAAGCCCGGCAGGAGGCAACGCTCTACAAGCCGGAATTCCTTGAAGCTGCGCGCGATGTCGCTCGTAAATCCATGGTATTGCTCAAGAATGAAGGCGATACCCTACCCATCGTCGCCGGAGCGCAGAGCATCGCTCTGATCGGCCCGCTTGCCGACAGCAAGCCCGACATGATCGGCAGCTGGGCCGCGGCGGGCGACCGCCAGACCCGGCCGGTCACCGTGCTCGAAGGTCTCAAGGCGCGGGCCGGGCGCGGCGTGCGCGTCGAATACGCCAAGGGCGCGAGCTACGAGTTCGCGGATGCGAGCAAAACGGACGGGTTCGCCGAAGCGCTCGAAGTGGCGAACCGGTCCGACGTGATCGTCGCGGTCATGGGCGAGAAATGGGACATGACGGGCGAAGCGGCGAGCCGCACCTCGCTCGACCTGCCGGGCAACCAGCAGGCGCTGCTCGAACGCCTCGTCGCGACAGGCAAGCCGGTGGTGCTAGTGATGATGAGCGGGCGGCCGAACTCGATTATCTGGGCGGAAGAAAACGTTTCGGCGATCCTCCACGCCTGGTATCCGGGCACGCAGGGCGGCCATGCGGTGGCCGATGTCCTGTTCGGGGACTACAACCCCTCGGGCAAGCTGCCGGTGACCTTCCCGGTGAATGTCGGCCAGGCGCCGATCTATTACGACATGAAGAACACCGGCCGCCCGATCGAACTGGGCGCACCGGGCGCGAAATACGTCTCGCGCTATCTCAACACGCCGAATGCGCCGCTCTACCGGTTCGGTTACGGACTCAGCTACACCGACTTTGCCTATTCCCCCGTCAGCTTGAGCGCGCCGAGCATGGGGGCAGGCGGTTCGATCACCGCCAGCGCCACCATCACCAACACCGGCAAGCGCGCCGGGGCGGAGGTTGCGCAGCTTTATGTGCGTGACCTCGTCGGGTCGGTGACGCGCCCGGTGCAGGAGCTGAAGGGCTTCGAGAAGGTCATGCTCCAGCCCGGAGAGAGCCGGACGGTCACGTTCACTCTGCGGCCCGAGGATCTCGCCTTCACCCGTCAGGATATGTCGCATGGGTGGGAGCCGGGCGAGTTCCGTCTCTGGATCGCGCCGAGCTCCGGCGCGGACGCGAGCACGCCGGTCACCTTCACGATCACGGAGTGAGCATGATGACGGGGCGCACCGCTTTCGCCGCCATGGCCCTGGCCTGCGTCCTGCCGGGCTGCGCCACCGTTCCCGCCGCCACCGAGAGTGCGGGAACGGTGGCTCAGACAGACACGGCGCCCGTCGAACAGCGCCGTCCGAACATCATCTTCATCATGTCGGACGATCATGCGCAGAGCGCGATTTCCGCCTACGGGACCGAGATCGGCCGCCTCGCGCCGACGCCCAATATCGACCGGATCGCGAAGAACGGGGCGTTGTTCGAAAACAGCTACGTCACCAATTCGCTGTGCGGCCCGGCGCGGGCCACCATGCTGACCGGCCAGTTCAGCCATATGCATGGCTTCACGCAGAACGGGCAGAAATTCGACAATTCGCAATGGAACTGGGTGCGCGAACTAGGGGCGTCGGGCTACGACACCGCCCTGTTCGGGAAATGGCACCTCAATTACTCGCCCGAAGGCGCGGGGATCGACGATTGGGCCGTGCTCGACGATCAGGGCAAATACTACAATCCCGACATCATCACGCCCGACGGACGCAGCGTGGTCGAAGGCTATGCCACCGACCTCGTCACCGATCGCAGCCTCGCCTGGCTCGACGGGCGGGCGGGCAGCGACAAGCCTTTCGCCCTGCTGATCCACCACAAGGCGCCGCACCGCAATTTCATGCCCGCCCTTCGCCATGTGCAGAAATATATCGGCACGGAATTTCCCGTGCCGACCAATTATTTCGACCATTACGACGGACGCCCCGCCGCCGCGGCGCAGGAAATGAACATCTATCGCGACATGTATGAGGGGCACGATCTGAAGATGACGGTCGAGGAGGGGAGCCGCGAATTGCGCTTCAATCCCTGGACCGACGATTTCGCGCGCATGACCCCCGAACAGCGCGAGGCCTATTTCGGCGCGCTCCAGCCCGGCAACGATGCCATGAACGCCGCTGATATGAGCGACAGGGAGATGGCGATCTGGAAATACCAGCGCTACATGCACGAATATCTCGGCACGGTCGCCGCAGTGGACGACAGCGTGGGCCGCGTGCTCGACTGGCTGGAAAATTCGGGCGAGGCGGACAACACGATCGTCATCTACACGTCCGACCAGGGTTTCTATCTCGGCGAGCATGGCTGGTTCGACAAGCGGTTCATGTATGAGGAAAGCCTGCGGACGCCGCTGGTGATGCAGTATCCCGGCCACATCGCGCCGGGCACGCGGATCGGCGCGCCCGTGCAGAACGTGGATTATGCGCCCACTTTCCTCGATTATGCGGGCCTTCCCGAACGAGGAACCATTCAGGGCCGCTCCTTACGCGAAGTGGTCGACGGAACGCCGCCGTCGGACTGGCGCGACGCCATCTATTACCACTATTACGAATATCCCGGTTTCCATTCGGTGCGCGCGCATTACGGCGTCAAGCAGGGCCGCTACAAGCTGATGCGGTTCTATGGCGATATCGACCAGTGGGAGTTCTACGACCTTCAGACCGACCCCAACGAGATGCGCAACCGCATCGACGATCCCCGGATGAAGGACGAAATTGCGCGGATGAAGGACAAGCTCGAAGAGCTGCGCCGCCAATATCGCGACAGCGACGGTCCGGCCGTGGACGCGCCGATCGGTGACGAGGTCGCGATGGCGAAGGGCCGCCACGATGCCGAAAACGCGGCGGGGGCAGGGCATCACGCGCATCATTGAGGGGCAGGCGTGTTTGCTCACATCGCGCTCATGATTTCCGCTTCCTCGTCAGGCAGGTTTTTCCCGTAAAAAGGGAGATGTGCCGATGATTCTGTTCGCCAAGTCACAGACCGCCTCGCGGGCCTATCGGGTCGGGCTGGGGCTGGCTGCGCTAACCGCCTTCGTGACCGTTTGGACGACGATCGTGCGCGACGACGGGCAGGGGGCCGCGTCCTTCATGGTGATCCTCGCGGCCGCAGTCGGCGCCTTTGCCGTGCGGATGGAGGCGGCGGGCATGGCGCGGGCGATGGCGGGCGTGGCGGCCATGCAGGTGTCGCTCGGTCTGCTGTTCGCGACCGCACCCTCGACTATCGCACAACCTGGCGGACAGGCGCGGGCGCTGGTCTGGGGCACGGTTCTCGCGGGATCGTGGCTGGCCTCAGCGGCCTGCTTTCGCCGGGCCTCCCGAAAGCGTTAGTGCCGTCTGGCGCTCCGCCGATCCTTTGATACAAGTGCCGCCATGACACCCAGCGCCGATCCCGCTTCTCACGAACAAGCCAAACCCGCCTTCATTCTCACCCTGTCCTGCGAGGATCGGGTGGGCATCGTCGCCGCGGTCAGCAGCCATCTGGCCGCGATCGGAGGCTTCATCCTCGACAGCCAGCAATATGCCGATCTCGAAGCGGGACGCTTCTTCCTCAGGATCGAATTTCGCGCAGAGGGAGTGTCGTTCCCCCAATCGGTGGATGATCTGCGGTCCGGCTTCGCTCCGATCGCGCAGGATTACGCGATGGACTGGGAGCTGCTGCCCGCCGATCATCGGCCGCGCCTGCTGATCGCGGTGTCTCGGGGGAGCCATTGTCTCAACGACCTCCTGCATCGCTGGCAGACGGGCAATCTGCCGGTCGAAATCGTGGGTGTGGTGTCGAACCACGAAGGGCTGCGCGATCTTACCGAATGGCATGGCGTCCCCTATCACTACTTGCCCGTCGATCCCGACCGGCGCGGCGAGCAGGAAGCGCGGATGCTGCGCGTCTTCGAGGAGAGCCGCGCCGATACGCTGGTGCTCGCCCGCTATATGCAGGTGCTGTCGTCCGATCTGGCGGGGACGCTGGCGGGGCGGTGCATCAATATCCACCACAGCTTCCTCCCCAGCTTCAAGGGCGCGCGGCCCTATGGGAAGGCGCATGAGCGCGGAGTCAAGCTGATCGGTGCGACGGCGCATTTCGTCACCGGCGATCTCGACGAAGGGCCGATCATCGAACAGGATATCGAGCGAGTCGATCACCGCGCGACCGAACAGGATCTCGTCCGCATCGGCCGCGATATCGAGGCGCGCGTGCTGGCCCGCGCGGTGCGCTGGACGGCGGAAAGGCGGGTCTTCCTCAACGGCATCCGCACCGTGGTGTTTCGATAGGCGCCTCCGCCCGAAGTGAGGTCAGTCTAGGGGCCTGAGGCTCATCGCGAAGCCGCCGCCCGCCTGCATCAGCACGCGCATCGCCTCGCCGCCCGTAATGACCCTCGTCTCGCGCACCATGGCGAAGCGATCCCCGTCGATCCCGCCGCCTTCGCCATCGCGCCAGATTTCGGCTGTGTAGCGCCTGCCCGGATCGAGGAAGGTGAGGTCGAGTTCGACCTCGCGCGCGGTTTCGTCGGTGACGCCGCCGATCCACCAATCCTCCCCGCCGCGGCGCTGGCGGGCGACGACGCCGAATTGTCCGACCTCGCCGGAAAGGACTTTCGTCCGCTCCCAGTCGACCGGGACCTGTTCGATGAAGGCCAGCGCATCGGGGGCCTTGGCGTAGTTCTCGGGCAAATCCGCCGCCATCTGGAGCGGGGAATAGATCACCACGTAATCGGCCAATTGCCGCGCCAGCGTGTTGGGCAAGAGGCCTTCGCGCCCTTGCAGACTGACGATGCCCGGCGTCAGGTCGAACGGGCCTGCCAGCATCCGCGTGAACAGCAGGGTCGGCTCGTGGCTGGGCGGATTGGGCGGCTCGCCCCAGGCCATATATTCGGTCCCCCGCGCACCTTCGCGTGTCATCAGATTGGGATAGGTGCGGCGCATACCGGTATCCTTGATCGGCTCATGCGCGTTGATGGCGATCTCATGTTCGGCGGCACGTTCGGCGACGAGGACGTGATGGCGGGCCATGTACTGCCCGTCGTGATACTCCCACTGTTCGGTGCCGTCCGGGTCCTCGCGCAGCACGCCGCCCGCATCGGCGACATAGCCGGTCTTGACCGAATGGACGCCGTGCCGCTGGTAATAATCGAGCGCTTCCTCGAGCTGGCGTTCGTAAAGCCCGGCATTGCCCGCCGTTTCGTGGTGGCCCATGATCTCGACACCCTTCGACGCGGCATAGGCGGCGATGCGATCCATGTCGAAATCGGGGTAGGCGGTGGCGAACTGGAAATTGCGTCCGCTCTCGCTCCACCACCCCTCGTTCCAGCCTTCGATCAGGACGGATTTGAAGCCATGCTTCGCGGCGAAATCGATATAGTCGATCGCGTGCTGGGTGGTGGCGCCATGCTTGGGGCCAGCGTTCCAGCTCCATTTGTCGAGATGCATCGCCCACCAGATACCGACATATTTGTGCGGTTTCGACCAGCTGACATCGCCGAGACGGTTGGGTTCGTTGAGATTGAGCAGGATGTCCGCCGCCGCATAGAGGCGCGGCGCATCCTCGGCGATCAGGATCGTGCGCCAGGGTGTGACGAAGGGCGCGGTGCGGCGCACCTTCCATGGCTGGGATGACGGCGCGAGCATGGTGCGGAACCGCTGACCTTCGACCCGCTGGAGCCAGAAGCCGCTGTAATCTTCCAATGCCGCTTCGTGGATCGCGAGGTGGAGGCCATCCGCGCGGCGCAGGGTCAGCGGCGAATGCGCTGTGCCGACCTGATTGGCGGGGGTGTGGTTGTACACATATTCGTAGCGGTTCCACTCGCCGCCCGGAATCCACCAGGCTTCGGCGTCACCCGAAATGTTGAACTCGGTCAGCTCCTCGTCGATCTTGACATCGGCAAGCTGCTCCTGGTCGGGGAAGGCGAAGCGAAATCCTACGCCGCCGTCGAAGACCCGCGCGATCAGGTCGATGCGGCGTTCGGTCTTGCCGAGTTCGGTGATGGGTATGCGGATTTCGCGATAGTCGTCGCGCACCACGCGGTTCTCGCCCCAGGGTTGTTCCCACTCGCCTTCATGGTCGCGCCGCACCGCTTCGCCCAGCGCCACGCGATTGCCCCATTTGCCCGCACCGCGCAGCACGAAGCCCAAGCGGGAGGGGGCGATCACTGGTTTGCCGTCGCGGGTCACCGAGTAATGCGGCGCTTCCGCCACCGTCTCGAGCGCGAAGCACAGCCGCCCGTCCGGGGAACATTCCCGATAACGCTCCGCATCCTGCGCAGCACCGGGCACGGGCAGGGCGAAGACGACCAGCGCCATCGCAATCGGTTTCCAAACGCTCGCCATCATCATCCTCTCGTCTTTGCCACGATCCTGTCGCATCGCGCCCGTTCCTGCAACCGGTTACATCGCCTTGCATACGGTCTATCTCGCCATCGCCCGGCTCGGCAGGCCGCGCGACAGCGAAGCGGCGCTTGCATCCTCGCACGTCGCATTTCGCGCAGCGGTCGGGTCGCCGGGGATATTGAGCGATTGCGCTCGGCGGATCAGTCGGGGCGCTTCATCTTAAACAGCGCATCCTGCGTGATGGCGAAATAATCCGCCGGTCCGCCGCCGCGCGTAATCGGGACGGGGCGGGCAGTCTGGTAGACACCATCTTCGAGCATGGCGGGATCGATATGGATGCCGACCGCTTCACCGATCACCAGCCATTGATCGAGTTCTTCACCATGCCGATCCTCAAGCCGGATCAGCTGGGTCATTCTGCATTCGAAATGCACCGGGCTGCCCGCCACGCGCGGCGGGGCGACGATCGTGGAAGGGAGCGTGTCCAATCCCGCCAGAGCAAACTCGTCCACCCCCGGCCCGACGCTCGCGGAAGTGGCGTTCATCGCTTCGGCCTGCGCGCGCGTGGCGAGGTTCCACACGAATTCGCCGCTCGCCTCGATATTCGCGACCGTGTCCTTCCACCCTGACGAGGCAAACACGATGAGGGGCGGGTCGTAATTGATGAGGTTGAAGAAGCTGTAGGGCGCCAGATTGCGCGTGCCGTCCCTGCCGATCGTCGAGATCCAGCCGATCGGGCGCGGCGCGACGATGGCGTTCAAGGGGCTGTGCGGAAGGCGGTGCCCATCCTCGGGCCGGTAGAAATGATAATCGGTCATCGCGTTCCTTTGCCGCCGATCCGCGTCGCCGCAAACCGAAACTCCATAAATTTCTTCGGACCTTAAAAGGGTCAGGCCGGTTGAGGGGGGACGAGGAGACCGTCTTGCCCGATACCATCACCATCAACGGAACCGACCACCCCCTGCCGAGCGATCCGCGCACCAGCCTGCTGGATTTCCTGCGCCACGATCTGGGTCTCACCGGCACCAAGAAGGGCTGCGATCACGGCCAGTGCGGGGCCTGCACCGTCATCGTCAATGGGATGCGGATCAACAGCTGCCTGACGCTCGCCGCCCTGCATGACGGGGACGATGTCACGACGATCGAGGGGTTGGGCACGCCCGAGAACCCGTCGCCGCTCCAGGTCGCTTTCGTTGAGCATGACGGGTATCAATGCGGCTATTGCACACCGGGCCAGGTGTGTTCGGCCACCGCCATGCTGGACGAGATCAAGGCCGGTTTCGCCAGCGACGCAAGCGCAGATCTGACCGGCGAGATGACGGCGACGGCCGAGGAAATCCGCGAACGGATGAGCGGCAATCTGTGCCGCTGCGGAGCCTATGCCAATATCGTCGCCGCGATCCGCGATGTCGCCGGACAGGGAGACGCCGCATGAGACCATTCGATCTCCAGCGGCCCGACAGCCTCGATCACGCGTATTCCCTCTCGGATGGCGAAACCGCCACGCTGATCGCGGGTGGGACCAATCTGCTCGACCTGATGAAATTGCAGGTCGAGACGCCCGAGCGGCTGGTCGCGATCGACCGGCTGGGCATGAATGCGATCGAGGAGACAGCGGATGGCGGGGTGCGCATCGGCGCGCTCGTCACCAACACCGCGACCGCGAACCATGACCGCATCCGCAGCGACTATCCGGTGCTGGCGCGCGCCATTCTCGCCGGGGCGACACAGCAATTGCGCAATCGCGCCACGACCGGCGGCAATCTGTGCCAGCGCACGCGCTGTTACTACTTCACCAATATCGACCAGCCCTGCAACAAGCGCGACCCCGGTTCGGGCTGTGGCGCGATAGACGGGATCGCGCGCCTCCACGGCGTTCTCGGCACCAGTCCCCACTGTATCGCGACCTATCCCGGCGACATGGCCGTGGCGATGAGCGCGCTCGATGCCATGGTCGAGATCGAAGGGGCGGGTGATGCCCGCCGCCAGGTTCCGGTTCGCGACTTCCATCGCCTGCCGGGCGACACGCCCTGGCGCGACAATGTGCTGGAGCCGGGCGAGGTCATCACCTCGGTAATCCTGCCAGCCCCGGTCGAAGGGAAGCAGATCTACCGCAAGGTGCGCGAGCGCTCGTCCTATGCCTTCGCCCTGGTCTCGGTAGCCGCCGTGATCGCGATGGAAGGCGAGACCATCGCGCGCGCAGACCTCGCTTTCGGTGGACTGGCGCACAAGCCCTGGCACGATCCCCGCCTTGCCGACCTGCTGGGCGGAAAGGTGCCGGACGCCGCTCTGTTCGACCGCGCCGCCGACCTGCTGCTGGAAGACGCGCAGGGCTATGGCGAGAACGATTTCAAGATCCCGCTCGCCCGGCGCACGCTCGCCGCCGTGTTGGCCGAAGCGACGGAGACCGCGATATGACCGCCCATCTCAAGCAAGACGAACCCGACACCGAAAACTTTCTCGACACGATGAAGCAGGGCGTGCTGGGCAAGCCCGTTTCGCGGGTCGAGGGGCTGGCGAAGGTGACCGGAACGGCGCCCTACGCTGTCGAATACCCGGTCGAGAATGCTGCCGAGGGCGTGATCGTGACAACGACGATCGTGCGCGGCGAGGTCGTGTCGATCGACAAGGCCTCGGTGCTCGAAATGCCCGGTGTCCTTGCCGTTATCGATGACGAGCGCCTGACGACGCGGGCGGCGCAGGGAACCGCCGGCGAAGCGCCACAACAAGGGCCGACGAAGGTCTTCTTCTGGGGCCAGCCGATTGCGGTCGTCGTCGCCGAGACGTTCGAGCAGGCGCGCGACGCGGCGAAGCATCTGAAGGTGGAATATCGGGCGGAAGACGGCGCTCCGCTCCACCCTTCTGATGTCGAGCCTGAGGAGCAGGAGGACGAAACCGTCGATCAAGGCGATCTGGCACAGGCGATGAGCCGCGCCGATCATTCGGTCGACCTCGCGATCACCACCGAGGGCCATGCGTCCGCCGCCATGGAACCCCACGCCGCGATCGCGCAGTGGGAGGGCGACAAGCTGACGGTCCACGCCTCGCTACAGATGTTGAACTACAACATCGCCGAACTCGCCGACACTCTGGGTGTCGAAGAGGACCGGGTGCGGATCGTCTCGCGCTATGTCGGGGGCGGGTTCGGATCGAAGCTCGGCATCAGCGAGGAAGTCGTCGCGGCCGCGATCGCCGCCGAGAAAGTCGGAAGGCCGGTCCGCGTGGTGATGAGCCGCCAGCAGGTCTTCCAGTGCGTCATGCGCCGCAGCGAGACCACACAACGGCTTCGCCTGGCCGGAGACGGCGAGGGCAGGCTCGACGGGTTCGGGCATGAGGCGCTGGTTTCGAACCTTCCCGCAGAGGAATTCGCCGAGCCCGTGCTGCAATCCTCGCACTTCCTGTACGGCGGCGACAATCGCGCCCTGAAGCTCGAAGTCGCGCGCATCCACCGCATGACCGCCGGGTCGGTCCGCGCGCCGGGGGAAGCGGTGGGTATGCCCGCGCTGGAAATCGCGATGGACGTTCTCGCGGAAAAGAGCGGCGTCGATCCGGTCGAGCTGCGCCTTCTCAACATCCCCCATCGCGATCCCGAAGAGGATTTGCCGTTTTCATCCCACAAGCTTGCCGAATGCCTGAAGCAAGGGGCGGAACGGTTCGGCTGGGATTCGGGGCCTCGATCGCCGCGCCACACGCGGGACGGCGAATGGTGGATCGGCACCGGCATGGCGAGCGCGGCGCGCGTGCACAATGTCGGCGAGGCGAGGGCGAGGGTGACTCTGAAACCCGATGGCACTGCCGAGATACGTACGGATATGACCGATATCGGGACCGGCACCTATACGATCCTCGCTCAGATGGTCGCGGAAATGCTTGGGATCGCGGTGGACGATGTGCTCGTCCAATTGGGCGATACCGATTTCCCGCGCGGCCCCGGTTCCGGCGGCAGCTGGGGCGCGGCCTCGATCGGATCGGCAGCCTATCTCGCTTGCCGCGCTTTGCGTAAGATGCTGGCGGAGAGGGCAGGCACCGGAGAAAGCGATCTGATCCTGCGCGATGGCGCGGTCGAGGGCGGGCGGTCTCTGGTCGAATTGCTCGATGGCGAGGAACTGTCCGAAGAGGGCCATTACGAGCCGGGCGATATCGCCGACAGCCATACTGCGTCAGGTTTCGGAGCCTTCTTCGCCCAGGTTCGGGTTAACCGCTTCACCGGGGAAACGCGGGTCGACAGGATGCTCGGAGCCTTCGGGTTCGGCCGCGTGCTGAACGAGAAGACCGCTCGCTCGCAATGTCTGGGCGGGATCACTTGGAGCATCGGCGCCGCTCTGACCGAAGCGCTGCATTTCGATCCCAAAGACGGCCATCTCGTCAATTGCGATCTTGCCGAATATCACGTCCCGGTGAACCGCGACGTGGGGGAGGTCGAGGTCGTGATGGTGGAGGAACGCGATCCGGTCGCAAGCCCCATTCAGGCGAAGGGTATCGGCGAGCTGGGCATGTGCGGCGGTGCGGGTGCGATCGCCAATGCGATCTACAACGCCTGCGGCGCGCGCGTCCTCAGTTTTCCGATGACGCCGGACCGCGTTCTGGAGGTCATGCCGGAGTGAGGCGAACCTCCGGCAGCGCGACGCTCAAGAACCTCGCCACGGGCTGAAATGCTCGGGCAAGGGCTCGATCGAGCCGTCGGCCAATGCGGACAGCATCTGGTCGGGCGTCGCGCCCTTGCCGCACAGGTCCACGGCGCGGTCGCCATATTGCCACCATTTCGCTTCGAGCAGGTCGGCGATCTGTTGCTCTTCAAAGCGCGGGCGGATCAGGCGCGCCGGCACACCGCCGACAATGGCATAGGGTGGAACGTCTTTCGTGACCACCGCACCGCCACCGATCACCGCCCCGTCTCCAACGGAAACGCCCGCCACGATGACCACGTTGTCGCCGATCCAGACATCGTTGCCGATCACCGTCAACGGATCGGATTGGAAGCTGTCGGAGCGCGCTATAGGGTGGGTGGTGAAGCAGTCCACATCGTGGAGCGCCGCACCAACCGAACAGCGCCGCCCTATCGAGCAGAACCGTCCGACCCGCACGCGCCTGAGCAGGCTTGAATTGGCGTAGCTGCGAAATCCGATCCAGGATGGACCGAACAATTCACAGCGTTGCAGTTCGACGAATTCCTCCACCTGAATATCATCGCGGATTTCAGAATGCGGCCGTCGAAGGATTTTGCGGAGGAGTCGTTTCATCATGATCCCGCTCGTTCATCGTCACAGACAGCAACGCTATCTATCGCCCGCATCCCGGCGACTCACGCGCCTTCGACAGCCGCCCTCACGGCTTTCACGGATATCGCGGGAATGTGCCATTCCAAATAATGGTCGGGGAGACAGGATTCGAACCTGCGACCCTCTGCTCCCAAAGCACGTAAGATACCCTTCGCATCAAATGGTTGCCGGTAAAACGGGGCGAAATTGCCGCACATCAAATCAATGGGTTACAGATTGGGTGTAAACTTTAAATCGTCGGTCATATGGCACGATGCAATGCGGATTGGCGATCTGCACTAGCGTGAAAGCGACGTCGCGCTTGCGCTTAAGCCGCCGAATTGGATGCGAGACCATGCGACCAGAGTAAACGCCCCTGTACAGGATTCGTGAGATGTTGATCCTCGCACTTGCCTGCGCCGCCTGTTCGCCGCTGCCCGCACCAGTGCCGATCGAGGCCACCTGCACCGTGACCGATGGTGACACGATTCGCTGCGGCGAGGAGCGCATCCGCCTGCTCGGTATCGACACGCCGGAGAAGCCGGGCAGATGTCGGGCGGGGCGGGAGTGTGTGCCGGGTGACCCGTTCGCATCCACCCAGTCGCTGGTCGAGGCGATGGAAAACGGTCCATTGTCGATCATTCGCATTGGCGAGGATCATTACGGCCGCACGCTTGCTCTGGTGCGCGCCGGCGAAACCGACCTGTCGTGTTACCAGCTGGCCGAAGGCGGCGCGGCCTATGTCGCGCGGTGGGATAACAAGAAGGCCGTCGCACGGACCTGCCCGGATCTCGTCTCCCGCTGATCGGCGCTTCCCTCCGGGGCTGCCGCATGGCAGCAAGCGCGGATGACCACCACGACCCGCTTCCCCGGCATCGATCGCGTCAAGTCCGCATTCGAGCGGGTGCAGCGCTTTCGGCAGTTCGATGCGAGCCAGCGCGTCGACTATCTCGAGCTGCGCCAGGCGGTCGAGAATTGCCACGCCCTGCGAGCGCCGAATCATTCCGAGAGGCTGGCCATCGCGTTCGAGCGCTTGCAGCTGTTTCCTGACAATCAGCCCGACGAGGCCGCTCGTTGGGAAGAATTCCGCGCTGCGATCGGAGAAGTGCTGTGAGCGAAAGCCGAACCCTGCGCCTCGCCAAGGCGGCGAAGAAGGTGTCCGATCTGGCTTATGCTTCGGAATTTTATCGTGACCCCGATCCGTCGCGACTTCCCCGCGCACTCGTGCAACTGGACAAGGCTATGGCGGAATGGCGGGGCGAGGGCGGGTGACCGACGATCAGCGAGAGCGTGTGAGGCGCTGGCTGTTCCGCATCGAGTTGGCAGCGGTCTTCGCGCTTGTGATCGCTGCCTATATCAGCGGGGTCTTCAACTGGTTCGGCTAGCCCGCAATGCCTCGTCCCGCTCTTCAGCGTAGATCACCACCGACCGACATGCGCGATATCCATCCCGATAGACCAGCGCGCCGCGCAGCAGCATGTTTTCACGCGCTACCGCGTTCCCAATCGGAACGACCTTGCGGCCATCGGGGAGGGTGAACGCCTCGCTTGGCGGTAGCTCGCCCGGTGCCGCGATCGAGCGCGGACACGTCGCGGTGACTGCGCGGTCGAGCCCGAGGTCCGGGCTAGTCGTCGAACAGGCCGCCGTTCCAAAGATCATCGGCAGCGCCGCGGCCAGCAGCATCGGCTTCGTCCACTTCATCGTTCAATTCCTCTTGCTCGGCGCTCTCGCGTGTGTCTCGCTCGACCTTCGACAGCCCTGCGGTCTCATTCGCTCCCGCGTTGGCGCGCAAAGCCGCCATGCTGCAACAGCGCGCGCAGGCGTTCGCCTGCGCCGCGATCGGTCTTGAGCGTGACGCCTTCGCCGAGGCCGCGCAACATCCGCACGCCGATATCCCAGTCCAGCACGCACACGCCCGCACCCCCGCCGCGTAGCCAGGCCAGCGGCGTCGCCACGATCCGCAGGGCCCGCGCCGCTCCCGTCTCGCAGGCCAGCCAGGCATCGTAGCCAAGGCACCAGCCATCCCCGCGCCGCAGCGCCCACTGGTTCGCCTCATGCGTCGCCAGCGCGCAGATATCGACCAGCACGCCCTGCTCGCGCACCCCGATCAGCAGCCGGGCGTCCGGCCCGCCGATCTCGAACAGCTCGGGCCCGCGCCGCGGCCGATGGATCGATACCCGCGCCGCCGCCACATCGCCTGCCGCCACGAGCTGGCCCAGAAACCGGTTCGGTGCGCCGAGCGCCAGCACCCGTGACATCGCAGGATGAGGCATACCTGCAATCGCCGCGTTGAGCTCGTCGCGCAGTGGGCAAACCCAGGCATCGCGATTCCCCGCCAGCGCAGCTTCGAGATACGGCAGATCAGTCAACGCGCCACTCCCGACGCGATCGCAGCGGACCCGACCCCGAATTGCCGCAACAACAAAAACGCTTCTTGTTGTTTTTTGTTGTTGCCTCGTTGTTGTTATGTGTTATGTACGGGGAATGGAAATCGTTCTCGCCAAGCCCGCCGCCAAAGCCCTCCGCCGGATGCCTGCCAATGAAGCTTCGCGCGTCCGGGCAAAGATTGCGCAGCTGGCATCGTCGCGCGGCGAACTCGCCAACAACATCACCGCTCTGAAAGGAATGGATGCGTTTCGTCTGCGGGTCGGTGACTGGCGCGTGATTTTCACGGAGGATGGCAGGGTTCTCGCCATCCTCGCCATCGCGGCGCGCGGGTCGGTCTACGATTGACCGGCCCGCCGTGGCACCGAAATGATTGATTGATTGAAAGATTAAAAAATGACCACCGAGACCCAGTTCTTTTTCGCCCCGGACGGCACCGAAATGGCCGTCCTTCCCCGCGAACGGCTCGATCGCATGATCGCGGCGTCCGAAGATACCGCGGATCGTATCGCGGCAGAAACGGGCCTTGCTTCGCTCGCGGAGGAGGGGGGCATCCCCTTCGATGTCGAAAGCCGGATTGCGGAGGGTGTGAATCCCGTGCGCGCATGGCGCGATCATCGTCGATTCTCGCAGGCACAGCTCGCTGAGAAAGCGTCTTTGACTCAGGCTGCCATTGCCCGCCTGGAAGGCGCTTCGCCCGGCTCGGGACGACCGGAGACGCTCGATGCCATCGCTGCCGCGCTCGATGCGCCGCGTTGGACGCTGGAAGCTCCGGTCCCGGAGGAGAAAGGTCCGAAGCGGACGCGCGCCCTCTTCGATCGCGCCAACCCTGCTGAAAGGCGGTTGCTGCGCAGCCGCAAGTGATGCGGGGCTGGCGTAAGGCGCGGCGCTCATCGCACATCGCCCTTCGGCGCGATCCCGAACAGTCGCCCCAATTCCGGGTCCGCCCCCTCGGGCAGCACCAGCGGACGATGCAGCAACGCCTCGCTCTGGTGATGCGCCAGCGTCCCCGCGCGCGCCATCTCTCGCCGGATCGACCGCCCCTGCGCCACGACTTCGCGCGCCCTTTTCTGCGACCAGCGCGGCTTCACAGCGCCATCTCCGACAGCGCCAGCCCACGTCGCGGCAGGCGATATTTCGCCTGCTCCTGCTCCAGCAGCGCAATCTCGCGAGCGCGACGGTTGGCGAGCACTTCGGACCTTCGCCGCATGACCTCGGCCTCGTCCAGGCGCGGGCATCCCGCCTCGCCCTTGAGCTGCAATCCGAGGGTGTGCACGCGCGGATGGGGAAAGGCGTTCTCTTCGCGCGCGATCTGCCGGGCTTCGCGCATGGCCTGCTTCGCGGCCAGTTCGGCCTCATCCGGTTCGCGCGGCGACGGCTCGGGCGTCAGCCGGTCGACGAGGACCTGCGACACCGGATCGATGCCCGCCCGCACGGCCAATTGATCGGTCAGCGCGCGATAATCCGCGTCGATGGCGCGCCGTCGTTCGGCCAGAGTGACTCCGTGGACGATGGTCGTGCGATCCCGCCCGCCGAACAATCGCCCGAGCGCAGCGAAGCTTGCTGCCGGAAACGCTGTCCGCAGCACCCAATATCCGGTCTGCCGGACGAACGCTTCCGGCTGCTTGCGGCTGCGCGAGGCCATCAGCCACGGCTCCACGCCGAACGCCTTCGCCACGGCATCGCGATGGGCGCGCATATCGGGATCGCCATTCATGCCGACGCACCGTCTTGAGTGCCGCCCGTATCCACCGGCAGATGAAAGCCACCGCGGATCTCGTCCGCCGCCACGCGTAGCTGGCGCGCGGCGAACTTCGCCTCGCTCAGTTCAGCCTCGTTCGGCAGCTTGCGCGAATGCGGCTGCACCCGATCGGGCGCGACCATCGCCTCGATCCGGTCGGCCTTGCCGTCCAAATAATCAGCCGCGAGGGCATCGGGGGCCAGGACATCGAGAGCCAGCGGGTCGGATGTTCGCTCGGTGGTCACGCCGCATCCTCCACGGCCTTGCAATAGTCACACACGCGCGGGCCGGGCTCGCCGCAATAGGAGCAGCGCGTCTCTTCGCGAATTGCGGGTGCAGACTTGCGCTTGGGGCGCGCCCGCATCGCCGCGACCGTGCGGGAATAATCGACCGGAGCCTTGGCCTCGATCGCCAGCAGGCGGTCTGGCCGGGCCTTGCGCGGCTTCGCGACCGGCTTCGGGACCGGCTTCGGAATGGGTGGGCGCGTTTGTTCGGCATTCGCAGGGGCTATGTCCAAACCCGCCACGGCCCCGCCTGCTCCTTCCGGTGCCGAACCGTCGCAGCGGACCGGGTGAGTCTCCGGCCGCGCCTCTACCCCCCGTTTTTGGCTGGCTGTATGATTCCCCGCGGCTTGTGTCTCTGAATTGGATTTCGCGCGACGCTTCGCCGCGCCGGATTTCACCTTGGGCCGCGCAGGCTTGCAGCGCACCCGCACGATTGCGACCGCATCGCGCAAATTCGCCCAGGTGTACGGATGCAACCGCCCATGCGCATCAAGCGCATGCCGGCCCGCAGCCAGCGGCTTGGCCGGACGCAGCCAGAGAGAGGCGACAGGATCGCTCACGCCGCATCCACCTCGGCAAGAGTCCGGTGATCGCGGAACGGATACGGCCCGCGCGCCACGCCCGGCGCGTCACCCGCCGCCATGCGCTCCGCTCGATCGAAGGTTCGCAACGCGCCCTGCAATTCGCGTAGCAACCCTTCCGCCTCGCCCCGCGAAAGCAGCTTGATCTTCGGCAGCGCACCGATTTGGTCCGATGGTGCGCCGCGGAGCCTTTTCGCTCCTACCGCTTCGATGCTTGAGGAGCGATACTCGGTCAGCATCACCAGCTGCCCCTCGACCCCGTGGCGCGCATCGCCGTTGGGCATCGCGGTCGCGGAATACCAGCGGGGCTGCCCCAGCCAGGGATAATCCTCGGCAGGCACAAATGCTCGATCGAAGGGAGCAGACGCCATCAGATCGCCTCCGGTTTTTCGTGCTTCCACGGATGCGTGTGGAGTTTCGCCCCGCTATCCATCAGCCGGATCGTGCGGCCGTCGAACGGCCCGCCGTGATTGGTCACGCGCACGCGCTGCCCGCGTTCGAGCAGCGTCAGGCGATAGCGCACCGCCTCCCGGTCCCAGCCCAGCGCGCGACCCAGTTCCCCATTGCTGGGGCAGGGCAGGCCATGCTCGGCGCAGCGCTCCAGCTCGGCGAGCAGCGCGGCTTCGGGCGTGTCGATGAAGCGTTCGACCGGCGAACAGGCCGCCGCATTCTCCACCGGGCGAGCGCATCGCTGCACCTGGTATTTGCGCCCCTCAGCGGACCGTCGCTGCACCGGCGTCACTTCGCCCGCTGCGATCCACCCATCGACCAGCGCCACGGCGGCGTGATCGTGGTCGAGCGTGTCGGCCAGCGCATAGGTGGTAGTCTCGCCCGGCGCCGCCTCGGCATACCAGGCCGCAAGCCGCGTCGCGTCAGCGTAAAGAGCTGGAGAACCGGTCATGCCCGGAACCACGCGCGATCGGAGGCACTGGGGACGGGCCGCGTCCAGCGGCCCGCAAGGCCGACCTGCCGCCCGAGCGAATGCGAGGAAGCCAAGGCGGGCGGATGCCCACCGCCCGGCGTCTGAGGGTTGGACGAAAAACCGCTCATGCGGCGTCTTCCTCACCGCTGCGTCCGGAAACCGGAACCGGCACGCCCGTCACCATCAGGCGCAGCCGCGCGAGCTGCGCCTGAGCCTGATCGATCTCTTCCACGATATGCGCGTTCTCGGCGGCGGTCCGCACCCCGTCGCGCAGCGCGTCGGTGATGGCGTTCGCGACATCACCGAACTCGCCCGCCGCCTTCACCACGGCCAGCACCAGCGCATCGCCGCAGCCGTCGCATTCGGGCAGACGGATGGCGACATGGCCGAGCTCGGCGGCCAGCGCCTGCAGGATCGGCGCGCGGCCCGTCTCGGCCAGCGCCACCTCGTCCAACGCGAAGGCGTCGGGCAGGGTGGGCATTCCGGCATGGTTGCGATTGTGCCAGTCGCCGACCCAGCTGCGCCCCTTGTCGAGCGTGGCCGCCGCACCGTCGATGCCGCCATTGGCCGCGATCGCCGGGCGCACGCCTTTTACTTTGATGCGAGAAAGAGCGCTCATGCCGCAGCCCTCCCGTCAGACGCCCGAGCGGACGCATCGTCAGACAATCCGGCGGACTCAGCCGCCTCCTCTGCGATAATCCCGACCACATGAGCGAAATCGACCAACACCTGCGAGCCCATCATGCTGCACCTCCACCGGCAAGACTTGTGACCTCGCCCGCTTCGGCTATCGTGCGGGTGTCGAAGCCAGCACGAAGGAAAACGCGGTGCAGGACGCACTCCAATGGGTTGTCGCAATCACTGGAATCCTCGCACTTGCGACCGGCGGGATCGGTTGGTTCATTCGTCGCAAAGACCGAAAGCGAGCAATCATGCCGACCGCGATCCTTCGCGACGGGCGTATCGAAATTCTCAACCGATGCGATGAGCCTCTTTTCGTGGAGCGGGTGGAGTGTGAGCGACCAGTTTGTATCGGAAGGCTGGGGCGGGACGCGTACGGGCAAGAGGTTCGCCCGATCTACGAAGATGCCCCTGTGTCGCCGGGCTGGGAAGTGCCGCCGATCGAGCGAGCCTTCTTTCCCTTTTGGATTGATGGGCCGTCGAACACCCCAGCAAAAATCATTTGCAGCTCGAGTCTTCGAAGTCTCCGCTCGGTTTCCATCACCGCGAAAAGCATTCTTCCTTGAACCGCGCCAAATACCGCGCTGGAAGCACAGATGATTGCGAGCGGAATCCACTCCATAAAATTGCCCTTTCTGTTGGAAGTGAAGCATCACGCCGCCGCCTCCCGAGCGGACAATCCGCTCTCGTTTCCGGCGGACACCGCCGCCTCGTCGGCGCTAATCCCAACTACATGAGCGAAATCGACCGCCACCTGCGGCACGCGGCCTTCGGGCCAGTTGCCCCCATCCGACAGGAACCGCGCGAACTTCTCGAGCGTGGCGAGGGTCGGATTGGGCAGGGCAATGGTCTTGCCACTGCCCGTCGCCCGCGACGAAAGCGTGCTGCGCGGCTTTCCGGTAGCGAGAGCCCAGGCGTCGGCTGCGGCCAGCAACCTTGCCAGAGGCGAGATGGGTTCGGATGACATCATTCGCGCCCTATGCGGGACATATCCCGCACCTGTCAACGGGAATTGTCCCGCTGGCGCACATTCTCTGTTTGCGGGATACGTCCCGCATGGCTGAAGGCGCTGCCAAATCCTCCAACGACACCGGGCTATTCGACCGGATCGAGCCGTTAATGGCCGATCTCGGTATTTCGGCGCGCGAACTGTCGCTTCGCATCACCGGTAAGCCCGATCTCGTGCGGGACATCCGCCGCAAGGGGCACAAGCCAAATGCCGACAACCTGCACGCGATGGCGAACGAGCTTGGTACGACGGTCGAATACCTGATGGGTGGCACCGACGATGCGGAGCAGGTGTTCAGCGAGGTCGGCGTCTCCGACACGCATGTCGACTGGCGCGGGTCCGAACGCGTGGAGCCCGGCATTCCGCTCGTCGGCACCGGCGATTGCGCGGATCTCGAAGTCTGCGACACGAGCGGGCAGATGGTTCGCGTCGAGCGGTCCAGCTTCGATTCCGATTATCACGTCCGCATGATTGCGCGCCCGCCAGCACTGCGCGGGGCGCGCGACCTCTACGCGATCTATTTCCACGGCGAGAGCATGGAACCGCGCTTCGCTCCCGGCGAAGTCGGCATCGTCGATCCGGGCCGCCCGGTGCGCTCGGGCGATTACGTGGTGGTGCAGATCAATACGGGCGACAGCGACGAGGTAGCGACTGTTCTAGTCAAACGCCTGATCGCCATGAACGCGCGGGAAATCACGCTGGAACAGTTCAATCCGGCGCTGACCTTCACGCTGGAGCGGACGCGCATCGCGCGCATCCACCGCATCCTGCCGCAGACCGAGCTGCTATTCGGCTGATTATTCCGCAGCTGGCCCTGCCACGCTGATCAGACCGGCAACGCAGGCCATTGTCGCCTGTCCCGCGCTTTCGGTTTTCTCCCCGATCCCCGAAATGACGGACGGGCGTGCATCGCCATCCAGGAAGGCCATCGCCTGTTCCGCCGCATCACCCTTCAGCATCATCGCGATCTGGCATTGTTCCAGCGCATCGTCGGCGCGGTCTTCCGCCTCGCCCTCCAGGGCGGGCGGCGGATCGAGGTCCTGTAGGCGTGACCACGCGCCCTCGCACACGCGATTGGCGGTCTGGGCCTGTTGGTATCCGTCGAGCATGGTAGCCGATCCACTGCCAACGCCTTGAAGCGTTTCGCCCAAGCCGCCGATCGCATTGTCGCAGGGCTCCATCGCGACCATGACCGTGTCGCGCCACGCCCCCGCCGCCGCGCTTCCCGTGCCGTCATCGTCAGCGGCGCTAGATGTCGTCGCTTCCGTGCCGCCATCTTCGCTCTCGGGTGTGTCAGGAAGGAGGGCACCCAGTGCCGCAAGGCCGACGAAGATGCCGATGGCCCACAGGCAACCTTTCTTGAGCTTTCCATTGGCAGGGGTTCCGCCTTCCGCGCGATCGCCCGCGGCCCGCTCTGCCGCCCGCCGCGCTGCTTCCGCTGCGCCGAAAACCTTTCCTGTCGCTGGGGGCGGGGCGGTCTCCGCCGCTTCGTCTTCGCCGGTCGCCAGTTCGACATCCAACACCACGCCCCGGCTCGGTCGCCCGGTATCACCACCCTCGATCCGCTCCACGCGGGCCCGAACCATCCTGCCCTGATCGAGCAGCGCTTCGGTCAACCAGTGATCGCGCGGAATATACCCGATCGTGCGATCCTCTCCGTCCTTCACCGCGATCGCGCGCGGATCGTAGGGGTTCTGGTCCTCGTGGATCAGCGAGACATGCTCGCCCTCGCGCAGCTCGGCGATCGCGGGCTGGTAACTCGATTCCCCTACGATCCCGACCGAATATCTCTTCCCCACGTCATACTCCTCCCGTGCGGATCTTCTGCCCGCCCGTCCCGCACGAAACAAGCCTGCGGGACGTATCCCGCATTTTTCGTTGACGCGGGATATGTCCCGTATTAGGTGCGGGATATCGCAACGGCCTCGAGCAGCGCAGCGATAGGCCGAAAAGACAACAATGGACTCAAGCAGCGCAGCGATAGGCCGAAAAGACAACAACGGACTCAAGCAGCGCAGCGATAGGCCCACAAGGAACCACCATGCTCTCACACCCCGCAGACTTCCCGCATGTCGGCAGCCGCGCCTTCGTGGTCGGCACGGCCGAGCCCGTTACCATCCTGCGCGCCAACGCCGATGGCAGCCGCATGGTCCGCCGCGACGGCACTCGGCTCCACCCGGCCAGCAGGGACGCCAGCGGCAACCGCACGCTCCCCCTGTCCGATCTCGCCCCCACCGAAGCCGAGGCCTTCGACACCAAGCCGAAACCGCGCCGCTGTGCGAAGGGGAGGGCGGGACGATGATGACGGACAGTCAGCGCCTCGCCATGCTCGAACGCCATGATGAGAGAGCGGGGCGATGACCTTCCTCGCCGCCGCTGCCCTGTCCGAATTCCGCCACCGCAAGGCCTCGATTGACGCGGCCGTCGCGGCGGGCAGGTTCCCGCGCGCGAAAGGCGAGTGGGCGCTGGGATGCTGGCTCGCCATCGCGCTTGCCGCGCGCGTGCCGGTTCATGAGCTTGGCGCGATCTACAAATTCTGGGCCGACGATGAGGCGGATCAAGGCGGCCTGACCGGCGCGGCCCTTCTCGCCGAGCTGCACCGCCGCTGCCCGATGCCCTCGCAATGGCGTCCCGAACTCGCCCGCGCCCGCGACCAGATCGCCCCGCGCGCCCGCGCCAACCCGACCGACCAGGCCCTCGGCCTGCGCCACCTGCATCTCGAAGCCCTCGCCATCCACCTCGGCGCCGATCCCGAAGATCCTCCCCGACACTGGGAGGGGGACCATGCGCAGCATGGGGGAGGGGCAGGCGAGCAACCCGCAGCATCCGAACCCGAAAGGCCAGAATACGAAAGGAAGGCCGCATGATCGCCGCACTCACCAACGCCGCGCCGATCGCGCTGGCGCTGCTCGCCGCGCCCGTCCTCGCCGACAGCGCCATCCGCTGGCGCTCCGCCTGGCAAAACCTGCGCGGGGCCACGCAACCCGGCGCCCGCCCATGATCGTCCTCCCACCTGACCAGCAACCGGAGGCCCTGCAGATGCAGTACGAATCCCCCTGTCCGCTCCACGACGCCCGCCGCCGCCGCGAACTCCGCCGCCGCCTCGCCGTGGCCGCGCTGTTCGTAGCCAGCATCGCGATCTGCACCGCCATCGTCGTCTTCCGCGATCAACTCCCCGCAGGCTGGTGAAAGGACCCCATAACCATGACAGACAACACCAAAGACGAAGCGACGCAGGACGTATTGCCGATTCATCCGCTCGCTCATTTGGTCCACAAGCGACACACCAGCCAACCCGAAACCAGCGGCTACATGGAAAGCCCTGAAACGCAGCAGCAGCGCACGGATAGGGAATGGGAGGAAGCGGCCAAGAAATGCGCAGAAGCGATGACCAGCCAACCCGCACAGAGCGATCTGGTGGAGGCATTGGAAGCGCGCGCGTTTGCTTACGCGACCGGTTCGTATGAGTTCGACAGCCCTTTGAAGCTGGAGAAAATAGCGTGCGAAATTGGCAAGGCGGCAGGGCTTCTCGAAGCGGTTAAGGTAATCCGGGACGCCGCCCTATCCATCCACCACGGGGAGGGGGAACCGGTTGCTTGGCGGTATCACTACCCCGGCGCAGAAACCGATGCGCGCTTTCAAACTTACGAAGGCATGTCCTGTGAGGAAGAGCGCGAGGGAATGATCGAAACGCCCCTATACGCGCATCCAACCCCCACCGCCCCTCAACCCACACAGAGTGATTTGGTGGAGCGCATCGAAAATTGGCGAGAAGCGCCGTCCCTTATGGGAGCAGTGGACTTAATTGCTGACCTTGAAGGCGCCCTATCCACCCCCACCGTTCCCCAATCCAATCGTGCGGCTGTGCTGCGGGAGGCGGTCCATGTAGTTTTCGATGGCCCGCCCGGACCTACAGCGGGACGATTTGTCGAATGCGAAACACCAGACGGCAAGAGCATCAATGCGGGCGAATGGCGCGAGCGCGAGGACGGCTTTTGGGAACTTGTGATTGCGCGCCCCACCGCTACCCAGCCCGACCGAGAGAGGCTGGCGGATGACTTGTGGAACTCTGTGGTCACCACAAATGGAGTGATTAATCCGAAACTGCGGAAAGATGCGGTAGCCGCCTTGCGCACACCCGCCACTCCCCACCCCACCACCGATACGCAGAGCGATGCGGTGCGGGAGGCGTTGGAACGACCTGCCCCGACACCATGCGAAGAAGGCGGCGCGCATTGCTGCTGCTGCGCCGACACCTGTCGCGACTGCGATCAGCCGGTGATGCTAGAGCCAGATTGGCAGAATGCGGAAACCTGCTTGACCAACATTGCGATTGCGCTCGCCAACAACACGACATTTAGCGAGGACGGACCCGTTGATACGGTCGTCTCCAGCGGCGATCTGCAATGCCTGTTCTCCCTCGCCAACGTCGCGGCCTACGTTCGGCACACCGCAATCCGCAACGAAGCGGCAGACACAGGAGGGGAGGCGTGAGCAACGGCGCGCACCCCTCCTTCTCACAATTCGAACACCTCACGTCTGCGGCCTGATTCCCGCCATGTCCGAGCACGTCAAACTCCGCTACCCGACCAAGGCCCAGGTCGAACATGCGATCCGCATGGCGAAGCTTGCCGGGATCGACAGGATCGGCAGTATCGAGCTCGGGCCCGACGGGACGATTCGGCTCGCCGCGCCCGGCGAAGCGCCGGCACCCGCCTCGATCGAGGACGAGATCGCGCGCTGGCGCGAAGGGAAGGGCAGGTGACGTGGCGACAGGCCTTCACATCGTCGGCAAGAAACGGCGCGGCAAGCCGACGCTTTGGTATGTCTATGCGTGGCGGGGCGGGCCGCGCATCCACACCAGCGAGGGCCGCAAGCCGGTCGTCACGCCGCAGCTGACCGACGCGGCGGCGGAAAAGCGGCGCGAACGACGCCTCCCCGCCGACGATGTCTCGCTCCGATCGCAGATCGTCCTGTTCAAGGGCTCGCCCGAATTTCTCCGCCTCGCTGACAGCACCCAGGCGAACTATCGCACCTGGCTCGACCGGATCGAGGACGAGTTCGGCACCACCACGCTGCGCATGTGGCAGAGCCGCGCGCTGCGCAGCGATGTCTACGACTGGCGCGATCGCTGGGCCGAGCGGCCGCGCAGCGCGGACGAGGCGGTGAAGGTGATCAACCGGCTGATGAACTGGATCGTCGATCGCGGCCGCCTGTCGCTCAACGTCCTGTCGGGGATCGACCAGCTTTACGAAGCGGACCGGTCCGACCTGATCTGGGAGCCGGAGCATTTCGCACGCTTCGCGCCCGAAGCATCGGTCGAAGTGCTGGAGGGCGTCGAGCTTGCGGCCTGTACCGGCCTGCGCCGCGGGGATCTCGTCCGCCTGCCATGGAGCGTGATCGGCCCGCACGCGATCGTGTGGAAGACGGGCAAGAGCAAGGGGAAGACGATGATCACCATCCCCATGCTGCCCGAAACCCGCGCGCTGCTGGATCGGATCAAGGCGCGGCACGAAGGCGCGATGGAGGCGCAACGCCCCCACCGCCGTAAGCCCCTGCCGGACACAGTGCTTTCGAACAGTCGTTGGCAGGCCTGGCAGCCCGGTGGCTTCGGCAGCCGTTTCAACGACGCGAAGCGGGCCAGCGGGCTCGACCGCAACCTCCATGACCTGCGCGGCACCTTCGCCACCCGCTGCATGGTCGCGGGCCTGACCGACGCGGAGATCGCCGGGATCCTCGGATGGGACACCAAAGACGTCGCCGGCATCCGCGCGAAATACGTCTCCGACGCCCGAGTCGTGGTCGCCATCGGCCAGCGAATAGCCGCCGCCAAATCCGCCTAGTTTGTAAACCGCCTGTAAACCGCCCCAAGGGGCCCGACGCTAAGTTATTGAAATAATGGTCGGGGAGACAGGATTCGAACCTGCGACCCTCTGCTCCCAAAGCAGATGCGCTACCAGGCTGCGCTACTCCCCGACCGGGGCCGCCGATTGTGCCGGGCGGGGCGGCGTTTCCTGCGACGTGCATTCGGTGGGCCCGGCAGGATTCGAACCCGCGACCTAGCCGTTATGAGCGGCCAGCTCTAACCGCTGAGCTACAGGCCCGTCCCGATGCGTCGGCGACAGCCGCCTAGCCCGCCGACCCTTCCAGCACAAGCATCCGATTGCGCCGGCCGATTACGCGCATGGAAAGCGGTCAGACGATTACGCTCGCCTTGATTTCCTCGACCGTTGTCGGAGCGATGCCGCGCTGTTCGAGATAGGCGTAGACACCGCGCAGCCAGTCGTAGAATTCGTCGAGATCGTCCTCGCTGCGGACATATGGCGTGAGGCCGGGCATCAGCGAGGGGCTGTGGAAACTGAGAACCAGCACCGGCAGCCCATCGTCGATCGCCATGTCGATGCCGCGGATCGCCGCTTCCTTGGGTACGCCTTCCGGCGTCAGGGCGATCCGTTCCAAGAGGCGCGTTCGCGCGAGAATGCCGTTCGCCCGGGGCAGCTTCGCCATGCGGGGGAAAAGCCAGCGGCCCTGATGGCGAAGGAGACCCCAGAACACCGTGGTAAGAGGGAGTTCGAGCAGCCGGTGTCGGTCATCGACCCAATAAGGCTCGAGCGGATGCTGCGAATAGTCGGGTCCGCCGCCGGGGCGATAATCGTAAAGCGAGCGCACCGAACTGTCGATCGCCACACGCGCATCCGTCAGCATCCGCGCCGATTGCGTACCCAGCCCATAGCGCCCCGCGCGATAGATCTGGGGCGTACAGTTGAAGCGTTCGATGATGCGTTCCTGCAGGCGCAGGAATTTCTCACGTTCGAGCGCGTGCGGGAGATTACCGGCATAGCTGTTATACGGGTTAACATCCTCCTCGAAAGGCGGGTTGACCCAGGGGTGAAGCTGGATGCCGATTTCCGCCGTGCCGCGCCTGACGTAATCGCCGAGCATTTCCTGCGCGCGGCCCGACGAGGCGATCGGCCAGTCGATCAGATAGGTTGGGACCACGCCGATATTTTCGGCAAATTGCTGGAACTCGGCTATGGATTTGAGATGCTTGAGGCCATGGTCGCTGGCGCTGAAATCGCCCTCCCAGTCGAATTCCTCTTCGGTATCGACGGTCAGCAGCGAACGCTGCCCGAAGCCGGGCGCGAAGCGCGCCTTCTGGCGCGGCGCGGGGACCGAGCGCAGAGACGCCGATGGATTTCCGCTCACGCCCCGATCGCCCCCCGCCGACATGGCCCCGCGTTCATTCGATGCGCCGATGGCTGGCGTTTCGATGCCCATGCTATTCAGATGTCGACTTGCCATATCAGTTCGCAGCCCCTTTGCGAAGGTCGCCGCCGATCGCACCACCCCTGTCCGGTGAGGACCGCGCGCTGTCGACAGACGTCAGGATCGGAAGCGAGAGCAGGAGATCGTCCTCTTCCCGATAGAGATCGCCGCCGATCGCGCGCGCTTCCGCCCGTGCCAGTCTGAGCGCGAAGCCAGCGCCGAAAATGCCTGGGCTCAAAGCGCCGCCGACCGGGCGGGTTTCGGTGGAAAAGATGTCCTTCGCCGCGGCCAGCGTTTGGGGAAGGGCGCTTCGCAGACACAGGGCACCATCCTGCGCGGTAAGGCCGATCCTGACGGTCTCGCCAGCGCCGGTCGCCGAGGCGATCGTCGCGAGAATACGCCAGGAGAGCAGTTCCGCTTCCTGCACGGCGATTTCGACCACGGCACGCTCCAGCGCCCAAGCCGTCGCCAACCGCGCCACGCGCGGCGACAGCACGGTCTGCAATTGGTCGCTCTGGCGGCGCAGGATCGCGGCGATGTCGGCCTCCCCGGCCTCCATTTCGGAGACGCCGCCTTCCAGCTTGGCGAGCCGGTCAAGTTCGTCGAACCCCGCCAGCATCCGGGCGCTGTCGCCCGCGATCGCGGCGGCCAGAGCGCGATACTCGTGGGGCGTGGCGCCGAACAGCTGTTGCTGGATGACTTCGGCGAACCCCTGGATGGCGTTAACCGGCGTGCGCAATTCGTGGAGAAGTTGCCGGATGCGATCAGCCTGCGCCGCGGCCCGGTCCTGCGCCGTGTTTTCGGCGGGTCGGCGAAACCGCCCCAGATAGCCTTCGAAGCGCCCGCCGCTCTGCGTGAAGCGCGGGGCGGCATCGACCAGCCATTCGCCCGCAATGCGCTGTGCCCCGGTCATCGTGACCGCAGCGTCGCGGATCGGGCGACGATCGAAGAAAGCGGCGGCGAAACCGTCCTTTGCGTCAGCGGTGTTCGACGCGTGCCGTGCGACAAGATCGGTGCCCACCACCATCGGCGCGACCGGCGCATCCGCCCAGTCGATCCGGCCGTCGACATCGGTCGAAAAGGCGAAGTTCACGAGGGGCGGGCGGCGCGTCTCGGGAAAGCCGCTGCCGAGGCGCGGACCGCTTTTCTCGCCCAATGGGAGGCGAGGGTCGGTATTGCCTGTTTCGGTTTCTTTCTTCCGGTCTGGCACCCTGTCGTGCTCGCCCGGATCGCGTGCTTTCTGGAAGGCTTCGATCCTGCGGACCAGATCGCCGATACCCGGAGCGCCCGTGTCGACCTGCGGAGTGCTCTCTACCCGTACGGCTGCGGTTTCCAGCAGCCTGTCCTGCCTGGGCTCGGCAATAGGGGGGGGCGTGGCGCCGGGCTCGGCGGTAGCCTTTTCAGGTTCGGGAAGGCCACGGTCGCTCACGCCGAGGCGATCGAGGACTGCCACTGCATTTCGGGGCAGATCGTTGCGGTGGCGCAGGAACCCGCGCGCGCGGATCGGCAATCCGGGGATGAGCTCCACCCACTCGGCTTCCGTCAGGGCGGACCGTGCCAGCGCGCTTGCCGCGATTTCGGGTTCGGCCTGGGCGAACCATTCCACGAGACGCGGATTGCGGATGCGCTTGCCGCCTTCCGTTATGATCCGCGCCCGCTCGGCCGCAGGCACCAGGTCGGACAGGGCGGCCAGACGGAGATGGGCGGCGGCCGTAATGCTAGGATCGCCGCCATGTTCTTCGGATGCGCTCTGCGCGCTGCCGAGCAGATCGAGCAATTGCCGATATTGCGTGCGCGCCGCCCGACCGCCCGTGGCGCGATGGCGCAGCACTGTGGCAAGGCGATCGTCGAAAAGCATCGTTACTCCGGCTGATGGGCGCCACGCCGTAGCGTGAGGGGCAGTTCCAACCCTGCCACCGCTATCCCTCATACACAGTCAACGAACAACCTTACCGGAATGTTGCGGCGGCGTTGCAATACGAGACGATTGCGGGCACAAACAATAATATTAGTCTTGCGCGCATTTCTACGCAGGTTACATTTCATGTTTCGGCATCAAATCTGAACTGGTGCCACAGTGTTTGGGGCGGGGGACGCATGGCCAATCTCGACGCGATCGATCGCAAATTGCTTACCGAACTGCAGCGCGAAGGGCGCGTGACGAATGTCGAACTCGCCCATCGTGTCGGGCTGACCGCTCCGCCCTGCCTGCGGCGCGTTCGCGCGCTTGAGGAAGAAGGCGTGATCCGCGGCTATCACGCCGAACTCGATCCCGCCTCGCTCGGTTTCTCGATCACGGTGTTCGCCATGGTCAGCCTGAAGAGCCAGGCCGAAAGCGCGCTGCGCGAATTCGAGGCGGCGATGAACGATCTGCCCGAGGTGCGCGAGGTGCACATGCTCAATGGCGAGATCGATTTCATCCTTAAGATCGTCAGCCGTGATCTTCAGAGTTTCCAGGAATTCCTGACCAGCAAGCTGACGCCTGCGCCCAATGTCGCGAGCGTGAAGACGTCGCTGACCATCCGCAACAGCAAGAACGAACCGGGCGTGCCGCTGGAATGACGGGGCAGGCCGCGATCGAAGGGCAGTGCCTGTGCGGAGCCGTTTCGATCGAGCTCAAAAGACCGGCGGATCGTTTGGAGATCTGCCAGTGTGCCATGTGTCGGCGCTGGGGTGGCGCATTCTATGCGGCGATGACCGGCGACGAAGCGACCGTATCGGGTGAGGATATGGTCACGGTCTTCCGCTCGAGCGAGTGGGCCGAGAGAGCGTTCTGTTCGCGATGCGGAAGCACGCTCTGGTTTCGCTTCCTGCCAACCGGGAATCGCAGCTTTTCCGCCGGACTGTTCGACGCTGCGAAGGATGTTGCCGTAGATCGGGAAATCTTTGCGGATCACGCGGCGAATTGGGCGCGTCTCGAGGGCCCGCACCAGCGACTCAGCGAGGCCGAGATTCTCGCTGAAGCCAGGGCAGCCGGCTTCTCGATCGGATGATCTGAGAATTAATACGCAAAATTTACGCGATTTACCAATTTTTATCGAATGAAACCCTAGCGTTTGCCAGTGCTTAACGCGGTCGATCACCGCGCCTTTTCCGGCCTGGCGAAAGAGGAGGGTCAGACATTGCTGCATACCATTCCGCCGTCAGATGTCAGGGCGGGAATGTATATCGCCAAATTTGGTGGCAGCTGGCTGGATCACCCGTTCTGGTTCTCGCGCTTCGTCGTCAAGCCTGCGGACGTCGCACGGATCAACCAGGCGGAAATCCCCTCCGTTGTGATCGACGATGAAAAGGGTATCGGGCCGGACAAGCCGCGAGTGCCCGAACCGAAAGCCGCGGAACCTGCGCGTGTCGCGGTCGTCCCCAAAGCGGCGCGACCCAGTTCGATAGCCCAGCCGCCACGGCGTGGACCGGTGTTCGAACCCTGGCGGCGCAAGAGCGATCGTGAACGCGCTCAGGAACTCGTCGCCGAATCGCTGGTGACGATGCGGCGCGCCTGCAGTGATGTCCGCCTGGGGCGCGCGGTTCGGATGCCTGAGATCACCAGTCTGGTGGACGAGGTCATCGAGATGGTCGAGCGCACCCCCCGCACGCTGCTCGACATTCTTCGGCTCAAGAAGAAGGACGAATACACCTATCTCCATTCGGTTGCCGTTTGCACCTTGATGGTCAATGTGGCGCGCCATCTTGGGCGCAGCGAGGAAGATGTCCGCGATTTCGGGATGGCCGGTCTGTTGCACGACATCGGCAAGATGGGCGTGGAGGACACGATCCTGAACAAGCCGGGCTCGCTCACCGAAGAGGAGATGAAGCGGGTCCGCCATCATCCCGAATTTGGCCACGCCATGCTCTTGGAAACCGCGAATGTCCCCGAAATGGCACTCGACGTCTGCCTGCATCATCATGAGCGAGTCGATGGGAAGGGGTATCCGCACAAGCTCGCCGGACACGAATTGACCGAAGCCGCGCGGGTGGGCGCCATCTGCGACGTTTATGACGCGCTTACTTCCGACCGTGTCTATAAAAGCGCATGGACTCCTGCCGAAACGGTCACGGCGATGTGGCGCTGGAACGGCCAGTTCGACCGCGAGCTGCTGTTCGCCTTCATGCAGGCAATGGGCGTGTTTCCACCCGGATTGGTGGTCGAGCTGCGCAGCGGGCGGCTCGGCGTCGTCCTGGATAATGCGAAGCGCAATTCACGCCCGCTGCTGCTGGCCTTTTTCTCCGCCAAAGACGTGTGCAGAATCGAGCCGGAAGAGATCGTCATCGACGACGATTTCGCCAGCGACGCGATCGTGCGGGTCGTCGAACCCGAAAAGTTTGGCCTGACAATACAGGATTGCCGCCCCGACGCGATCCGTGAAGCGTGGAGCGACCCTGTCCTGCAGGCGGGCCACGGTTAAGCTTATCCGGTTCGTCCGCCAGCGGCGGCCATGCGCTCGACCGCCTCGATCGCCGCCTCTATGGCCTCGTCCCGGCCAAGGCTGCTCGTGTCGAGCACCATTGCGTCCTCGGCGGGAATGAGCGGGGCAATCGTGCGCTCGCGGTCGCGTTCGTCCCGGCGCCTCAGATCATCCGCGATTTCCAGCAGCGTCACGCGTACGCCGCGTTCGCGCATTTCGAGGAAGCGACGCTGGGCGCGCGCTTCGACGCTGGCGGTGACGAACAGCTTCGCCTCCGCTTCGGGCGCGATCACCGTTCCGATGTCCCGCCCATCGAGAATGGCGCCGCCCGCCTGCGTCGCGAAGGCGCGCTGGCGTTCGAAGAGCGCATCGCGAACCGGCGGGTGGACCGACACGCGGCTGGCGAGTCCGCCGGTCTCCTCGTTGCGCAGGCTGGGATCGTCGAGCAGCGTATCTGGGAAGGTGCATCCCTCCAGCGCATCCTGCGCATCGTCCGGGTCCCCGCCGTTGAGCGCCACCTGCCGTCCGACCGCGCGGTAGAGCAGGCCGGTGTCGAGATGGGGCAGGCCGAAATGGGCGGACAGCGCTTTGGCGATGGTGCCCTTGCCCGAAGCGGTGGGTCCGTCGACGGCGATGATCATGTCTTTCTCCTGTGGTCGCGCATGGCCTTGAAAAGACCCCAGATCGCGATGGCGGCCCAGAACCCCTCCAGCATCAGGCTCGGCCAGTTGGTGTGGACCAGCAGCGATACTGTCAGCAGCGCCGCGCCGATCAGATTGGTGCCGTGGAGGATGAAGGGATTGGGTTCCTGCTTCCACGTCAGATAGGCATAGGCCGCGATGATGCAGACCATTCCCACGAAACCGACGAGCGTAGCGATGTCGATCGCCTCGTTCATCGCGCGGCCTCGTCGATGAGGTCCATGAAATTGGGGAAGCTCGTCGCGATCGGGTCCACGCTGTCGACGGCCACGCCATCGCGGCTGACAAGCCCGGCGATCGCCATGCTCATGGCGATGCGGTGATCGAGATGAGTCGCGATCGGGCCGCCGCCCGCGAGCGGAGCGCCCGCGCTGCCTTGAATGACGAGACCGTCCTCGCGTTCTTCCACGCTCGCGCCGATCGCGCTGAGCGCGGTGGCCATGGCGGCAAGGCGGTCGCTCTCCTTGACGCGCAATTCCTCCAGCCTGCTGGTGACGGTCGTCCCGTCCGCCAGGGCCGCGGCCACGAACAGGACCGGAAATTCGTCGATCATGCTGGGGGCGAGGGCAGGGTCGACCTCGACACCGCTCAGCCGCGCATGGCGCACGCGCAGATCGGCGACCGGCTCGCCGCCCACCTCGCGCGAATCCAGCTCCTCGATATTCGCGCCCATCTGTTCGAGCACCTTGTAGATCCCGTCGCGCGTCGGATTGAGGCCGACATTCTCGATCACGAGATCGCTTCCGGGCACCACGCTGGCCGCGACCGCGAAGAAGGCGGCGGAGGAGGGGTCGCCGGGGACCACGACGTCGCAGGGTTCGAGATCGGCCGGGCCGGTGATCGAAATGAGGCGCTCTCCATCCTGCTCGCTCACCGCGACGTCGACGCCGAACCCTCGCAGCATCCGTTCGGTATGGTCGCGGGTCGGCACGGGCTCGATCACGCGCGTCGTTCCGGGCGTGTTGAGCGCAGCGAGCAGCACCGCGCTCTTGACCTGCGCGCTCGCCACCGGGAGGCGGTATTCGATCGGCACGGCGGGATGCGCGCCCTCGATGATGATCGGAAGGCGGTTGCCTGCGGACTGGAAGCTCGCGCCCATCTGAGACAGCGGCTCCGTCACGCGGCCCATCGGGCGCTTCGACAGGCTGGCATCGCCGACCATGCTCGCGGTGAAGCCGTGGCTCGCCAAGAGCCCCATCAGGAGCCTTGCGGAGGTGCCGCTGTTTCCCATGTCGAGCGGGCCGTCCGGTTCCAGCAAGCCGCCGACCCCGACTCCGTCGACCACCCACGCGTCTCCTTCTTGCGCGATCGAGGCGCCCATCATGCGCAGGGCGGCGGCGGTCGCGAGGACATCCTCACCTTCGAGCAGCCCTTCGATCCGGCTGCGGCCCATGGCGAGCGCCGTGAACATCAGGGCGCGGTGGCTGATAGACTTGTCGCCCGGCACGCGGATGCGTCCGGTAAGCGGGCCGGTGGGCAGGAAGCGATGGGCGGTCACGGTAGGGTCCGGTAAGGCTGGCAGGGGTGAGGACCCGCGCTTTGACAGTGGGGGGCCGTTCTGGCAAGGCGCGCGCGCTGTTGATTCCTGCCTTGCCGAATGCAGCGCAGGTTCCCATCATGACGTAACGATTTCATCGCCCTGCGGCATCGTGCCGGGGGCGCCAAGCCAAGGATTACACATGGTCAAACCGGAATGGGGCACCAAGCGGACCTGCCCGAAATGCGGCACCCGCTTCTACGATCTGAACAAGGAAGATCCCGTCACCTGCATCGAATGCGGTGAGGAATGGACGCCGGAGCCCGTCCTGAAGTCCAAGCAGCCGATCCCCTTCGAGGAAGAGAAGAAGGACAAGGACGGCGAGGCGGACAGCGATCTGGCCGATGACGATCTCGACGATATCGACGATGACGAGGATTCGCCCGACAACGAGGTCGATCTCGGCGGCGACGACGATCTCGGCGTGTCGAAGGGCAAGGGTGACGACGACGAGGAAGAAAGCTGAGTCGGGCCGAGTTTTTTGACTTGCAACGGACGCGCCCTGATTATAGAGGGCGCGTCCTGCCCACCGGCTCCGTCCGGCGGGCGACGAATGGCGCGGGGCCTTAGCTCAGCTGGGAGAGCGCTACAATGGCATTGTAGAGGTCAGCGGTTCGATCCCGCTAGGCTCCACCATTCGACTGAATTTCCGGGCTGTTACGGCCCATACGACAAAGCCGGATTCGCCTGAATTCGCAACGCTGGCCGACGAGTTCTCGTCCGCCGGCGTTTTTCGCGTTTGATCCGGCGCCATCGGCGCGCAAGGAGTTGAAAGACCATGTTCGACACTCTGTCCGACCGTCTCGGCTCCGTCTTCGATCGGCTGAAAGGTCGCGGCGCTTTGTCCGAGCAGGACGTGCGCGATGCGATGCGCGAGGTGCGGATCGCCCTGCTCGAAGCCGACGTGGCGCTGCCCGTCGTGCGCCGCTTCATCGATGCGGTCACCGAACGCGCGATCGGGCAGGACGTGCTGCGCTCGGTCACCCCCGGCCAGCAGGTCATCAAGATCGTCGATGACGAGCTGACCGCCATGCTCGGCGGCGGTGACGATGCCGATGGCGATGCGGGCAAGCTGAAGCTCGAGGCCAAGCCGCCGGTCGTCATCATGATGGTCGGCCTGCAAGGCTCGGGTAAGACCACCACCACCGCCAAGCTTGGACGCCTGATCCGTGAAAAGCACGGCAAGAAGGCGCTGATGGCCTCGCTCGACGTCAATCGTCCGGCCGCGCAGGAACAGCTTCAGGTGCTCGGCACGCAGGTCGATGTCGCGACCCTGCCGATCGTCCAGGGCCAGCAGCCGGTCGATATCGCGCGCCGCGCGCTCGAAAGCGCGAAATTGCAGAACGCCGACGTCCTCCTGCTCGACACGGCGGGCCGCCTCCATGTCGACGAGGCGCTGATGGCGGAGATGAAGGCGGTCGCCTCTGTCACGACGCCCACCGAAGTGCTGCTCGTCGTCGACAGCCTCACCGGGCAGGACGCTGTCAATGTCGCCAAGAGCTTCACCGACGAGGTGCCGCTGACCGGCGTGGTGCTCACCCGGATGGACGGCGATGCGCGCGGCGGCGCGGCGCTGTCGATGCGCTTCGTCACCGGCAAGCCGATCAAGTTCGCAGGCACCGGCGAGAAACTCGATGCGATCGAGGCCTTCGACCCGAAGCGCGTGGCGGGCCGCATCCTCGGCATGGGCGATGTCGTCAGCCTGGTCGAAAAGGCGGCGGCCACCGTCAAGCAGGAAGACGCCGAAGCGCTCGCCAAGAAGATGGCGAAGGGCCAGTTCGACCTCGACGATCTGCGGATGCAGTTAAGGCAGATGCAGAACATGGGCGGGCTTGGAATGCTGGCGGGCATGATGCCGGGCATGAAGAAGGCGAAGGCGGCGATGGCGGCGTCCAATATGGACGACCGGGTGCTGCTGCACATGGACGCCATCATCGGCTCCATGACCGCGAAGGAAAGGAAGCGCCCCGAACTGATGAACGCCAAGCGCAAGAAGCGCGTGGCGGCAGGTTCGGGCACGCAGGTGCAGGACGTCAACAAGGTGCTCAAGATGCACCAGGAGATGGGCCGTGCCATGAAGCAGATCAGAAAGATGGGCGGATTGAAGGGCCTCGGCGCGCTGTTCGGCGGCGGCGGAGGCCTCGGTGGAATGGGCGGCGGGGGAATGCCCGGCCTGCCCGGTGGCGGCGGCGGCGGGAAGGGTCCCGGCGTCGATCCCGACACGCTTCCGCCCGATCTTGCACGATTATTGAAAAAGAAGTGATTTCAGATTTTTACATTCGAAAGGTGACATAAAATGGCAGTTGCAATCCGTCTCTCGCGCGGTGGCGCCAAGAAGCGTCCGTATTACCGTATAGTCGTGTCCGACAGCCGCGCCCCGCGCGACGGCAAGTATCTCGAGCAGATCGGCACCTACAACCCGATGCTCCCCAAGGACGACGAAGCCCGCGTGAAGATCGACGAAGATCGCGCGCGCCACTGGATCGGCGTCGGCGCCGTTCCTTCGGACCGCGTCGCCCGCTTCCTCGACAAGGCGGGCATCGTCGAGCGTGCCGCGCGCAACAACCCCAAGAAGGGCGAGCCGGGCGAAGCCGCCAAGGAACGCGCCGAGGAAAAGGCCGCCAAGGCTGCTGAAGCCGAGGAAGCCAAGAAGGCCGCCGAAGCCGAAGCCAATGCTCCGGCCGAGGAAGAAACCGCGGAAGCGAGTGCCGACGAAGGCGCCGCTGCTGAAAGCGCCGAGACTGCTGGCGAAGCCGAAGACAAGGCCGAGGGCTGATTTCGGATATTATCCCGACTTCGCTCGACGCCATTGGTCGTTGAGCGAGGTCGGGACCGATCCAGGCGGCAGGCATGTCTCGCGATCCCATCACCCTCGCTGCCATTACCGGCGCCCATGGCGTCGCGGGCGAGGTGCGGCTGAAGCTGCTGGGGGACGGGCTGGAAAGCCTCAAAGCGCACAAATCCTTCAATGACGGCGCGCTCAAGCTCACGAAGCTGCGCTCCGACAACAAGGGCGGCGCGATCGCTCGGTTTGCTGGCGTTGGCGACCGGACCGCTGCCGAAAAGCTGCGCGGCACTACGTTGTCGGTTGCACGCGAAGACCTCCCGCCGCTCGGCGAAGGCGAATTCTACCACTCCGATCTCGTCGGCCTGCCCGCGATCGCCGATAATGGCGAGGCCGTCGGCACTGTCCGTGCGGTCGAGAATTTCGGCGCGACCGACATCGTCGAGATCGAGAAGCCGGACGGCAAGACTTTCATGGTCCCCCTCACAACCGCCGCCGTTCCTGAATGGAATGGCGAGCGCCTGATCGTGAGCGCGGATTTCCTCGACTGAACCCTGTCAGCGCCGCAGCGGACGTTCTTCGGCCAGATGATTGCGGATCGTCGTCGCCGCGACGCCTGCCTGACCCATGGCGTGGCTGATCTGGTCGAGGCCCACCACCACATCTCCCGCCGCGAACAGGCCGGGGACACTCGTTTCGAGATGATCGCCGACAAGGATGCAGCCCTCCTCGCTGACATCGGCGCCGCACGCCACGGCAAGGTCAGAACGGATTTGCGAACCCAGCGCGGGATAGATGCTGTCGAACGCCAGGCGTCCCTCGGCGATATCGACCGCCAGCTGGCCCTGTTCGATCGCGAAGCCGCCGCATGGCCCCGCGACACGCGCGATCCCCGCATCGTCGAGCGCGCGGGAGCATTGATCGTCCAGATCGTGGTCGCCGTGCGGGCTGATCAGAGTGACATCAGCGGTGTAACCCCGCAGGAATTGTGCTTCTGCGGTGCCGTGGTCGCCTGTGCCGATGACGGCCACCCGCTTGTCGGTCACCTCGTATCCGTCGCAGATCGGGCAATAGCGCAGGAGGCCGCGAGACAGCGCTTCGGCGTGAAGAGTTTCGTCAATCCCATCGGGCCGATTGTTCACCACGCCGGTCGCAAGCAGGACCGTGCGGGCGCGATAGGTCTCGTCGCCGCATTCGACCTCGAAAACCTCGCTTTGCTTGGAGAGCCCGGTCACGCGCCTCGGTTCACGCAACGCGCCGTATTTCGCCGCCTGATCGCGCATCCGCTCCAACAATTCCTCGCCATTGATCCCGTCTGGGAAGCCAGCATGGTTATGACTGGTCGGAATCCAGCTGGCGCGGCTCGTGCCGCAATCGAACAGGCGGATCGCAAGATGGAAGCGCGCCAGATAGATCGCGGCGGTCAGCCCGGCGGGGCCGGCGCCCACGATGATGCAATCGTCCATGTCCATGAGTGCTGTACGCATAGGGCGGCCTTGAGTGCCGTTCGCCGAGCGGAATCGGTCCTTCACCGTGTGCATCCTTGGTCGGGCCTGCGCGCCATGCCAGACCGCGCGAGACAGGGAGGATCAGATGGACATTTTCGACAGCGCCATATTTATCGCGGGGGCTTATGGCGCGATATCCGTCGGCCTGAGCGCCGCGCTGGCCAAGGTATCGCCCTCGATCGGTCCGAAGCTGCGCCATGCCTTCGCTGGGACGGTTCCGTTGGCGGCGCTATTGGCTACGCGGCTGACCGAGGCGGACAGTGTCACGCTCTATGGGCCTGACCTGCTGGCCGCAGCCGGGCTGATGACGCTTGGCGTCGGGGCGTCGGTCGCGACGGGGAGGGTGCTCGGCAGCAGGCGGATAGCACATCAAGGCGAGATTACGCGCTGACGCTGGCCTTGCGCGGCAGGATGGAATTGGGCGCCAAGTCCCGGTAGGACGCGCCGCATGACCTTCGCCGCCACCATCCTGACGCTCTATCCCGAAATGTTCCCCGGCCCGCTCGGCGTGTCGCTGGCGGGGCGTGCCTTGGAGCGGGGCGATTGGTCGTGCGAGGCGGTGCAGATCCGCGACTTCGCGACTGACCGGCACCGCACGGTCGATGACACGCCCGCAGGGGGCGGGGCGGGCATGGTGCTGAAGCCCGACGTGCTCGGACGCGCACTCGAAAGTGTGAGCGACGAGCGGCCCATACTCGCCATGACGCCGCGCGGAAAACCGATCGCGCAGGAGCGCATCCGCGCGATCGCGGCGGGGCCCGGCGTCACCATCCTGTGCGGCCGGTTCGAAGGCTTCGACGAGCGCCTGTTCGACGCCTATCCGCAGGTCGAAGAGGTGAGCCTCGCCGACATCGTCCTGTCGGGCGGAGAGACCGCCGCGATCGCCATACTCGACGCTTGCATTCGCCTGCTTCCGGGCGTAATGGGCGCGGCCTGTAGCGGGGTCGAGGAGTCGTTCGAGGACGGCCTCATCGAATACCCGCAATACACCCGACCTCAAGACTGGGAAGGGCGCACGATCCCCGAAGTGCTGCGATCGGGGGATCATGCGAAAATCGCCGCGTGGAGGAAAGCCCGCGCGGAGGAAGACACACGGTTACGCAGGCCGGACCTTTGGGAGCGCTACAGTGGCGCTCGGGACCAGCCTGCCTCTGGCGCGCGGCGAAACGATTAAGGGACCAGGCAATGAACCTGATTCAGACGCTCGAAGCCGAAGCGATTGAAAATCTCGGCAAGGATATTCCGGAATTCCGCGCGGGCGACACCGTGCGCGTCGGCGTGAAGGTCGTCGAAGGCCAGCGCGAGCGCGTGCAGAACTTCGAAGGCGTGGTGATCGCCCGTTCGAACCGCGGCATGGGGTCCAACTTCACCGTGCGCAAGATGAGCTTCGGCGAGGGCGTGGAACGCGTCTTCCCGCTCTATTCGCCGATCGTCGACAGCATCACCGTGGTCCGTCGCGGCGTGGTGCGTCGCGCCAAGCTGTATTACCTGCGCGGCCGCACCGGCAAGAGCGCGCGTATCGCCGAGCGCAAGACGGTTTCGCCCAAGGCGTAAGCCTTTCGCGATCGAAATTTAAGGCTCGGCGGGCGACCGCCGGGCCCTTTTTCGTTGTGAGCTTCGAGGGTTCACGCGAAGACGCGAAGTCGCGAAGATGCCTTATTAGCGGCGAAGCCGCCCTCAAATTACTGGCGGGTTGCAGGAAAGGAATGCCTCCGGCGGTCGGTCGCACGATCTTCGTGCCTTCGCGGCTTCGCGTGAAACCAACCCGACAACGCTTGCGGCAAATCCCAACCCGGCTAGGCTGCGCTCCGATACGCAATCACGGGACGCCTTTCTTGCCATGCGCTATGTCATCACCGCCGCCATCCTCCTCGCCACTGCTCCCATCGCCGCGCCCGTTCTCGCGCAGGACAGCGCGATGAGCCAGGGCGCCGACCTCACCTTCGAGCGTGTCTTCGCCTCGCCCAGCCTCGACGGGCCGAGCCCGCGCCAGGCGAAGCTGTCGCCGGATGGGCGCTATCTCACCCTGCTGCGCAATCGCGAGAATGATCGCGAACGCTACGATCTGTGGGCCTACGATCGGGAGAGCGGCGAATGGGCGATGCTGGTCGACAGCGAGAAACTGGGCTCGGGCCGCGAATTGTCCGAGGACGAGAAGATGCAGCGCGAACGCGCGCGTGTCGGCAGTCTCAAGGGGATCATCACCTATCAGTGGGCGAGTGACGGGGAGGGCGTGCTCGTCCCGCTCGATGGCGATCTCTATCTCGCGCGTCTGGATGGCGAGGTCGTGCGCCTGACCGATACCGAGGAAAGCGAGCTCAACCCCGCGCTGAGCGAGACGGGGGCCTATGTCTCCTTCGTGCGCGATCGGAGGCTCTGGGTCGGCGAAGTGGGCGAGGAGTCCGCGCCGATTACGCCAGAAGAATCGAACGAGAACGTCCGCTGGGGTGAGGCGGAATTCGTCGCGCAGGAAGAAATGGCTCGTCTCACCGGCTATTGGTGGAGCCCCGACGACAGGCGTATCGCGGTCGAACGCTTCGACGAGAGCATGGTCGGCGTCGTCACCCGCGCGGCGATCGGCGCGACGGGCACACGCGTCTTCGACCAGCGCTATCCCGTCGCGGGCAGCGAGAACGCCGATGTCGAACTGTTCGTGATGGACCCCGATGGCGGCAATCGGGTGAAGGTCGATCTCGGCGATTTCCAGCATCCCGATGTTTATACCGGAGGCGATCCGACCGATTTCTACCTCGCCCGTGTGGATTGGGCACCGGATGGCAGCGCGCTTTACGTCCAGCGGCAGAATCGCGCGCAGACGCATATGGACGTGCTGCGCGTCGATGCCGCGACAGGCGATGTCGCGCCCGTCTTCGCCGAGAAGGCGGCAGCCGACGATTACTGGATCAACCTGTCCGACAATTACCGCATCCTCGACAATGGTGACCTCATCTGGTGGTCGGAACGCGACGGTTTCGGCCACCTCTATCGCTATTCCGGCGCGGATGGGTGGCGCACATCGCGCCAGCTGACGCGCGGCGATTTCGTCGTGACACGGCTCGTCGGCGTCGACCAGTCGGCGCAGCGCCTGTTCTATCTCGCGACGAGCGCGGATGATCCGCTCGAACAGCATGTCTATTCGCTCGATTACGGCAGCGACACGATCGGGACGCCCCGGCGCCTGACCGAGAAGGGTTTTACCCATTCGGCGACCATGGACGGGAAGGGGCAGACGCTGCTCGTCACCCGCTCGAACGACGATACGCCGAGCCAGATCTATCTCGCCAATCAGGAAGGCGAGCGGCTGGCATGGGTGGAGGAGAATGCGCTCGACGCCGACCATCCCTATGCCCCCTATCTCGCCAGCCATCGCCCGACCCAATACGGGCAGATCGAGGCGGAGGACGGCACGCCGCTCTATTGGGAAATGGTCACGCCGGAGATGGAGCCGGGCAAGCGCTATCCGGTCTATTTCTACCATTATAGCGGGCCGGGGCCGCAGATCGTCAATCGCGGCTGGGACGGGGCTTTGAGGCAGGCGATCGTCGACAAGGGATATATCTGGTTCGCGCTCGACAATCGCGGCTCGAACAATCGCGGTGTCGCGTTCGAACAGCCGATCTATCGCGCGATGGGCGGGGTCGAGGTGCGCGACCAGAAGGCGGGGGCGGAATATCTCAAGACGCTCGATTTCGTCGATCCCGACAAGATCGCGATCGATGGCTGGTCCTATGGCGGATACATGACCCTGAAGCAGCTCGAGGCCGATCCGGGCCTCTATGCTGCCGGGATCAGCGGTGCGCCGGTGACAAATTGGGCGCTTTACGACACGCATTACACCGAACGCTACATGGGCACACCGCAGGGCGATGCGGCAGCTTACAAGGCCGCCTCGGCGCTCCCGGATGCGACCAAGATCAGCGATCCGCTGCTGATTATCCACGGGATGGCGGATGACAATGTGGTGTTCGAAAACGCGACCGCGATCATCGCCGAAATGCAGGAAGCCAATGTGCCGTTCGAAATGATGCTCTATCCCGGCTACACCCACCGTGTGTCGGGCGAGAATATCTCGCCGCACCGTTACAACACCGTGTTCCGCTTCCTCGAAAGCCACGGGGTGACGCCGCCCGAGTGAACGGACGCAGACCGGGGGCCGCTCTGATAGCCCGCATTGGCGGCGCCCCAGCCATTGTGCCCTTGCGGGTCCAATATCAGCCGCTATCTCGGCCCCGTACAGGAATTGGAGATTTGCTTTGGGTTATCGGGTAGCCGTGGTCGGCGCGACGGGGAATGTCGGGCGTGAGATGATGATGGTGCTGGCGGAGCGGGGCTTCCCTTGCGACGAGGTGGCCGCGGTCGCCTCCAGCCGCAGCCAGGGCTCTGAGGTCGAGTTCGGCGACACCGGCAAGATGCTCAAATGCCAGAACATCGAATATTTCGACTGGAACGGCTGGGATATCGCGCTGTTCGCCGCGGGCAGCGGCCCGGCCAAGGAATATGCGCCCAAGGCGGCGGCGGCGGGCTGCGTCGTGATCGACAACAGCTCGCTCTATCGCATGGACCCCGATGTGCCGCTGATCGTGCCTGAGGTGAACCCGGACGCGATCCACGATTACAAGAAGCGCAACATCATCGCCAACCCCAACTGCTCGACCGCGCAGCTCGTCGTCGCGCTGAAGCCGTTGCACGATGCCGCCACTATCAAGCGCGTCGTGGTCTCGACCTATCAGTCGGTCTCCGGCGCGGGTAAGGCCGGGATGGACGAATTGTTCGAGCAGAGCCGCGCGATCTTCGTGGGCGACACGGTCGAGCCGGTGAAGTTCACCAAGCAGATCGCTTTCAACGTGATCCCGCATATCGACGTCTTCCTCGACGATGGTTCGACCAAGGAAGAGTGGAAGATGGTTGTCGAGACGAAGAAGATCCTCGATCCCAAGATCAAGCTCACCGCCACCTGCGTGCGCGTTCCCGTCTTCGTCGGCCATTCCGAGGCGGTCAGCATCGAATTCGAAAACGAGATCAGTGCCGAACAGGCGCAGGACATCCTGCGCGAGGCGCCGGGCTGTATGCTCGTCGACAAGCGCGAGGACGAGGGATACATCACGCCGGTAGAGGCCGCAGGCGACAGCGCGACCTATATCAGCCGCGTGCGCGAGGACCCGACGGTGGAGAACGGCCTCAATCTCTGGTGCGTCTCCGACAATCTGCGCAAGGGCGCGGCGCTGAACGCGGTGCAGATCGCGGAACTCCTGGGGCGTGAATGCCTTAAGAAAGGGTGATGTCCGCCCGCTTCTGCCCTCTGCTCGTCAGCCTCGTCGCTATCGCGGCGTGCCAGCAGGTGAGCGAGGAGGAGAGCGCGCAGGGTCTCGCGAATATGGAGGCGGGCGTCCAACAACCGGGTGCCGAGGTCCGGCTTCGCGCCGACGGGGTGGAGATTACCGGCGCACAGGGAACCTATCTGGCCTTCGACAGCCCGCGAGACGCGGTGGAGAGCGAATTGGCGGGGGTACTCGGCCCCATCGTCGATCGTAGTCGCAACGATGAATGCGGCGCGGGCGCGGTCAGCTCGACGAGTTTCCCCGGAGGCCTGACCGTGAATTTCCAGGCAGGCAGGCTGGAAGGCTGGTTCCTCACTACGAACGAGGGTGAGCCCAAAGCGATCGCCACCGCCGAAGACATATCCATCGGTTCGGACGAAGCGGCGCTCGATGCAGCCTACGCGGTCGAGGCGATGGATAGCACGCTCGGTGACGAATTTACGACTGAAGAAGGCATTTCCGGGTTCCTGACAGGGCCGGAAGGCTCGCGAACGGTGGAGGCGCTTTATTCCGGTGCGACCTGTTTCTTCCGCTGACATGACATTGACGACAGACCATTTCGAGAGCTTCGACGGCACCCGTCTGGCCCTGCATCGCATGGGCGAGGGCAGGCCGATAGTGCTCCTGCACGGGCTCTTCTCAAGCGCGCAGATGAACTGGATCCGCTTCGGTCATGCCGAACGCATCGCTGGTCAGGGTTACGAGGTCCTGATGCTCGATTTCCGGGTTCACGGCGACAGCGCCGCTCCGCGCGAGGCCGAGGCCTATCCCGACAATGTCCTGGTGCGCGACGCGGCGGCACTCGTCGATCAGCTTGGGCTGACCGATTACGACCTCGGCGGCTTCTCTCTCGGCGCGCGCACCTCGCTCCACGCCGTCGCACACGGCGTGCTCGAACCGGCGCGGCTGATCGTCGGCGGGATGGGCACGGCGGGCCTCGGCGAATGGGCGAAACGCGCGGCGTTCTTCCGCCGCGTGATCGACGAATTCGACGCGATCCCGAAAGGCGATCCCGCCTATTTCTCGATGCAGTTCCTGAAATCGCAGGGCACGGACCGGGTTGCCGCGCGGCATCTTCTTGGTTCGATGCCCGATCTTGATCTCGCTCTGCTCGAGCGCGTCACCATGCCGACCCTCGTGGTCTGTGGTGACGAGGACCGGGACAATGGATCGGCCGAGGAGCTTGCGAATTTGCTCCCCAATGCGGACTTCATGGAGGTTCCAGGCACGCATATGGGCAGCGTTACCAAGCCCGATCTCGGACGGGCGATGGCGGACTGGCTGGGCTCGCCCGCTTGATTTGCGCGGAATGCGCGGTCAGGTATGGATTGAAGAACGAGGGAGGGGCGCATTTTTCCGATGATTTCGCGTATCTCGATAATCGCGGCGGCTGGATTGGCCGGGCTGGCCGGGTGCGCGCCGGTTGGCCCTTTTGGAGAGCGGGCTTTCCTCGAAAGCGACGCCACGGGCGCGCTGTTCGTCGCGGGCAAGTTCGGCAACACGCTGGCGCGGATCGATCTTGCCACGGGCCGTGAAACCGCACGGGTCGCGAGTTGCGCCAATCCGCACGAACTCGCCACCTCGCCCGACGGGGCACATGTCGCGCTCGCCTGTTATGGCGGCACCACGCTCGACATCTTCCGCACCGGCGATCTCGCGAAGGTCAAGACCATCGAGCTTGGCGAAAATGCTCGCCCGCACGGTATCGTCTGGCTTGCGAACCGCGATCTCTACGCGACGGCGGAAGGGCGCAAATCGGTCTTCTGGGTCAGGGACCCGCTCGGCACGGCGGAAACCTTCGAATATGGCAGCGGTCAGGAGGGGACGCATATGCTGGTCGTATCGCCCGACGCCCGCCATGCCTGGACCACCGATCTCGGATCGAAGACGGTCACGCGGATCGACCTCCTCACGCGCCGCGCCCCGCAATCGGTCGAGGTCGGGATCGAGCCCGAGGGGATCGCGCTGTCGGGGGATGGCGCAACGCTCTATGTCTCGGCCCGCGGATCGGACGAGGTCTATGCGATCGCGCCGCAATCCATGGAGGTCCGCCGGACCATTCCTGTCGGCGATTTCCCGCTGCGGATCGCAATTCGACCCCAAGGCGATTTCGCAATCACCTCCGACCTGGCCGATGGCGCCCTTTCCGTGATCGATCTGCGATCCGGTACGGTCGCACGCCAGATCGGGGTTTCGAGCCGTGACGAGGCGCAGGAGCGTTTCCAGGTTACGATTTTATGGTCACCCGATGGCGAGCGGATCTACGTCGCCGAAACCGGCACGGACACGATCGCCGAGGTCGATTTTTCGACCGGCAAGGTGCTGCGCCGCTTCTCCGGCGGCGATGGCGGCGACGGCCTGGCGATCCTGGGAGGCGCGGATGGCTAGAGCGGCCCTTCCAGTGGTGGGTTGGCGCGAGCTGGTGCATCTGCCCGATCTCGGCCTTCATAACCTCCCCGCCAAGATCGATACCGGCGCGCGCACGTCTTCGCTTCACGCGACCGTGCTCGACGAATATGAGCGTGACGGCGAGCAATTCGTCCGCTTCGCCGTCGATTTCCCGCAGCAGCACGTCCGCCAGGTGTGCGAGGCGGTGCATGTGGACTGGCGCGGGATCACCAGCTCCAACGGCAAGACCCAGCGGCGCCGCATCATCAAGACGCCGCTCAGAATCGGCGACGTCGAATTCCGCGCCGAAATCAGCCTCGCCAACCGGGCCGATATGCGATTTCCGATGCTGATCGGACGATCTTCGCTTAGACGCCGCTTTGTCGTCGATTCGGGTCATTCCTGGATGCAGACACCGGGCCGCAAGCCGGTCGAGGGTCACAAACCGTAAGGATCGCTCCATGAAAATTGCGATGCTGGCGCGCAACGCCAATCTCTATTCGCACAAACGCTTGCAGCAGGCGGCGGAGGAGCGCGGGCATTCGCTCGACATCCTCAACACCACGCGCTGCACCGTCCACATCGCGAGCCACCGACCCGAGGTTTATTATAACGGCGAGCCATGCGTCGGCTATGACGCGGTGATCCCGCGCATCGGCGCCTCGATCACCAATTACGGCCTTGCCATCCTGCGCCAGTTCGAGATGCGTGGCTGCTGGCCGCTCAACGAAAGCGTCGCCATCGGGCGCAGCCGGGACAAATTGCGTTCGATGCAGATCCTGGCCAAGCACGGGCTCGGCCTGCCGCTGACCGCCTATGCCAACGATCCCAAGCAGGCGGAGGAGATCATCAAGGCGGTCAAGGGCCCGCCAGTGGTCATCAAGCTGCTCGAAGGGACACAAGGGATCGGGGTCGTGCTCGCCGAGACGATGTCGAGCGCGAAATCTGTTATCGAGGCGTTTCGCGGCGCGAACGTCAACATCCTGGTACAGGAATTCATCAAGGAAGCGGGCGGCACGGATATCCGCGCGCTGGTAGTCGGCGGCAAGGTGGTCGCCACTATGAAGCGCACCGGCGCGGCGGACGATTTCCGCTCGAACCTCCATCGCGGGGGCAGCGCCGAGCTGATCAAGATCACCCCCGCCGAACGCTCGACCGCCGTAAGCGCCGCCAAGCGCATGGGCCTCAATGTCTGCGGCGTGGACATGCTGCGCAGCAATCACGGCCCGGTGATCATGGAGGTCAACTCCTCGCCCGGCCTGGAGGGGATCGAAAACGCGACCGGCAAGGACATTGCGGGCATGATTATCGACTTCATGGCCTCGAAGGCCAAAGAGGGAAAGACGAAGACCAAGGGGGCGGGTTGATTGATCGACCAGGGGTTTCAGGGGGAAAATTGATGTTCAAATATATGATTGCAGCTGCGTGCACCCTTTCCGCTGCACCCGTTCTTGCGCAGGACATGGTCAGCGCGAACGATCCGGCGACGATGGTGAAGATACTCGAATTTGCCGGTTATGAGGCTGAGTTGAGTACGGACAGCCAAGGCGATCCGCTGATCTCGACCGAATTAGCGGGCTATAACACCGATCTGGTCTTTTACGGCTGCAACGAGGAAACGCACGATGAGTGCGACGCGATCCAGTTTTACGCCGGCTTCAAGACCGATGGTAAGATCGATGCGGTGAAGGTCGATGCCTTCAACGCGCAGTATCGCTACGCCCAGGCGTCTCTGGACGAGGACAAGGATATGGTCATTCGTTGGGACGTACTGACCGGCAAGGGTATCCCCACCCCGGTATTTCTCATGTCGGTGCGCGCCTTTGCCGTCGCGATCGGGAATGCCGCCGATACCGCTTTTCCGGACTAGTCCAGACTGCAGGTTATCACCTGAACGGCGGCTCGTTGAACGCGCGCAGCTTGCGGCTGTGCAGTCTCGGGCCTTCCTCGCGTAGCATCCGGCAGGCGCTGATGCCGATCTGGAGATGGGCGGCGATCGCCTGTTCGTAGAAGCGGTTGGCCTGGCCTGGCAGCTTGATCTCGCCGTGCAAAGGCTTGTCCGAAACGCAGAGCAGCGTTCCGTAGGGCACGCGGAAGCGGTATCCCTGTCCGGCGATTGTCGCGCTTTCCATATCGACGCCGACTGCGCGCGATAGCGACATGCGCCGCGCCGAACTGGTGAAGCGCAGCTCCCAATTGCGATCGTCCGTCGTCACGACAGTGCCGGTGCGCATCCGGCGCTTCAAATCGCTGCCGTGTTCGCCCGACACCTGTTCCGCCGCGCCTGCCAACGCCTGCTGGACTTCGGCGATGGCGGGGAGGGGGATTTCGGGCGGCAGGACCGGATCGAGCACGTGGTCGTCGCGCAGATAAGCGTGGGCGAGCACGTAATCGCCGATTTTCTGGCTGGGGCGCAGGCCCCCGCAATGGCCGATCATCAGCCAGGCTTCAGGACGCAGCACCGCGAGATGATCGCAGATCGTCTTGGCGTTGCTCGGGCCGACGCCGATATTGACCAGCGTGATCCCGCTGCGGTTCTCGCCCACCAGGTGATAGGCGGGCATCTGGTGGCGGCGCCATGCGGTATCGGAAAGCTGCTCGCGCGCATTTTCGGTCTTTTCGGTCAGCATCATGCCGCCCGCACCCGCGAGCGCCGAGCAACCATTGCTGCCGAGCTGCGCGCCCGCCCAGTCGACGAATTCGTCAACATAGCGGTGATAGTTCGTGAACAGGATGAAACGCTGGAAATGCTCGGGATCGGTGCCGGTATAGTGCGCGAGCCGGGCGAGGCTGAAATCGGTGCGCAATCCGTCGAACAGCGACAGCGGGATCGGATCGTCGGGATTGTCCAGTTCGATCCCGTCGGCCAGTTCGTCGCCGATGTCGGCGAGGTCGGTCGAGGGGAAATGGCGCGCGATCTCGTTGGGATCGACCCCCGCCAGTTCCGCACCCGCCGCGCCGTCGAGCACGTAGGGGAACGGCATTTCCTGGCGCGAGGAGCCGACTTCGACCTCGATCTCGTAATTGCTCGAGATCAGCGCAAGCTGTTCGGCGAGATAGTCGCGAAACAAAGCGGGGCGGGTGACGGTGGTGGTGTAGAGACCCGGCGCGTTCAGGCGGCCGAAGGCGCGGCGGCGCCCCTCCGGCTGTTCGCCCCCGCGATAGCGCAGGCGCAGTTCGGGATAGGTATAGGACCCGTCGGTGCGGCGTTCGGGCGGAGGCAGCGTCCGGTCGCGACCGAAGGCGATGACATCGGCGCGCAGCCGCGTGACGGCAGCATCGTAAACGCTTTCGAGCTTGTCGAGGATGGTGTCGATCGAATCCATTGGGGCGTTCTGTGGCCTCTCTCTATCGTTTTCGTGACAGGCTCTGCCACGGACCTGTGTTGCTTGCAAAAAGGGCGCGGTCAGCAAAAGCCGCCGCGCCCCTTTCAAAGCTCCGCCGAAGCGGCAGGTACGGGATTACTCGCCGTCCTGCTCGATCGGGTTGCCGTCCATATCGACCGGGGTCGGCTCGTCGAGCATGTCGGCGGGGATTTCGCCCGGTTCGAGGTTGGGGTCGATGCGGTTGGCATCGGCCATTTCCTCGATCTCGCGCTGCTCGTCTTCGAACATCTGCGCGAGGACGTCCACGCCCTGGCTCTGCAATTCGGCTTCGTCGTCCGAACGGGCGACATTGGCCTTCACGGTGACATGCACTTCCGGGTGGAGAGCGACGGTCACGTCATGCATCCCGATCGACTTGATCGGGCTGCCCATGATGATCTGCTTCTTGTCGATCTCGTGGCCCTTTTCGGCCAGGCCCGCAACGATGTCGCGAACATTGACCGAACCGTAGAGCTGGCCGGCGTTGGACGAGGCGCGGATCAGGACGATCTCGGTCCCGTCGACGTCCTTGCCCTGCTTCTCGGCTTCGCCGCGGCGTTCCGCGTTTTCCTTTTCGAGGCGATCGCGATTGGCTTCGAACACTTTCTTGTTCGATTCGTTGGCGCGCAGCGCCTTCTTCTGCGGCAGCAGGAAGTTGCGGGCGTACCCGTCCTTCACGGTGACGACGTCACCGATATTGCCGAGATTGCCGATGCGTTCGAGGAGGATGATATCCATGGTGTCAGTCTCCTCAGCGCACGATGTACGGCAAAAGGCCGATATGGCGGGCGCGCTTGATCGCCTTGGCGAGTTCGCGCTGCTTCTTCGCGCTCACGGCGGTGATGCGGCTCGGTACGATCTTGCCACGCTCGGACATGAAACCCTGGAGAAGGCGCACGTCCTTATAGTCGATCGCGGGAGCGTTCTTGCCCGAGAACGGGCAGGTCTTGCGGCGGCGGAAAAACGGGCGGGCCATCAATTGTCTCCCCGGTCGGAGCGCTCGCGGCGCTTCTTGCTGTCGCGCTCGTTCTTGCGCATCATCGCGGACGGGCCTTCTTCATGCTCGTCGACGCGGATCGTCATGTAGCGAATGACGTCTTCGTTGATGCGCGTCTGGCGCTCAAGCTCGGCGACCACGGAACCCGGGCCTTCGATGTTGAGCAGCACGAAATGCGCTTTGCGGTTGCGGTCGATCTTGTAGGCGAGGTTCTTGAGGCCCCAGGTCTCCGTCTTGGTGACCTTGCCTTCGTTGTTCTCGACGATTTCGGTGGCGGTGGCGGCCAATTGATCGACCTGAGACTGGCTCAGATCCTGGCGCGCCAAGAATACATGCTCGTACAGAGCCATGCCTTGGTCCTTTCAGTTCATGCCGATCGCTGGCTGGTCCGTCCGGATGACGGGGCCCCTCCGGCCTTCTTCGTTTCCCATGGGCTCTCGCCATGCGGGAAGCGGGGCACATAGCGCGATCCGCGCGATTTGCAACACAAGATCGGACTTGTCGCGAGCGGGCGGTGCGGGCAGGGCACAAGCCTGTTTGTCTCGGAGATCAAGAATATGCCCGGCGGCCTGGTTGCCCTTCTCGACGATGTCTCGGTGATCGCGCGCACTGCTGCGGCGTCGGTGGACGATATCGGTGTCGCCGCCAGCCGCGCCGGATCGAAGGCGGCGGGCGTGGTGATCGACGATGCGGCGGTGACGCCGGGCTATGTCACCGGGCTGAAGCCCGCGCGCGAATTGCCGATCATCTGGAACATCACCAAGGGCAGTCTGAAGAACAAGCTGCTGATTCTGCTCCCCGGCGCCCTGCTCCTGAGCTGGCTGCTGCCCGCCGCGATCGTATTCGTTCTGATGGCGGGGGGCTGTTACCTCGCCTTCGAAGGCGCCGAGAAGGTGATGGAGAAGCTCGGCGGCGAAAAGCACGGCAAGACGCTGGAAGACGAGATCGAGGATCCGGTCGCGTTCGAAAAGGCGCGCACCAATGGGGCGATCCGCACCGATCTGATCCTGTCCGCCGAGATCATGGCCATCACCCTGAACGAGGTCGCGGCGGAAACCCTGCTGACGCGCGCGGTCGTGCTGGCCGTGGTCGGGATCGCGATCACCTTCGTCGTTTACGGGGCGGTGGCGCTGATCGTGAAGATGGACGATGTCGGCCTGTATCTCGCGGAAAAGAGCAGCGCGGCGGCACAGGCCACCGGACGCTTCCTGTTGAAGGCGATGCCGTGGCTCCTGAAGATCCTGTCTTTCGTCGGCACGATCGCCATGCTCTGGGTCGGCGGCGGGATCATCCTTCACGGGTTGCACGAACTGGGCTTCTACGGTCCTTCGGACACGGCCCATTCCATCGAACACGCGGTGGAGGTCGCGACCGGGGGCATGGGCGGCGTGCTGGGATGGGCGACCTATGCGGCGATTTCGGCTCTGGTCGGGCTGGCGGTCGGCTTCGTGATCGCGCAGATCGTCCATCGCCTCCCGACCAAGAGCGGGCGCGCGGCGCACTGAGCGCGATTTTAAAGGAACAGGACGGGCGCAGCCGTCAGAACCGCTGGAACAGGTCCCTCGCGAATTGCGACAGCGTATCGTCGCGTGCGCCCATGATGACGATCCGGTCGCCGGGCCGCGCGACGCTGGTCAGACGGTCGCCCACCGCCTTGCGATTGGGGATGTATTCGGCGTGGCCGCCCGCCTCCTCGATCAGGCGGACGATCCGCTCGCTCCCCTCGCTCCGGTCGGTGGTCCCGCCGAAATAGACCGGATCGCACAGGATCACGCGGTCCCCTTCGGCCAGTTCGTCCGCGAAGACCTGCGCCAGCTCGGCGCCCATCTGGCGCAGCGGCCCGTATCCGTGCGGCTGGAAGAAGGCGAGGATACGCCCCTCATGCGCGCGCAGGGTGCGCAAGGTGGCGGCACATTTTTCGGGATTGTGGCCGAAATCGTCGATCACCGTGATGCCGCTGGCCGAGACGCCGATCAGCTCGAACCGGCGGGAAAGCCCGTCGAACCCCGCCAGCGCTTCGACGGCGGTTGCAACCGGAATACCCGCCGCCGCCGCTGCGGCGATCGCGGCGAGGGCGTTGGAGAGATTGTGGCGACCGGGCAGGTTCAGGCGCAGCGCGTGTTCGCTGGCATCGTGGCGATCGATCACCAGCGCCGCCTGCCGCATGGGTCCCTCGGCCACGCTGCCGGGAACGATGCCGATCTGGGCCTTCGTCTGGTGCACGCCGAAGGTGATGGCCTCGCCGGCGTTTGGAAGCAGGGCGAGCGCCTCGGGATCGTCGGCGTTCACCACCGCGATCCGGCTGCGCGAGAGGTAATCGCCGAAGAGCTGGCGCAATTCCTCCATGCTCTTGTGGTCGAGGCTCACATTCAGCAGCACGCCGACCGCCGGACGATACAGCGCGATCGATCCATCGCTTTCGTCGACTTCGCTGACATAGAGCGTCTGCCCGCCCGCGACCGCGCTGGCGAAAGGGCGTTCGGCACTGGCGAAATTGGTCATCACCGCGCCGTTCATGATCGTCGGCTCGCGGCCCGCATGGTGCAGGATCCAGCCGAGCATTCCCGTGACGGTCGACTTGCCGCTGGTGCCCGCCACGGCCAACCCCGCTCCGCTGGTGTTGAACAGGATCGAATTGAGTTCCGCGCGGGTCAGGCGAAGACAGCCCAGATCTTCGGCGCGCGCGATGTCGGGAACACTGGCCTCGACCGCAGCGGAGGCGACGACGATCTGGTCCTTCGCAACGATGCCGCTGCCGTCCTGCGGGTGGATCGTGACGCCCTGCCGTTCGAGCGCGGAGAATTTTTCCGGCGTGCGCCCCTGGTCGCAGCTGCGGTCCGACCCGGCCACGCGCGCGCCGCGTCCGAGCAATATCTGGGCCAGCGGCAACATGCCCGACCCGCCGATACCGACGAAGAAGAAGGGGCGGGCGAGGAGATCTTCTGGGGAGGGAAATTCGCTCATGGACGGTCGAGCTATGGCGTTGCGGCGCGCATTACAAGCACGCTAGGGAGTATGGCATGCAGCAGGACCCGACACGGATAGCGATCTGCGCCCCGGCAGCCCCGCTGTCGCGTGACCTCGCGGCGCGGGTCGAGACACTGGCGAGGGACGAATTTCCGCAGCTCGATCTTTATTTCCACGACCAGTGTTTCGCGGAAGACGGGCATTTCGCCGGGTCGGACAGCGTGCGGCTCGACGCCTTTCTCGAATGCGCCAACGATCCCGACAGGGACGCGGTGTGGTTTGCCAAGGGGGGCTATGGCTCCAACCGGATCGCCCGCGCGTCGATCGATGGGCTCGGCGAAGCGGCGGCGAGGAAGAGCTATCTCGGCTATTCCGATTGCGGCACCATATTGGCGGCGCTCTACCGCGCCGGGATCGGCAAGCCGGTCCACGCGCCGATGCCGATCGATATCAAGCGCGATGGGGGTGAGGACGCGGTGCGCCGATCGCTCGCCTGGTTGGCTGGAGACCGCTCGGGGATCGAGCCCAATGTCGGCAGCGACGACGCGCCCGTGGTCGCCTTCAATCTCATGACGCTCGCCATGCTCGTGGGCACGGAGTTCATGCCAGACCTGTCCGGCCACGTCGTGATGATCGAGGAGGTGGCCGAGCATCTCTATGCGATCGACCGGCTGATGTTCCACGTCACCCAGCACCTGGCGCGCGAGCAGGCCATCAGGGGTATCAGGCTCGGCGCGGTAACGCACGTCCCGGAAAACGACCGTCCGTTCGGGGCAGACGCGGAGACCATCGTGCGCGATTGGTGCGCCCGTTCGGGCATCGCCTATCTCGGCCGCGCCGAAATCGGTCACACCAGCAGCAACCGCATCGTCCCCTTCGGACCTGTGGAGGCGGGGGTTGTGGAACCGATGCCGCCCGCATAAGCGCCCTCGGTTAAAGAGGAGACACGCGATGAAAGCCTTTATCTTCCCCGGTCAGGGGAGCCAGAAGATCGGCATGGGTGCCGATCTCGCCGATGCCAGCGCCATTGCGCGCGAAGTGTTCGAGGAAGTCGACGAGGCGCTGTCGCAGAAAATCAGCGCTCTGATGCGCGAAGGGCCGGAAAGCGAACTGACGCTGACCGCGAATGCGCAGCCCGCGATCATGGCCAACGCCATCGCCACCCAGCGCGTGCTGGCGAAGGAATTCGGGATCGAGCTGGCGAACCACGCCGCCTGCGTCGCGGGCCATTCGCTCGGTGAATACACCGCCCTGTGCGCGGCGGGCGCTTTCTCGCTGACGGACACGGCGAAGCTTTTGCGCCTGCGCGGCATCGCCATGCAGGATGCGGTGCCGATCGGCGAAGGCGCGATGGCCGCGCTGCTCGGGGCCGATATCGACAAGGCGACCGCGCTGGCCGAAGCGGCTGCACAGGGACAGATCTGCGAAGTCGCCAACGACAACGATCCCGGCCAGGTCGTCCTCTCCGGCCATGCCGAGGCGATCGAGCGCGCGATCGAGATGGCGAAGGATCACGGCATCAAGCGCGGCGTACGCCTGCCGGTTTCGGCGCCGTTCCACTGCTCGCTGATGCAGCCCGCCGCAAACCGCATGAAGATCGCGCTCGAGCGCACGCCTCCCGGCGATCTCGCCGTGCCGATCTACGCCAATGTCACTGCCGCCAAGGTCACCGACCCGGCCGAGGAGCAGGCCCTGCTGGTCGACCAGATCACCGGCCGCGTCCGCTGGCGCGAAAGCGTCCTGGCCATGCGCGCGGACGGGGTGGAACAGTTCGTGGAGATCGGCGGCAAGGTGCTGTCCCCGATGGTGACCCGAACCGACAAGGATGCCGCGACGGTCAGCCTGGTCACGATGGAAGATATCGAAGCCTTCGCGAAGGAGAATGCATGATGTTCAGTCTCGAAGGTAAGACCGCCCTCGTCACCGGTGCCAGCGGAGGCATCGGGTCCTCGATCGCCTATGCGCTCGCGAAGCAGGGCGCACGGCTGGCTCTGTCGGGGTCGAATGGCGATAAACTGCGCGCCTTTCGCGAACAGCTGATCGAGGAAGTCGGCGGCGATCATGTCGAGATCACCTGCGATCTTTCCAATTCGACCCAGGTCGAGGAGCTGATCCCCGCCACGATCGAGACGCTCGGCAAGATGGACATCCTCGTCAACAATGCCGGGATCACGCGCGACAATCTCGCCATGCGGATGAAGGACGAGGAATGGGATCAGGTGATCCGCATCAATCTCGAAGCCAGTTTCCGCCTGATGCGCGCCGCCGCCCGCCCGATGATGAAGGCGCGCGGGGGGCGGATCGTCTCGATCACCAGCGTGGTCGGCCACACCGGCAATCCCGGCCAGATGAACTACGTCGCGGCCAAGGCCGGTTTGACGGGCATGACCAAGAGCCTGGCGCAGGAGCTTGCAAGCCGGAACATCACCGTAAATTGCGTCGCCCCCGGCTTCATCCGCACCGCGATGACCGACGCTCTGGACGACAAGCAGAAGGATGCGATCAACTCCCGCATCCCGATGGCGCGCATGGGCGAGGGCGAGGAAGTGGCCGCAGCGGTCGCCTATCTCGCCAGCGACGAGGCCGCTTACGTGACCGGCCAGACGCTGCACGTAAATGGCGGCATGGCGATGATGGGGTAACGGCGATCCGCGCGGGGCGGGCCGGAGTGTCGTTTATCCCCAAGGGAATCCGGCCCCGCGCGGCTCCGCGCTTGCTCCGCAAGGAGGCCCCGCTAAGGTCTCCATCCGTATTCCGGCGCTGACAGGGCGATTCCGGCCTGCCGCGCGACCTTTGACCAGAGCGGGATGAAAGTAGGACCATGAAGGCCACCATCGAACGCGCGACGCTGCTGCGCTGTCTTTCCCACGTCCAATCCGTGGTGGAACGGCGCAACACGATCCCGATCCTGTCCAACGTCCTGATCGAAGCGGGCGAGGGCGGCACGGTCAAGGTCACCGCGACCGATCTCGATCTCCAGGTGGTCGAGAACATGAGCGCGGCCAGCGTGGAAAGCGCGGGTGCGGTCACCGTCTCGGCGCATCTCCTGTTCGATATCGCCCGCAAACTGCCCGATGGCAGCCAGGTGAGCCTGGAAACCGCCGAAAACCGGATGGATGTGAAAGCCGGTCGCAGCCGATTCAAGCTGCCCACTCTGCCGCGCGACGATTTCCCGGTCATCGTCGAAGGCGATCTGCCGACGAGCTTCGAACTGCCGTCGAAGACGCTGGCCGAACTGATCGACCGCACGCGCTTCGCGATCTCCACCGAAGAGACGCGCTATTACCTCAACGGCATCTTCCTGCATGTCTCGGATGAAGACCGCCCGGTTCTGAAGGCCGCGGCTACCGATGGGCATCGCCTGGCCCGCTTCACCCTGCCGCGCCCCGATGGCGCGGAAGGGATGCCCGACGTGATCGTGCCGCGCAAGGCCGTGGGCGAATTGCGCAAGCTCTTGGAAGAAAAGGGCGAAGGCGCGGTTCAGATCGACCTGTCGGCGAGCAAGATCCGCTTCACGCTTGGCGGGGAAGGCGGCGTAGTCCTAACCAGCAAGCTGATCGACGGGACCTTCCCCGATTACAGCCGCGTGATCCCCACGGCGAACGACAAGCTGTTGAAGCTCGATCCGCGCAGCTTCTTCGAAGGGGTCGACCGTGTCGCCACCATCGCGACCGAGAAGACCCGCGCTGTGAAGATGGGCCTCGACAAGGATCGCGTGACGCTGACCGTCACGAGCCCGGATAATGGCACGGCGGCGGAGGAACTGCCCGCCGAATACAGCGCCGACGGGTTCGAGATCGGCTTCAATGCCAGCTATCTCAAGGACATACTCGGCCAGATCGACAGCGACATCGTCGAGCTGCACCTCGCCGATGCGGGCGCGCCGACGCTGATCCGCAAGGACGACAAGAGCCCGGCGCTCTACGTCCTGATGCCGATGCGGGTCTAGGCGCGCAGCTTCGCGGTGAATGCGTCTGCGGTCGTCCGCAGGCTTAGCAGGCTGGTGTCGAGCGCTGTAACTTCAGCGCTGACCGCACCGATCGCGCCGGAGAGGTCCTCGATTCCCGCTTCCATCTGACCGATCGCCCGGCTCGACGCTTTCGCACCCATCGCCGTGTCCTCGACGCAGCGCGTGATCTCCTTCACGCTTCGTGCCTGGGCGTTGAGCGTCTGGCGCATCCGATCGGTAGTGGTTTTCAAGCCGTCGAATTGCTGGCGCATGGTGGCATGGGCGGTTCGTGAAGCATCCGAGGTCTGCCGGATATTGGTCACCTGCGATCCGATCTGCGTGGTCGCTTGTTCGGTTCGTTCGGCCAGATCCTTCATCTCGTTGGCGACGACGCGGAATCCGAGGCCCGCTTCTCCCGCCGATGCCGCTTCGACGAGGGCGTTGAGCGACAGGATCTTGGCCTGATCCGCGATCGACCGGATCAGCTTCAGGAGCGCTTCGATCGTATGGGTATCGTCGGCCAGGGTGAGGGCGCTCTGCTCCGCCCGGCGCGCGGTTTCCGAAAATTCGGCCAGACGGTCGAGAGTGAATCCCAGATCGCCATCGATCGTCTCGATCGCATCACGGAGGTCGCCCGTCTTTTCGGCCACTTCGGCCATCGCGTCGGTCGAGTGCGCCGATGCCGAACTGACGTCGCCGGAGAGATCGAGCAGCGCACGAGCCGCATCCACCGAAGCCGAGGCCTTGACGCGTGCCTCCGCGCTCAAGCGATTCGAGGACTGGATGATGTCGGCGATGGATTCGTCGAAAGCCTTTGCATTGGCAGCAAGCGTGCGCCGGTAGCGGCGCTTTTCCAGGCGGCTCACAGTCGAAACAAGGATTTCGACTTCCAGCGCGCTGACCCGCATGAATTGTCCGACGAGATATCGGCGATCTTCAGGGTCTTCGAGACTGTGGCTGATGATTGCCGCCGCGGCGCGATGCGACCAGCTCAGGGCCGAAAGAAGAGCAAGAGTGGACGCTCCCGTCTTGAATTGCAGCTCTCCGGCCTGTTCGATGCGCGCGATCCACGCCGCGTCGATCGGCGGGCTGAACTTGCCGCGGCTATATTGCGCTATCCGTACGATCAGAGCTGACTTGGCTTCGTCATCCAGCCGGAAATTGGCGGCTTCGAGAAAATGTTCGACATAAATGCTCGCAAGATCTTCGGCGGAGTCGCGAAGGATTTCGCTGATGCGGGCAAAGGCGCTTTGATGTTCGTCGAGGATGGCGAAACGCGCCAGCCGCTCGCTTGCCGACGCGCCGTCGGATATCTCGGTTTCTACGAACATCCCTTATCTCCCGGATGGATGTTCGCCGAAAACTCTTTCAAATCGCCTAATCGCGGTAAAACTGTTGTTCGAAAAGGCAGGCCGATCGGAAGTGTCCAAAATCAGATCTCTATTGCGATCTTCCCGACATGGTCGCCGCTTTCCTGATGGCGGAAAGCGTTTGCGAGATCTTCGAGCGCGAAAGTATCGCTGATTTCAGGGACGATCCCATTGGCTTCGATCGCTTCGACGAGATCGCGCTTATGCTGACGCTCAGGCGGCGCGTTTGCGTTCTGCGGCGGTATCCGGGCTGTCGAGAAAGTCCCGCAGCAGCGCCACGCTCTCTTCGGCATGGGTCAGCAGGAACAGATGGCCGCCATCCTCGAATGTCTCCAGCCGCGAATTGCGGATCGCCGCGGCGAGGATCTTGCCGTTGATCGGGGGCACGATGCTGTCTTCCTCGCCCATCATGATCAGCACTTCCTTGTCGAGGAAGGGCAGTGCGGGCAAGCTGGTCCAGCCAAGCATGGCGATCAGCTGATACAGGTAACCGCGCGGGCTGGGTGGCTTGAGGCGCCCGATATGCTGCGCCTTGCTGCCGGGCCGCTTGGTCATCCCGCCATAGAGCGTCATGAAATGTTCGTTCATGAACTCGGGATCGACGTAGCGGCGCGGGTCGATCATCTTGGTCAGCGCGGCGGGCTTGCCCGGCACCATCAGCATACCCGCCGTGGTCGCGGCGAGGACGACGCGGCGCGTCCGCTTGGGGTGCTGGAGAGCGAAATGCTGCGCCATGGCGCCGCCCCAGCTCACGCCCATGACATCGACGACATCGAGCCCCAGCCGGTCGAGCACCTGCGTTGCTGTCCAGCACATGGTGAAGGGGTTGTAGGGCAGACTCGGTTCGGGGCTTTCGCCGACGCCGGGCATGTCGAACATAACGAAACCGCGCTCGGTCAACCGCTCCGCCAGCGGGGCGACCGCCTCGATATTGGCGCCGATCCCGTTGAAGAACAGGATCGGCGGATGTTCCGACGCTTCATCGAGCCGCCAGTGGGCGACGCGCAGGCTGCGGCCCCCCGCCTCGATCATCTCGTAGATGGCGGTGGATTTATCCTGGGCAGGTGCGGTCAAACGACAATCCTTCTCGATTTCAACATGGTTCCATAACGTAGAGACCGGGGGCGGGGTCCAGCGGTTTGTATTTGGTATTCCCCAATTTGCCGGGCGCCTTCACCTTTTCGCCCGACCGGGTCTGGAGCCAGTCCATCCAGAACGGCCACCAGCTGCCCGCGACTTCCTCCGTTCCCTTGAGCCATTCGTCCGCCGTATCGGGCAGAGGCCCGTCGCCTTTCTGAACGTAATAGCGCGCCTTGGGGTTGCCGGGCGGGTTGAGGATCGCCTGCATATGGCCGGAATGCGAGAGGACGTAGGTCAGGTCCTTCGATCCGAACAATCGGGTCGAGCGATAGGTCGCCTTCCACGGGGTGATATGGTCGGTCACGCCGCCCAGGATGAAGAGGTCGCTCTTTACCTTGGACAGGTCGATCTTGTGATCCACCATCTCGACCTCGCCCTTCCTGGTGAAAGCGAGCGTTTCGAAGATGGTCAGGAAATCGCCCATCAGGCTGGCGGAGAGATTGGTGGCGTCCGCGTTCCAGAACAGGACATCGAAAGCGGGCGGGTCCTGGCCGAGCAGGTAATTGTTGATGACGTAGTTCCAGATCAGGTCGTTTGGCCGCAACCAGACGAAGCCGCGCGCCAGATCGTCGCCCTTGATGACGCCCGCCTTGTCCGCGCGGCGGCGCGCCAGTGCGAGGCCGTTATCGCTGATAAGCGAGCCCGCCTCGATATCGTTCTGCTTGGGATGCAGCACGCACACCATCAGCGTCAGCGTGCCGAGCAGGCTCTTGCCGCCCTTGGCATCCGCCGCCAGCTTGCTCGCCAGCATCGCTGCCGTCTGCCCGCCCGAACATCCGGCGGAGACGTTGACCTTGTCGCTCTTCGTGATCGCGGCGACCGCCTCCATCGCCTCGCGGCAGGAATTGACGTAATCGGCCATGTCCCAATGGCCCTGATCCTTGCTGGGGTTCTTCCAGCTGATCACGAAGGTCTGAATACCGTTATCGACCTGATATTTGACTACCGATTTTTCGGGGCTGAGGTCGTTGATATACATCTTGTTGATCTGGGGCGGGATGGTCAGCTGGGGGACCGCGTGGACCTCGTCCGTGGTCGGGGCATAATGGATCAGCTCCATCATCTCGGTGCGCAGGACGACCGCACCTTTCGACGTCGCGACATTTTCGCCCAGTTTGAAGGGCTTCTTATCGACCTGGCTGACCATGCCCTTGTTGTTGACGAGGTCGTCATAGGCGTTCTTCAAGCCCTTGATCAGGCTGAGGCCGCCGCTGGTGATCGCCATCTTCTGCGCGCTGGGATTGCCGATCAGCGTGTTGGTGGGTGAGAGGCTGTCGATGATGATCGTCGAAACGAAGCGTGCGCGGTCCTTTTCCAGCTCGTCCAGTTCGAGATCGTCGAGCCAGCCGGCCATCCCCTTCTGCACGGCGAGGTAATATTGCATCCCGGCGCGCATGAAGGGGTTGTACTGCCACGCCGGGTCCATGAACCGTTTGTCCTTGGGATCGGGGGCGAGATCGGACTTGCCGGTCATGATCTTGATCATGTCGCCGCCCATGGCCTGCGAATGTTTCATCAGACGTTGGGGATCGGAAGCCGTTTCGCGCAGCAGGACGGCCACCGCGCCGAAGATGTCCTCCCGCGTGAGGCCCACCAGAGGGCCCAGGGCGCTGGTGTACTGAGCGGCTTCGTCTTCCAGTCTCGCCATGATTTTCGCATCCTCCATTTTTTGATCTATCGCATCGAAACGCCGAAGCGGATCGAGCCGTTCCGCGCTACTTTCCCTCTACGCTCCGTGGCCCGCTCGCAGCGATCATGCTGGCGACATCGGTGAACTTCTCGCGCGGAGACCCGTCGCGCGCGGCGGCGATTTCCGCCTCCTCGATCCGCTGCCAGTCGCGGAAGGTCACGATGTCGATCCCGCGCTCCTCGGCGAGGGCATCGAACCCCTCGCGGCCCTTTTTACGCGAGCCGTGGCCGATATCTTCGGCGATCCTGTCCACGATTGCATAGCCATCGGGGCGGTTGGTGCCGATCGTCCCGGAGGGACCGCGCCGCGCCCAGCCGACGCAATAGAGACCCGGCAGGATGCGCCCTTCGTCATTGGCGAAGCGGCCCGCGCGCTCGTCGAAGGGAACCCCCTCGATCGGCGAGGTGCGATACCCGATGCAGCTGACGACGAGATCGGCGGGGATTTCACGAAATTCACCCGTGCCGACCGCGCGGCCTTTTTCGACCACGGTGCGTTCGACCTTGACCGCACGGACCTGCCCGGCCTCGCCAAGCAGGGCGGCAGGGCTGGTGAAGAAAGCGAAGTCGATCGTGATCGCTTTGTCGGATGCTTCCTCTTGTGCGGCGAAATCGCGCAGCAGCGTCACCGATTTGCGCAGCCCCGGTTCGAGGACGGCATCGTCCCCTTCCGGCGGCAGATCGGCTGCATCGACCGAGGGGCGCGCGCGTTCGAGATGCAGCAATTCCCCCAATTCCTTGGGCGTCATCATGATCTGGTGCGGCCCGCGCCTGCCGAGCAGGGTGATCCGGTCGAGTTTGCTGGCGCGCAGGGCGTCGAGCGCATGGGCGACGATATCGGACCCTGCAAATTCCGCTTCGGTCTTGGCGAGGATGCGCGCCACATCGAGAGCGACATTGCCCATGCCGATGACCACCGCATAGCGGCCCGAAAGATCGGGGTCGAGCGACGCGAATTTCGGATGCCCGTTATACCAGCCGACGAATTCGGCGCTGCCGAAGACATTGCCGAGCTCCGCGCCATCGACCGCAAGGGGCCGGTCATTGGGTGCGCCGGTAGCGAGCACGACCGCATCGTACAATTCGCGCAGTTCGGCGATCGTCACGTCGCTGCCGACATTCACGTTGCCGACGAAGCGCACATTGTCGCTCGTCGCCACCTTCTCGTAGCGGCGCGAGACGCCTTTTATCGATTGGTGATCGGGCGCCACGCCCGTGCGGATCAGCCCGAACGGGACGGGCAAGGCGTCGAACACGTCGACCCGCACATCGTCCTGCCACAGCTTTTGCGCTGCTTCCGCCGTGTAATATCCGGCAGGCCCCGATCCGACGATGGCGATGTGGCGCATGTCTGTCTCTCCGCGAGCCAGCATGGCGCGGTCCCGCACCGCTGGCAAGCCGCGGATTCGCCCGGCCTTCGGCGCGACTTAACCATTAAGTGAAGTTTCGTGTCTATCAGCCCTTCCCAGGTCGAGCCCGGCTTTCGTCCGAGGCCATTTGATGTTGAAGGAGTTTCCGAATGCCGCTGGGCAAACTGTTCGTGCGATCGTCCCGACCGCAGAACGATGACGTCCGGGCCGAGGGCGATTTGGCGGAAAATGGGCCCGCCCCGGTCGATCGCATTGCGCTGCTCGACACGTTCGAAGCCGCAGGCCTCGGCTGGTTCTGGGCCACCGACAGCGAAAATCGACTGACCTATCTGACCGAGACGGCCTTCGACCGCTACGGCTGGTCGAAGGATAAACTGCTCGGTCGTTCCTTGACCGATCTGTTCTCTATCGCCGCGGACGAGGAGAACGTGCGGCCCGATCGCCCGCTCGCCTTCATGGTCGGCGCCCGCAACACGCTCACCGCGCTACCCGTCAATGTCGTAGGTGGGGGGAGTTTGTTGCTCGAATTGTCGGGCAAGGCGGCCTTCGATGCGGAGGGCAATTTCCTCGGCTATCGCGGCAGCGCCCGTGACGTCACGGAAAGTCGCGACCGCCTGCGCGACAGCGACCGGATGGCGCAATTCGACGATCTGACCGGGCTCGCCAATCGGCGGCGGATGGATATGACGCTGGCCAACACGCTCGCCAGCTATCGCAATTCGAAGCGGTCCTGCGCGCTGATGATGCTCGATCTCGATCGCTTCAAGCCGGTCAACGACACTTACGGGCATCCGGTTGGAGACGAGTTGCTGAAGCAGGTCGCTGCGCGCATCCAGAAGATTGTCGGCAGCAAGGGTGAGGTTGGCCGGTTCGGCGGAGACGAATTTCAGGTCATCCTGTCGGACATGGACGATCGCGGACAGCTGGGCGATCTGGCGCAGCGCCTGATCCAGATGATCTCCCAACCCTATCCGATAAACGGATCGCGGCTGGTGATCGGCGTGTCGATCGGCATGGCCGTGGCGCCCTATGACGGACTGGAATCGCACGAACTGGTCGAGGCCGCCGACCTCGCCCTCTATGCGGCGAAAGGCGGGGGGCGGGCTCAATACCGTTTCTATTCTGGGGAAATGAAGGAAGGCGCGAAACGGCGCCGCCAGATCGAGGAGGAATTGCGCAGCGTCCTCGATACCGATCAGCTGGCCATGCATTATCAGCCGATCGTGGACGCGCAGACCCAGATGGTCGCCAATTTCGAATCGCTGATCCGCTGGCATCATCCCGAACGCGGCAAGATTTCTCCGGCCGAATTCATCCCGGTCGCCGAAGATATCGACATGATCAAACCGCTCGGCGAATGGGCGCTCGCACGCGCCTGCCGTGATGCGACGCAATGGCCCGACGATATCGGCGTGGCGGTCAATATCTCGGCGCTCCAATTCGAATGCGACGACTTTCCCAGCGTGGTGCGGACGGTTCTCTCGGAGACCGGGCTATCGCCGTCCCGCCTCGTTCTCGAGATCACGGAATCGGTCTTTCTCGGCGGGTCCAACCGCACCCAGCGCAAGTTCGAGGAGTTGAAGAAGATCGGGGTGAAGCTGGCGCTCGACGATTTCGGCACCGGCTATTCCTCGCTCAGCTATCTGCGCACCGCGCCCTTCGACAAGATCAAGATCGACCAGAGCTTCGTGCGTGGCTGTACCGAACCGGGCAACAACAATCCCGCCATCATGAGCGCGATCGTCAATCTCGCGGACGCGCTGAAGATGGCGACGGTGGCCGAAGGGGTCGAGACGAAGGACGAACTCAAACTGGTCGTCGATCGCGGCGCAACCCATATCCAGGGCTATATCTATTCGCCCGCCATCACGCAGGACAACATCCTCGAGCGCGCGGAGAAAGGCCCGCTCATCTTCGAGGCTCGCGGGCCCGCCCGCTATCGCGCGGATCGGCGCACGATGTTCCGCCGGATCGGGGTGATCCACGAAGACCAGCGCTATCGCGCCTTCGTGCGCAACCTGTCGAAGACGGGGGCCATGATCGAAGGTCTGGCGGACGTTCCCGTCGGCACGCAGCTCGTCGTCGACATGGGCGGGGGCCAGCTGACCGTGGCGACCGTGCGGCGGTCGCGCGGGTCGATCCAGGGGATCGAGTTCGAAAGCCCGCTGATCAGCGACGGGGCGGACGGGCTATGCACGCGCCATCGGGTCTCGCCTTACGAACTCGAGGCGACCGGACGCAATCTGAGCGCCCTGCCGGACGATGCACTGTCCATCCTGTTCCCTCAGAGCGAGAACCCTGACGCGACGCGACGTTTCAAGGAAGTGGAAACGCGCGCGCCTTAGGGATCGGCGGATGATCGCGTGCTTACGGCGGGACAGCCGCGTTTGCCTGCTGACACGGCGGGGCCGCGCGGCTAAGGGCGGCGCACGATGACCGACCTTTCCAAGATCCGCAATTTCTCAATCATTGCCCATATCGACCACGGCAAGTCCACGCTCGCCGATCGCCTGATCCAGCACTGCGGCGGGCTGACCGATCGCGAGATGTCCGAGCAGGTGCTCGACAACATGGATATCGAGAAGGAACGCGGGATCACCATCAAGGCGCAGACCGTGCGCCTGTCCTACACCGCGAAGGATGGTGAGACCTACGAGCTCAACCTCATGGATACGCCGGGCCATGTCGACTTCGCCTACGAGGTGAGCCGCAGCCTCGCCGCGTGCGAGGGCGCGTTGCTGGTGGTCGATGCGGCCCAGGGGGTCGAAGCGCAGACGCTGGCCAACGTCTACCAGTCGATCGAGCACGACCACGAGATCGTCCCCGTCATCAACAAGATCGACCTGCCCGCCGCCGAGCCCGAAAAGGTCGCCGAGGAGATCGAGGAGATCGTCGGTATCCAGGCCACCGGGCCTTGGCAGGAGGGTGGTGCCGTCCTCTCCAGCGCCAAATCGGGCATCGGGATCGAGGACGTGCTTGAGGCGCTGGTCAAGCGCATCCCCCCGCCCACCGGAGACCGCACCGCGCCCTTGAAGGCCAGCCTCGTCGACAGCTGGTACGATCCCTATCTCGGCGTCGTCATCCTCGTGCGCGTGATCGATGGCTTCCTTCGCAAGGGTCTCAATGTCCGCTTCATGCAGGGCGGAACGCAGCACCTTGTTGACCGGGTCGGCTGTTTCCGCCCCAAGCGCACCGATCTCGACGAGATCGGGCCGGGCGAGATCGGCTTCATCACCGCCCAGATCAAGGAGGTCGAACAGGCCCGCGTCGGCGACACCATCACCACGGTGAAGGGCGGGGCGGAAACCGCGCTGCCCGGCTATCGCGAGCCGCAGCCGGTCGTCTTCTGCGGGCTCTTCCCCGTCGACGCCGCCGATTTCGAGAAACTGCGGGATAGCATCGGCAAATTGCGCCTCAACGATGCGAGCTTTACCTACGAGATGGAAAGCTCCGCCGCTTTGGGCTTCGGCTTCCGCGCGGGCTTTCTAGGCCTGCTGCATCTCGAGATCATTCAGGAGCGCCTCAGCCGCGAATACGATCTCGACCTCATCACCACCGCGCCCTCGGTCGTCTATCGCATCCATCTCGGCCACACGAAGAACGAGGATGCTAAGGTGATCGAGCTGCACAATCCGGCCGATTATCCCGATCCCAGCCGGATCGACATGATCGAGGAGCCGTGGATCAAGGCGGTGATCTACACGCCCGACGAATATCTCGGCCCGATCCTCAAGCTGTGCCAGGACCGGCGCGGCATTCAGACCAATCTGACCTATGTCGGCGGGCGCGCGCAGGTGACGTACGAATTGCCGCTCAACGAAGTGGTGTTCGATTTCTACGACCGGCTGAAATCGATCAGCCGCGGCTATGCCAGCTTCGATTACGAACAGATCGGCCTGCGCGAAGGCGATCTCGTGAAGATGAACATCCTCGTCAATAACGAGCCGGTCGATGCGCTGTCCTTGATCGTCCACCGCGCCGTCGCCGAGGAACGCGGGCGCGGCATGTGCGAGCGCCTGAAGGACCTGATCCCGCGCCACCTCTTCAAGATTCCGATCCAGGCCGCGATCGGCGGCAAGGTGATTGCCCGCGAGACGATCGCTGCCCTGCGCAAGGACGTGACCGCCAAGTGCTATGGCGGCGACATCAGCCGCAAGAAGAAGCTGCTAGAGAAGCAGAAGAAGGGCAAGGCGCGGATGCGGGAATACGGCAATGTGAGCATCCCTCAGGAAGCCTTCATCGCCGCCCTCCGCATGGGCGAGGAATAGAAAAAGGCGCGAACCGAACCCGTCCGCGCCCCTTCTGAGTGATCTTTCGTCCTGTCCTTACGGCCTGGTCTGGCCGTCGCCGTGGACGAGATATTTGAAGCTGCACAGCTGTTCGAGGCCGACCGGCCCGCGCGCGTGCATCTTGCCCGTCGCGATCCCAATCTCCGCGCCCATGCCGAACTCGCCGCCATCGGCGAATTGGGTGCTGGCGTTGTGCATGACGATCGCGCTGTCGATAGCGGTCATGAAGCGGCGCGCGGCTTCGTCGTCCTCAGTCATGATCGCGTCGGTATGGTGGCTCGAATGCTCGTCCACCCAGGTGATCGCTTCGTCGAGCCCGTCGACCACCTTCACGCTCGCAATCGTGTCGAGATATTCGGTGTTCCAGTCGGTCTCATCGGCAGGCTTGATCGAATTGTCGATCGCCACGGCATCGGCATCCCCGCGCAATTCGCAGTCCGTGCCCATGATGGCGGTGAGGCGGGGTACGAAATCCTTCGCCACCGCGCGGTCGACCACGATGCTCTCCGTCGCCCCGCAGACGCCGGTGCGGCGCAGCTTGGCGTTGCGGATGACCTCGGCCGCCTTATCGAGGTCGGCAGCTTCATGGACGTAGCTGTGGCAATTGCCGTCAAGGTGGAGGAGGGTGGGCACGCTCGCCTGGTCGCGCACCAGTTCGACGAGACCACGCCCGCCGCGCGGGATCACGAGATCGACGAGTTCGTCCGCCTTCAGCAGCGCGGCGACCGCAGCGCGGTCGGTCGTGCCCACGGTCTGCACGGCATCTTCGGGAAGGCCCGCTTCAGCCAGACCCTTGCGCATACATTCAACGATAACCTTGGTCGAATGGCGGCTCTCGCTCCCACCGCGAAGGATCACCGCATTGCCGCTCTTGAGGCAAAGCGCGCTGGCATCCGCGCCGACATTGGGGCGCGATTCATAGATCATGCCGATCACGCCGATGGGGACGGCAACCCGTTCGATCTTGAGGCCGTTGGGGCGATCGACCGTGCCAAGCTGGCGACCCACGGGATCGGGCAGTTCTGCGATTTGTTCGAGCGCGTTGGCCATGCCTTCGATGCGGTCTTCGTTGAGGCGTAGGCGATCGACGAAGCTTTCGGGCTTCTTGCCCGCGACGCTTTCGACATCCTTGTCGTTCGCGGCGATCAGCTCACCCATATTCGCCCGCAGCGCCTTGGCCGCTTCGCGGAGGGCCGTGTTCTTCGCCTCGGTCGACGCGGCGAGCAGGCCCTTGGCTGCGGCGCGCGCCTTGCGGCCGAGTTCGTGGACGTGGATTTGCGGATCGAAAGTCTGGTCGTTCATAAGTGCCTCTTGAATATCTGTCCTATCGACGCCCCGCGGGCGCGCATGTTCCGAAATACGGATCAGCGCAGCTCCACGGCGCGGTCATAGGCGGATTGCAGGGTCGCGCTCAGCGTGTCGGAAAGTCCGCCATCGCCGTTGAGCGCATCGAGCCCGGCGGCGGTGGTGCCGCCCTTGCTCGTCACCGAATTGCGCAGGTCTTCGAGCGCAGTGTCGGGATTGGCGAGCGCCATCGCTATGGTTCCCTCCATCGTGCCGAGCACCAGCGCGCGTGCCTGATCGGGAGCGAAACCGAGTTCTTCAGCGGCGGCGACATAAGCGCGCGCGATCTCGAAAACGTAGCCCGGTCCCGAACCCGCAACTGCGGTGGCGCGGTCCAGCATATCCTCGCTCTCGACCGCGATCGCGGTGCCGGTGCGCTGCATCATCTCCATCGCATGGGATGCCTGCGCTTCGGATACGTCAGGGCCCGCCAGCACACCGCTGGTGCCCTTGCCCACGGCAGCGGGAAGGTTCGGCATGACTCTGACCACCGGCGCACCGCCCATCGCCTTCTTCAGGCGCGCCGCGCTGGCTCCGGCGGCGATCGAAAGCACGTAGCCATCATCGCCCAGATTGGCGGCGTAGTCGGGAAGCACGTCGTCGATCATCTGCGGCTTGATCGCGACGATAATCGTATCGAACCGATCGTCGGCGATGGCCGCGCGATCCTTGACGAGCCGTACATTATCGGGCGCCTGCTCAAGCATCGGATCGACAATCGTGAAGTTTTCGCCGCCGCTCATCCAGTGATCGAGCAGCGCGCCGCCCATTTTTCCGCAGCCTATAAGTAGTATGTTCCTAGAGATGGTAAAATCTCCCCGTAATTCTAAGCGTTTTAAATATCTATTGAGATGAGAAATCCCGTTTGAAAGCTGGCAGCAATCGGTTAGGCTGGCGAAAAAATAATCCGGCGCCCCCGGTTGTGCACTGCACCATCCCAACCTAGGTATCTTTCACGATATTTCAAATGATATAGCAACGAGACGAGAGATTGCCCGTGACAGACTCCCTGGCACCCCAGTTCGACACTATCGCCGAAACCGATGCGAGCAGCGCGTCCGATGGCGCGGACCGCAGCACCGTCGTCGTCAAGATCGGCTCTACCCTGATCGCCAATTCCGACCTCCTGACCCCGCGCTTCGGATTTCTCCAGCGCCTGATGGAGGACATCTACCGCCTGCGCCAGCGGGGGCACAAGGTCATCCTGTGCAGTTCGGGCGCGGTCGCCCTCGGCCTCAAGATGGTCGGCGAGACCCCGGAGAATGCCGGAGTGAGCGACAAGCAGGCTGCGGCTGCCTGCGGAATGCCGATGCTGCTGAACATCTACAAGCAGCTCGGCCACGAATACGGAATGGATATCGCGCAGGTCCTGCTGACGCTGGGCGATTTCGAGGATCATCGCCGGTTCCTGAACACGCGCAACACCGTCTTCCGCCTCCTCGAAGCGGACGTGATTCCGATCATCAACGAAAACGATTCGATCACGACCGAGGAAATCCGCGTCGGCGACAACGATCGCCTGGCCGCCAAGGTCGCGCAGATGGTGGATGCGAAGGATTTCATCATCCTCACCGAGGTCGACGGCCTCTATGATCGCCATCCCGACGAAGAGGGTGCGCGCCTGATCGAGGAGGTCGAGGACGTCTCCGAATATATGGAGGCGACCACCGGCAAGAGCACCCTCGGCACGGGTGGCATGACGACCAAGCTGATGGCCGCCAACATGGCGCAGGAAGCAGGGTGCAGCACCTATATCGCGCATGGCGAAGCGGAGCGCCCGCTGTCGAGCGTGATCGATGGCGAGCGCACCTGCACCCATTTCCCACCGCATGAGGCGCGCACTTCAGGCTGGGAACGCTGGATTGCCAACCGTCTCCAGATGGCGGGCAGCCTGGGCATTTCCGACGAGCTGGCCGACGCTCTGCAATCGGGCGATCGCCCGATCCGGCGGGAAGACATCCGCTCGATCGATGGCGATTTCCAGCGCGGCGACGTTCTGCACATCTACGACGAAAGCGGCACCGAACGGGCGCGCGGGCTGTGCGACTTCACCTCGGAAGAATTGCGCGTCCTGGCGGTCAATCCGCATCTCGATGCCGAACAATTGCTCGGCTATCGGACCAAGGGCGAGGTGATCCGCGCCAAGAATTTGGTGCTGCTCGAAGGGCGTCACCTGTTGTGGGACGCACCGACTCCTTCCGAGGCATCGGCGGCCTGAGGGCTTTACCTATCGGGCGCGCGGCGGAGACGTTTTCCCGCTGCGCGACCCGATCCTTCACTTGGCGTTCACGGCTGCGCTGGCTATAGGCCTGCCCCATGACCAGTTTCCCCAAACAGCCTGTCCGCCGGAATAGCCGTTCGCTCCTTCTCGGCGCGGCGATCGCATCCTCGCTCGTCCTCTCCGGCTGCGCGGGAAGTGGTGGGGAACCGGCGGATACCGCCTATGTCGCGCGCGACGTCGAAACGCTGTATACGGAAGCGCGCGATCGCCTCAGCCGTGGCAATGCGCCCGTGGCCGCCGCCCTGTTCGACGAGGTTGAGCGCCAGCATCCCTATTCCCCCTGGGCCCGCCGCGCCCAGTTGATGAGCGCGTTCAGCTACTATGTCGCCGCCGATTACAACAAGGCGATCCAGAGCGCGCAGCGTTTCCTGTCGATCCATCCGGGCAACAAGGATGCGCCCTACGCCTATTATCTGATCGCGCTCAGCTATTACGAGCAGATCAGCGACGTGCAGCGCGACCAGAAGATCACCGAACAGGCCCGCACGGCGCTTCGCGAGGTGAACCGCCGCTTTCCCGCTACCGAGTACGCGACCGATGCGCGCCTGAAGCTCGACCTTGTCGAAGACCATCTGGCCGGCAAGGAGATGGAAATCGGGCGCTATTATCAGGACAGCGGCAAATGGATCGCGGCGCAGATCCGGTTCCAGAACGTGGTCGACAATTTCCAGACCACCAGTCACACGCCCGAAGCGCTGTATCGCCTGGTCGAAAGCAGCCTCGCGCTCGGCCTTCCGTCCGAAGCGAAGAAATACGCTGCCGTCCTCGGGGCGAATTATCCGGGCAATGAATGGTACGAGCGGGCCTACAAGCTGGTGCAGGACAAGGCGCCCAGTCTCGTCGCGGCGAGCTGAGCGAAGCGCTGCCTCGAAAATACCGCAGCGAATATTGCATCCGCTACGCTGACATGGGTGAAAGCCTGCGCTAGACGGGCTGGGCGATGCTGACCCGTCTATCCATCCGTAATATCGTGCTGATCGAAGCGCTCGATCTCGATTTCGGGCGCGGCCTCGGTGTGCTTACCGGGGAGACCGGGGCGGGCAAGTCGATCCTTTTGGACGCGCTCGGCCTGGTCCTCGGCAATCGCGCCGAGACGGCCCTGGTGCGCGGCGGTGCCGACAAGGCCAGCGTCAGCGCGAGTTTCGAATTCGCCAAATTGCCGCCGCCTCTGATCGAGTCTCTCGACGATGCCGGAGTCGAGTTGGAACAAGGTGAGGCGCTGGTGATACGGCGCCAGATCAAGGCCGATGGCGGCAGCAAGGCGTGGGTGAACGACCAGCCTGTCGGTGTCGCGCTGCTGCGCGAACTGGCGGGATCGCTGGTGGAATTGCACGGCCAGCACGACGATCGCGGTCTCGTCAATCCGCGCGGCCATCGGGCGCTGCTCGATCGCTTCGCGGGTGCGGATACGGCTGGGGTGGCGAGCGCCTGGAATTTCTGGCGCACCGCACAGGCCCGGCTGGACGAAGCGCGCGGCGCGCTGGAGCAATCGCGCGCCGATCAGGATTTGCTCCTCGCTCACCTGTCCGAACTCGCCGCCATCGAACCGCAGGCGGGCGAGGAAACGCGCCTCTCCGAGACGCGCGCTGCCATGCAGAAGGGCGAGAAGCTGTCGGGCGATCTCGAGGAATTGCGGCATATCTGGGAAGGCTCTGAATCGCCGCTCGCATCCCTTCGCGTGGCGGCGCGGAGGCTCGACCGGATCGCGCCCGAACATCCCCTTTTGGCCGAAGCGCTCGCTTCGCTCGATCGGGCGGTGATCGAGGCGGGCGAGGCGGAAGAGAAACTGCGCGCCGCTGCCGAAGCGCTGGAGCACGATCCCGCGGCGCTCGACGCGGCGGAGCGACGTCTGTTCGAACTGCGCGCGATTGCGAGGAAGCATCGCTGCGAGGTGGACGAACTGCCCGCCGTGATGCGCGACATGCGCGCCCGGCTCGACGCGATCGAGGGCGGGGAGGCCGAACTCGACGCGTTGGAGGATGCGGCGGGCAAGGCCGAAGCGCGCTATCGCGATGCTGCGACCGCGCTGCACCGGCACCGCAAACAGGCGGCCGAGCGGTTGGATGCGGCGGTCGCGGGGGAGCTCGCCCCGCTGAAGCTCGATGCGGCGCGCTTCCAGACTTCGGTCGAGCAACTGCCCGAGGATCGCTGGACCGCCGCCGGGATGGACGCGGTCGAATTCCTCATCGCCACCAATCCCGGCGCGCCCTTCGCCCCGCTCAACAAGATCGCCAGCGGAGGCGAATTGTCGCGCTTCATCCTCGCGCTGAAGGTCGCGCTGGCGGAGAAGGGCGGGGCGGCGACGGTGATCTTCGACGAGATCGATCGCGGTGTCGGCGGTGCGGTGGCGAGCGCGATCGGCGAACGCCTGGCGCGCCTCGCCGATAACGGACAACTGCTCGCCGTCACCCACAGCCCCCAGGTCGCCGCGCGCGGGCGCACGCATTACATGATCGCTAAATCGTCGCAGGGCACGGTGACGAAGACCGGCGTGGTGCTGCTCGACGAAGCTGGTCGCCAGGAAGAGATCGCCCGGATGTTGTCAGGCGCCGAGGTGACTCCCGAAGCGCGCGCGCAGGCGGATCGGTTGCTGGAGGGGGTGTGAGCGAAAACCTGTCCCGAGCCGACGCCGCCAACGAAATGATGCGGCTCGCCAAGCAGATCGCGCATCACGACCGGCTCTATCACGCCGAGGATGCGCCCGAGATTACCGACCAGGAATACGATGCTCTGGTCCGCCGCAATGGGGAGCTGGAGAAGGCATTTCCTGAACTGGTGCGGGCCGATTCGCCGAGCCGCAAGGTCGGGCACAGCGCCGCTGCGTCGCCTCTGAGCAAGGTCACACATAGTGTCCGTATGATGAGTCTCGACAACGCTTTTTCAGGCGAAGAGGTGGCGGAGTGGCTGGCGCGGGTGCGGCGGTTTCTGTCGCTGGATGAGGACGAGCCGGTCGCGGTCACGGCGGAGGACAAAATCGATGGTCTGTCCTGCTCGCTGCGCTACGAGAAGGGCGTGCTCGTTCAGGCCGCCACGCGCGGTGACGGGCAGGTGGGCGAGGACGTTACGCCGAACGTCCGCCATATCGTCGACATCCCCGAAAGGCTGACCGGCGACGTGCCCGAAATCTTCGAGGTGCGCGGCGAAGTCTACATGGCAAAACAGGACTTTACCGCGCTCAATGCTGCGCAGCATAAGGCGGGGGGCAAGCTCTTCGCCAATCCGCGCAACGCCGCTGCGGGATCGCTAAGGCAGAAGGATGCGAGTGTCACCGCGTCGCGCCCGCTCAAATTCTGGGCGCATGGTTGGGGTGCTGCCAGCGCGGTTCCGGGCGAGACGCAGGAAGAGGTGGTGCGCGCGATCGAGAGCTGGGGGTTCCCCGTCTCACCGCATTTCGTCCGCCTCGACGGCACGGGCGGGCTCGATGCGATCCTCGCGCATTACGAGACGATCGCCGCCGCGCGGCCCGATATGCCCTACGAGATCGATGGCGTGGTCTACAAGGTGGACCGGCTCGACTGGCAGGCGCGGCTGGGTTCGGTCGGCAAGGCGCCGCGCTGGGCGCTGGCGCATAAATTCCCGGCCGAGCGGGCCGAGACAACGCTGGAGAGCATCGACATCCAGGTTGGCCGCACCGGCAAGCTGACCCCTGTGGGGCGGCTCGCGCCGGTCCTCGTGGGCGGCGTGACCGTCACCAATGTCACGCTCCACAATCGCGACGAGATCGCGCGCCTCGGCGTCAGGCCGGGCGACCGGGTGGTTGTGCAGCGCGCGGGCGATGTGATCCCGCAATTGGTCGAGAACCTGACCCCCGATGCGGAGCGCGCACCCTATGTCTTCCCCGATAACTGCCCCGAATGCGGCAGCGAGGCGGTAGCGGAAGAGGGCGAGGTCGATGTGCGTTGCACGGGCGGCCTTATCTGCCCGGCGCAGCGCACCGAGCGGCTGAAGCATTTCGTCAGCCGCGGCGCGCTCGATATCGACGGGCTGGGCGAAAAGACCATCGACCAGTTCTTTGCGCTCGGCTGGCTGGAAAGCCCCGCCGATATCTTTCGCCTGAAGGATCGGCGCGCGGATATCCTTGCGCTCGACGGGTGGAAGGAGAAGTCGGTCGACAACCTCCTCGCCAGTATCGAGGCGCGGCGTGAGCCCGATGCGGCGCGGCTGCTTTTCGGGCTTGGCATCCGCCATGTCGGCAGCGTGACTGCGCGCGATCTTCTGAAGCATTTCCACACGCTGCCCGCCTTGCGGGACGTGGCGGAGCGCGCCCGGCAGGGAGAGGAAGACGCCGTCGCCGAACTCACTGCTATCGACGGGATCGGCAGCGCCGTGGTCGAGGCGCTGGGCGATTTCTTCCACGAAGAGCACAATCGCGCGGTGTGGGACGATATCCTGCGCCAAGTTTCGCCGCCCCGCTTCGAGGTGGAGACCAGGAACAGTGCAGTCGCGGGCAAGACGGTGGTCTTCACCGGCAAGCTCGAGACGATGAGCCGCGACGAGGCCAAGGCGCAGGCCGAGCGGCTGGGCGCGAAGGCCAGCGGATCGGTGAGCGCCAAGACCGATCTTCTCGTCGCCGGGCCGGGCGCGGGATCGAAGATGAAGAAGGCCGCCGAACTCGGGATCGAAGTGATCGACGAGGCGGGCTGGGCCGCGATCGTCGCAGCGGCAGGGTAAGCTTTTCGGAAACAAGCGCCGCGCGCTCCGTTGGACGGGGGTGGCCGCACCCTATCGCTTTCTTTTCATCCTGCTTCCCGTTCTCGCACTGGCAGTGATCGTCGTATCGCTTCCGCGCAGGGCGCCCGCGCCCGAACCGCAGGCCATGCCGACGCCGGATCTCGTGCATATCCCGACCGAGGCCGAACGCAGGTTCGAGCAGGAGCTGGAGGAGATCGCGGCCTCGCTCGAAGGGACGGTCGGCATTGCCGTTACCGATGTGGAGACCGGGCGCAGCTATGCGATCCGGGGCGACGACTGGTTTCCGCAGCAGAGCGTCAGTAAATTATGGGTCGCGCTGACGGCGCTGGACGAGGTGGACCAGGGGCGGCTGGAGCTGGATGAAGGCGTCGTGATCGGCCCGAAGGATCTGACGCTCTTTCATCAGCCGATCCGGGATCTGGTGCGGGCGCGCGGCAGTTTTCGAACCGATTATGCCGATCTGATTCAGCGCGCCATCACGCACAGCGACAACACCGCCAATGATCGCATCCTGCGCCGGGTTGGCGGAGCGGAAGCGGTTGAGGATTTCTTCGCTGCGAAGAAGATCACCGGCGTGCGCTTCGGCGCGGACGAGCGCAGCAAACAGAGCGCGATCGCGGGGTTGCGTTGGGATCAGGCCTATTCCGTCGGAAATACGTTTTTCGACGCGCGCGACCTTGTGCCCGATGCTGCGAGGCGAGCGGCGTTCGAGGGGTATCTCGCCGATCCGGTCGACGGCGCGATGCCGCTGGGCATCACGCGGGCGCTTGCGCGACTGGCGCGCGGCGAACTGCTTTCTCCCGCCTCGACCGCGCTGATTCTCGCCACCTTGAACGCAACGCGCAGCGGGCCGCAGCGATTGAAGGGCGGAGTGCCGCCCGGCTGGTCGATCGGTCACAAGACCGGGACGGGGCAGTTCTTCGACGGGGAACAGTCGGGCTATAACGACATCGGCATCCTGACATCGCCCGATGGCCATCGGTATGCGCTGGCGGTTATGATTGGACGCACGCGAGAGCCGACGCTGGAGCGGATGCGGATGATGCAGGCGGTGACCGTGGCGACCGCGCGCTTCGATCTCGAAAACGGATCGCGCGAGCCGCCCGAAGTGGTGCCGCAACCGGCAGCCTGATCAATTCTGCGTAGCGGGTTCGGGGATCCACTTCATCACGCCGCCCGCCAGCGGGGTCCAGCGGCCCATTTTCATCCCGGCAAAGGCCAGCGTGTCGCCGACCCATTGGTTGCAGGTGTTGCCGAGCGTGTAGCGCCCGGTCGCGTCGTAATGGACGGCGTTCGGTTCATAGCTTGTATAGACAGTGCGAACCGTTCCGCGCGGTTCGGGTGGCAACGCCTGTTCGATCCGCGCGACGAGGCGGGCATATTCCTCTTCGCGCAGGCGGATCGGGCGGTGATGGGGCGAGGGCGCGGGGCGGACGTAATGGGCGACGCGCAGCAATCCGCTGCCGCCCTGGAAGACGATTCGCAGCGCGGTGGACGGCGAAAGATCGCTCCAGGTCGGCGTGTTCAAGAAAACGTCCTTTTCGCCCCACCCGACCGCGATATGCGTTGGGAGCTGTCCGTCCTCACGCGGGAGCCCGGCCGAAGGAAAGGTTTCGCGCCAGTCCTTTATCCGCGTCGTCACGGGCATGACGATGCCGGTATGGATGCCGTTCGTCTCGACCATGATGGTGATACCTGTCGCCGGTTCGCCCCATTCGGAGTTGCGCGGGAGAGAGGAGCCGACCCAGGCGGTGATCAGGAACAGCGCCAGCACCAGCAGGGGCGCTGCCAGCAACCCGCCCAGCCAGATTCGCCAGCGCTTCAGCGGATGCGGGACGTGCGCAGCCACAGGATCGACCAGTCGCCCTTGACGAGCCGCCTTGCAAGCCGCGCGCCCTGGCGGCGATAGGCGGCGCGAACGCGGGCTTCCTGCGTCTCCAGCAATCCGGCGAGAACGATGCTGCCGCCGGGGGTGACGGCTGCGCACAGATCCTCCGCCATCTCGGCGAGCGGCCCGGCGAGGATGTTGGCGATCAGGAGATCGAAGGGCGCGCGGGCCTGCAACAGGGGATCGTTCATCCCGTCCGCGACCGTGAACAGGAGTTCGCCGCGCGCCCCCCCAAGGTTTATGCGATTGCTGGCCGCATTGTCCGCCAGCACCCCAGCGCAGACCGGATCGATATCCGAGGCAGTGGCCAGCGCGTTCGGCCACAGCCGCATCGCGGCAAAGGCGAGCAGGCCCGTCCCGGTCCCGATATCGGCGTGGTGGCGTATCGAAGCTCCCTCGCGCTTCATCAGGTCTAGCATGGCAAGGCAGCCCGCGGTGGTGGCGTGCTGGCCGGTCCCGAAAGCCTGGCTGGCGGGAATGACCAGATCGACCGCATTCGGGTCCGCCGGGTGGTCGGGCGTGTGGACATGGAACCGGCCCGCGCGGATTGGAGTGACGCGCTGCTGGCTTTCGGTGACCCAGTCGGTGTCGGGAACCTGCTCGGCGACAAGATCGGGCGCGTCGTTGGCGAACAGCGCCGCGACGGCCTCGCGATCGGCGGGAGTCGGCTCGTGCGGGAGCCACGCTTCGAACAGCCAGTCGTCGGGATGCTGCTCGTCGATCTCGCAGGCGGTGAGGACGATATCGGCGTCCCAGTCGGGCACGAGTTCCTGGGCCGCCAGCGCCGCTTCGGCGACCGGCTTGGCGACTTCGGCACGCAGTTTCCAGCTAGCGGACATAGCTTGCCCCGTTCGCGTCCAGCGTGGCGCCGGTCATGCTGGGCGGCGCGTCGAGCGCGCAGAATTCGATCAGTTTGGCGATCTCTTCCGGTTCGGCCACCCGGCCCAGGGGAATGTCGGCCAGAAGACCCGGCCCGCCCCGACTGTCGAGATAATCGCCCGCCATCGCCGTGTCGGTGAAGCCGGGGGTGATCGCGAAGCTCAGGATATTCTCGCTCGCATAGGCGCGGGCGATCGATTTGTGCATCGCCAGCATCCCGCCCTTGCTGGCGGCATAATGCCAATGAGCGGGCGAATCCCCGCGATGGCCGGCGCGGCTGGCGACGTGGACGATCCGCCCCGGAACCCCGCGCTGTTGCCAGTGCCGCACCGCGAACCGGCTTAACTGGGCGGCGGCGGTGAGATTGATCCTGAGCGTATCCTCCCACGCATCGAGCCATTGCATGTCCGACGCATCGAGCGGGCTCGCCGCGAAGCGTCCGGCATTGTTCACCAGCACGTCGATCGTCCCGCCCGCCCGCGCCAGCGCGGCGTCCCACAATTCGCGCGCGGCGAAGGGTTCGGAGAAATCGGCGGGCACTGTATCGGTCCGGTCGCTTGTCGTGGCCTGGCCGATCACTTTTGCGCCGCGCGCTTCGAGCGCCGATTTCGCCGCCGCGCCGATCCCGCGCGACGAGCCGGTGAGGAGAATGCAGGTCATGCAACGCCCTATTCGCAAATTTGCGCGACTTGTCGAGGGGAGCCGCCTTGCCTCGCGCGCATGGTTCGCTAAGGGAGGGACCGAGTATCGATACGCAACGGAAATTTCCCGCCATGGCCGAACGCCCTCTTTCCCCGCATCTCTCCATCTGGAAATGGGGGCCGCACATGCTGACCTCGATCCTGCACCGCGTCAGCGGTGACGGGTTGGCGACGGTCGGGCTGGCGGTGTTCCTTTGGTGGCTCGGCGCGCTGGCCTCCGGCCCCGAAGCGTATGATACCTTCGTCTCGGTCATGGGATCGCCGATCGGGCTGATCGTGCTGGTCGGCCTGAGCTGGGCGTTCTTCAATCACCTGTCGAGCGGTATCCGCCACTTCGTGCTGGATATCGGCGCCGGGTACGAGCTGGAGGTCAACAAGACCTTCTCCATCGTATCGGTCGCATCCGGCATCGTTCTCACCGTGGTCTTCTGGGCCATGGTTCTTCTCGTCTAGGACTGAACATGAGCAGATCCACTCTCGACCGCTACGGCTCCAAGGGCACGGCCATCGGCCAGGTGCGCGGGCTCGGTTCCGCGCATGGCGGCGCGCATCACTGGTTGCAGCAGCGCTTCACCGCCATCGGCAATCTGGTGACCGTGCTGTTCCTGGCGATCAGCCTGGCGCTGCTGCCGGGCTATGATTACGCGACCATGCGCGACTGGGCGTCGGGCGTCATTCCCGCCACGGCGCTGGCGCTGATGATCGTCAGCGTGTTCTGGCATGCCCGCCTGGGGATGCAGGTCCTCGTCGAGGATTACGTGCACACGCCGGGCAACAAGTTCGCGGCGATCGCGCTGCTCAATCTCGCGACGATCGGCGGGGCCGCGTTCGGCCTGTTCGCGATCGCCCGCCTCGTCTTTTCAGGAGCCGCCTGATGGCCTCGACACCGCCCCCCACCGATATCGATCCCAACGATCGTGACATCGCACCGCCCGAAGCGCCGCCCGAACAGACCAAGGATCGCGGCACCGGCCCGAACCAGGAACGGATCAAGGGCTATGAAATCATCGACCACACCTATGACGTGGTCGTGGTCGGCGCGGGCGGATCGGGCCTACGCGCCACGATGGGCGCTGCCGAAGCGGGGTTGAAGACGGCCAATATCTCCAAGGTCTTCCCCACGCGCTCGCACACCGTCGCGGCGCAGGGCGGGATCGCCGCCAGCCTCGGCAACAACACGCCCGATCACTGGTCGTGGCATATGTACGATACCGTCAAGGGGTCCGACTGGCTCGGCGATCAGGACGCGATCGAATACATGGTGCGCGAAGCGCCCGCCGCGGTTTACGAACTCGAACATGCGGGCGTGCCGTTTTCGCGCAACGAGAACGGGACGATCTATCAGCGCCCCTTCGGCGGGCACATGCAGAACATGGGTGAAGGCCCGCCGGTGCAGCGCACCTGCGCCGCTGCCGACCGCACCGGCCACGCCATGCTGCATGCGCTCTATCAGCAGAGCCTGAAATACGACGCCGATTTCTTCATCGAGTATTTCGCGCTCGACCTGATCATGAATGGCGACAAGTGCGTCGGCGTGATCGCGATGTGCCTTGATGATGGCACCATCCATCGCTTCCGCGCCCATGCCGTGGTGCTCGCAACGGGCGGCTATGGTCGGTGCTATTACACCGCGACCAGCGCGCACACCTGCACCGGCGATGGTGGGGGCATGGTCCTGCGCGCGGGGCTGCCGCTTCAGGACATGGAATTCGTCCAATTCCACCCGACCGGTATCTACGGCGCCGGCGTGCTCATCACCGAAGGCGCGCGGGGCGAGGGCGGATATCTCACGAACAGCGAGGGCGAGCGCTTCATGGAGCGTTACGCGCCCAGCGCGAAGGACCTCGCCAGCCGAGACGTCGTCAGCCGTTCGATGGCGCTCGAAATGCGCGAGGGGCGCGGCGTCGGGCCGGATGGGGACCACATCTTCCTCCATCTCGACCACATCGATCCCGCCATTCTGGCCGAGCGTCTGCCGGGCATCACCGAAAGCGGCAAGATCTTCGCGGGCGTCGACCTGACGAAGCAGCCGCTGCCCGTCACGCCGACGGTCCATTACAATATGGGCGGCATCCCATGTAACTATCACGGCGAAGTCATCGCGGGCGATAAGGGCGATCCGGAAAAGATCGTTCCCGGCCTGTTCGCGGTGGGCGAGGCGGCCTGCGTCTCGGTCCATGGCGCGAATCGCCTGGGTTCGAATTCGCTGATCGACCTCGTGGTGTTCGGCCGCGCGACCGGCCATCGCCTGCGGGACCTTATCACCCCGCATTCGAGCCATGACGAATTGCCGAAGGACAGCGCGGATCTCGCGCTTACCCGCCTCGACCATTTCCGCCATGCCAATGGCGGTTCGCCGACTGCCGAAATCCGTGCGGAAATGCAGAAGGGGATGCAGCGCCACGCCGCCGTGTTCCGTGACAGCAAGCTCCTGTCGGAAGGCGTCGACGTGCTGAAATCGGTCAACAAGCGGCTGGAAGACGTGCATGTCTCCGACCGTTCGATGATCTGGAACAGCGATCTCATCGAAACGCTCGAACTCGACAATCTGATGGCGCAGGCGAACGTCACCATGGCGTCTGCCGAGAACCGCAAGGAAAGCCGCGGTGCCCACGCGCACGAGGATTTCCCCGATCGCGACGATGCCAACTGGATGAAGCACACCATCGCATGGTTCGACGGCTGGGGCGGCAAGGGCGGCGATGTCCGCATCGATTACCGTCCGGTCCACGAATATACGCTGACCGACGATGTGAAATATATCGAGCCCAAGAAGCGGGTCTATTGATAAACGGAATACGGCGAGGCGCTCGAATGGAGCGCTTCGCCACATTCGCGGATGTCAGACTGCGCTGATCGGCCGCGCGAGCTCAGATGACTTCGGCGATTAGGCCGCGGTCCCTCGCCTCGTCGCAGGGGATGTACCAATTGTTGGGGGCGCGATCGCGCAATTCCTCGAACGCGACGTCCGACCCGTCGACGAAATTCGAAAACCCTTGTTCCTCGATCACGATCGATTGTTCGATCTCGTTGAGTGCTGCCTTCAACTGCGCGATGCAGCTTTTGAGCGGGCCCGAAAGGTTGATCGTGCGGGTGATCTGGCGCTCGTGCACCATCAGGGTCGCCCCCTTGGTCAGGAAGCGGGCGTGGACTGGAAAGCTCGCCATGAAGGTCGCTCCGGCCGAGTACACGGCCGCCTTTCCGAGGAAAATGACCTCGCGCCCCGTTTCGCGCAGCAGGCGGACATCGTCGCCCATGGCGCGCGCGACTTCCGGATTGCCCCCGAGGGTCGTCAGCGCGATCACCAGCGGTCCGTCCTCTGGCGCAGCAGATAGCTGATTGCGAAATTCATTATACATCGCTTCGTCTACGCTCCCCACGAGCCGCAATTGCGGCGCGGCCAGAACGGCATTGCGGTCGATCGTATCGGTCAAATCCAAGCCCCTTTCGTGTTCCCTGACAGAGCGCGCGGCGAAGCGGGGCGTTCCCCGATAGCAAGAGTGTTTACAGGCGTAGTCGAATCGCGTAGGTGACGGTTACAGTTGTAGACGAGTGAGGGAATCGATGGCGCAGGATCAGGCTCAATCCTCCGAACGCATCAGCGAAGCGGAACATGCCGTGATGGAAGCCTTGTGGGATGCGAGCCCGCGCAGCGCTGCAGACGTATGCGATGCCGTCTGCGAAGCGCGCGGCTGGTCGATGCCGACGGTCAAGACGCTTCTCTCCCGCCTGGTGGCGAAGGGCGCGGTCGCGACCGAGCCGGAGGGGCGCAGATTCCTCTACAGCCCCGTGCTTGCGCGCGCGGATTATGTCGGCGGCGAATCGCGGCGGCTGGTCGATCGCCTGTTCGGTGGGCGTGCCGCGCCCCTGTTCGCGCATCTCGCCGAGAACGAGGCGCTGACCGAACAGGATCTCAGCGAGATCGAGACTCTGCTGCGGGAGCTGCGCAAATGAGCGATTTCCTGATCGAGACCCTGGTCTGGACCGGTGCGCTGATCGCGCTGGTCCTCGTCCTGCGCCGCCCGGTCGCGCGGCAGTTCGGCGCCGGAGCCGCCTATGCGCTGTGGTTTTTGCCCACGGCGCGGCTGGTCATGCCGCCGCTACTGCTGCCCGCTTGGCTGGCGCCGGATGTCGAACCAGTGGCCTATTCCGCTGAACCCTCAGCGGTCGCCGCGCCAGCCGAGGCTTTGCCCCTCACCGGGACCGAGTTTGGGGACATCGTGCCGGCCGAAGCTGCGTACAGCGTCGATTTCGCCGCTGTCCTGTTGGCGCTTTGGTTGCTCGGCGCCGCGATTTTCCTCGTGCGGAGGTTCGCGCTCTATCACCGGATGCGGGCAGAACTGCTCGATGGGGCGCGCCCTGTCGGGGAGGTCGGCAACGTGCGGCTGGTCGAGACCGATGCGGTAGAGGGCCCGCTCGCCTTCGGGGTGATCGACCGGGTGGTCGCGCTGCCCACGGGGCTGATGAACAGCCGCGATCGCAAAATGCGCGACCTCGTGATCGCGCATGAACTCGCGCATCATCGCGGACGCGATCTGCTGGTCAATATGTTGGTCCAGCCGCTCTTCGCTCTGCACTGGTTCAACCCGCTGGGCTGGATGGGGTGGACGGCGATGCGGCGCGATCAGGAGGCGGCCTGCGATGCCCGCGTGGTGGCGCGCAGCGATGCCGAGGAGCGCGCCGTCTACGCCTCCGTCATCGCTGCCTTCGCCACCGGCGCCGGAACGAATGCGCGCCCAGCGCTCGCCGCCCCGATGGCCTGCCCGGTGCTGGGCGACAAGTCGATCATCCACCGTTTGAGGAGCCTGACCATGACCGAGATATCCCCGCGCCGCCGCTTCACCAGCCGCGCGCTTTTGGTGGGTGGGGCGCTCGCCCTGCCGCTGACCGCGTCGATCACCTATGCCGAGACGATCGGGCAGGAGATCGAAGCGCCGATGCCGCCCAATCCTCCAACTCCGCCGGCTGCCTCCGATGCGCCGCTCCCGCCGACTCCGCCTAAGCCGGGCGAGTTCGACGACGAGACCCGTGAGGAAATCGCGGCGATGGAACAGGAACTCGACGAAATGCAGGATGAGGTCGCGGAAGTGGAACGCGAAATCGTCAAGGACGGCCAGCGCCAGGTCATCCGTATCCGCCGCAGCGGTAGCCCGGACGATGGCGCGAAAAAGGTCGAACGCACTGTCACGATCCGCAAGCTCGATATCGATCCCGCAGATCGCGCGGCGATGGACAAGAAAATTGCGGAATTCCGCGCCAGACATGGCGAGGTTGAATTCGACGCCGAAGCCATGCGCGCCAGCGTCGAGGCCATCATGGAAGCCACGCCCAGAGTCGTGACGGGATGCCTCGACGGGCAGAAGGACACGGTGGCGACCCGGATCGATGCGGATGGCCGCAAGACCATGGTGGTGTGCCAGGCCAACGCCTTCTCGATGGCGCGCAGCAGCATCATGATGGCGCGCAGGGCCATCGAGCGTGATCAGACCCTGCCGGAAGAAGCGCGCGCCGACGCCCTGCGCTCGATGGACGAGGCGCTGGCCGAGGTCGAAGCGTCGCGGCTCGAAGCTGGCGGGGCCTGAGCAGCCGCTACCTACGTCCTACCCAATATTGGTGATCGCGTCGCAGGCCCTATCGTCGCCCCGCAGGCCCAGCCTCAGCGCATCGCTGCGCTGCTGGCTGGTGCCGTGGGTGAAGTTCTCGCTCGAAACGCGGCCCCCGGTCAGCCGGTCGTCCCCGATGGCGGCGGCGGCCTGCATCCCTTCCTCGATATCGCCGGGCTCGATCAGATTGCGGTTCTTGCCTGCCCAGACGCCCGCATAGCAATCGGCCTGCAATTCCATCAGGACCTGCAATTGGTTGGCGCGGCGCGGATTTTGCTGCTGCGCGCTGCGGATCGAATTCGCGATGCCGGTAAGGGTCTGGATGTGATGCCCATATTCATGCGCAATCACGTAATATCTTGCGAAATCGCCGCCCGCGCCGAGCTGGCGCTCGAGTGTGTCGTAGAAACTCGTATCGATATAGATGGTCTGATTCGCCGGGCAGTAGAAGGGGCCGGCAGCAGACGTTGCGCCGCCGCAGCCTTCGGTTCTGACGCTGTCGGAGAAAAGGCGCAGGGCCGGTTGCTGGAAATCACTGCCGAAGCCCTGCTCCTGAAAGGTCCGCGACCAGGTCGTGTTGAGCGAATCGAGCGCATTGCAGGCCTCGGTCGCATACTGGCTGGCAGTGCAGACCTCCTGCTCGTTCGTGTTGACCGTTTGCGAGCCGCTGCCCGATTGCTGCTGCACGCTCTCCACCGTGGCAGCGGTCTGCATCGGGTCGAGACCGAAGACGAAATAGCCGATTGCGGCGAGGATTATGGTTCCGCAGCCCAATCCTCCGGCCTTGCCGCCGGGTAGGCCGCCGCCTCCGCTGGAGCTGACATTGATGTTGCCGGTGTTGAACGGATTAAGCCGCATCGCTTGTTCCCCCTATCTCATCCCTGCGATTGACCGCGCCGCCAGCCTCGGCGATGTCGCGTGATAATTGCTTCAAACGCTCGGAGGCGAAAATGTTTCACCCAGATTTTCTCAAAGGCAAGCGCGCTTTGGTCACAGGTTCGACCAGCGGCATTGGCCTCGCGATCGCTCGGGCCCTGCACGAGCAGGGGGCGGCGATCGTCCTGAACGGTTTCGGCGACGCGGACGAGATCGCGAAACTGTGCGAGGAACTCGGTGCGACTCATTCCGGTGCGGACCTGACGGATGTGTCGCAGATCGAAGCGATGATGGACGAGGCGGGCGGGATCGATATCCTCGTCAACAATGCCGGGATGCAGTTCGTAAGCCCGGTCGAGGATTTTCCGGTCGCGAAATGGGAGCAGATCATCGCTCTCAATCTCAGCGCCGCCTTCCACACCGCGCGGCTCGCCGTGCCGCATATGAAGCAGAAGGGGTGGGGACGAATCATCAACACCGCGAGCGCCCATTCGCTGACCGCCAGCCCCTTCAAGAGCGCCTATGTCGCGGCGAAGCACGGGATCGCGGGCCTCACCAAGACCCTCGCGCTGGAGCTTGCGCAGGATGGCGTGACGGCGAACTGCATCAGCCCCGGTTACGTCTGGACTCCTCTGGTCGAAAACCAGATCCCCGACACGATGAAGGCGCGCAACATGACGCGCGAGCAGGTGATGAATGACGTCCTGCTCGCCAAGCAGCCGACCAAGCAATTCGTCCAGCCCGAAGAGATCGGCGCGCTGGCCGTGTTCCTGTGTTCGGACGCGGGCCGCAACGTCAACGGCGCGAACTGGAGCGTGGATGGTGGCTGGACGGCGGAATGAGGACATCATCTTCGCTCCTGACCACTCGCCATGATATTATGGGAAATTGGGAAGATCCGGCATGATCAAAGCGAGCATTACCGTGCTGCGCGGCAGCAAGAGCGTTGCGGAAGAATGGGGTGAATTCGAATTTCTGTCCCTGCCGTCGTCCGCCGACCGGATCATGGTGAAACGGGACGGGACCGAAAACTATGCCACGGTCATTTCGGTCCATCATTATCCGCGCCCCGTTGGCGGCGCCGACGAACCGACTGCGGACGTATTGGCCAAATGGACCGGCTCGGGTGCGAAGCTGCGATAGACGCGCGCCATCCGGTGGAGGATCGATGCACCGTAAGCGGCGCACCCCGGAGCCTTGCGGGGTTTGCAGTCCGATAGCGGTCGATATTCCGTAGCGGCGGGTGCAGGCCCCTAGCGTGCGCACCCAACCGTCGTTACATGGACCGCCACATTTCTCCCCCCGGCAGGCGATTCTCATAGTGGCACATCTCGACATCCCCCTCGGCCTTACATTCGACGACGTGCTGCTGCGTCCGGCGGAAAGCGACATCCTGCCCTCCATGGCGCGGACCGCGACGATGCTCACGCGTGAGATCGGGCTCAATATCCCGGTCATCTCCAGCGCGATGGATACGGTGACCGAAGCCGATATGGCGATCGCGATGGCGCAATTGGGCGGGATCGGCGTCCTCCACCGCAATCTCGAGGTGGACGAGCAGGTCGCCGCCGTGCGCGCCGTGAAGCGGTATGAGAGCGGGATGGTCGTCAATCCGATCACGATCCATCCCGATGCCACCCTGGGCGAGGCGCAGGCGATCATGGCCGCGAACCGGATCAGCGGCATCCCCGTGACCGACCGGGGCGGCAAGCTGGTCGGCATCCTCACCAATCGCGACGTGCGCTTCGCGGAAAATCCCGGACAGCCGGTGCGCGAGCTGATGACGGTGGACAATCTCGCCACCGTGCCGCTTGGCACCAGCCAGGAAGAGGCGCGTCGTCTTCTGCATCAGCGCCGCATCGAAAAACTGCTGGTCGTCGACGATGAAGGCAAATGCGTCGGCCTGATCACGGTCAAGGATATCGAGAAGGCGGTCGCCTATCCCGAAGCCACAAAGGATGCGAACGGGCGCCTGCGCGTCGCGGCGGCGACGACGGTCGGCGACAAGGGGTTCGAGCGGACCGAGGCGTTGATCGACGCCGAACTGGACGTGGTCGTCATCGACACAGCGCATGGCCATAACAAGGACGTGGCCCGCGCGGTGGAGCGGGTGAAGAAACTGTCGAACAGCGTGCAGGTCATCGCAGGCAATGTCGCCACGGCGGAGGCGACGCGGGCGCTGATCGATGCGGGCGCGGATGCGGTCAAGGTCGGCATCGGGCCGGGCTCGATCTGCACGACCCGCGTGGTGGCCGGCGTCGGCGTGCCGCAGCTGACCGCGATCATGGATTGCGCCGAAGCGGCGGACAAGAACGGCGTGCCGGTGATCGGCGATGGCGGCCTTCGGACCAGTGGCGATGCGGCCAAGGCGCTGGCAGCGGGCGCGAGCTGCATCATGGTCGGATCGATGCTGGCGGGGACCGAGGAAGCGCCGGGCGAAACCTTCATCTATCAGGGCCGCAGCTATAAGAGCTATCGCGGCATGGGCAGCGTCGGCGCGATGGCGCGGGGCAGTGCGGACCGCTATTTCCAGCAGGACGTCTCGCAGCAGAAGCTCGTACCCGAAGGGATCGAGGGGCAGGTCCCGTTCAAGGGTCCGGCGGCGGCGGTGGTCCATCAGCTGGTCGGCGGGATCAAGGCGGCGATGGGCTATACCGGCAGCGCCACGATCGAGGATTTGCGCAAGCGCGCCCAATTCGTCCGCATCACCAATGCGGGCCTGACTGAAAGCCACGTCCACGACGTTGCGATCACGCGCGAGGCGCCGAATTATCCGACGCGCTGAGGCATGACTCCCGCTGCCCGCGTCCAGACCGCGATAGACCTGCTCGAGACGATCATCGCCAGCGCGCGAGCCAAGGGCGCGCCTGCCGATCGCATTCTCGGCGACTGGTTCAAGCAGAACCGCTTTGCCGGATCGAAGGACCGCCGCGCGATCCGCGAGCTGGTCTATGCCGCCATCCGTGCCTGCGGGCCGGTGCCGAACAGGGGGCGCGCGGCCATGCTGCGGCTGGGGCAGGGCGATCCGTCCATTCTCCCGCTTTTCGACGGGTCGAATTACGGTCCGGCTCCGATCGGGGCAAAGGAAATGCCTGCCGAGGGCGGAGTCGCGCCGGAATGGCTGGTCGAGCGGCTCGCGGCCTCGGGCGTCGAGGGCGAGGAAGCCGCGGCGCTGCTCGATCGCGCACCGCTGGATATCCGCGTCAACACGCTGAAGGCCGATCGCGCCACCCTGAAACTGCCGGTCGAGACCGAACCGACCGCGGCACCCAACGGACTGCGCCTGCCGACCGGCACGCAGGTCGAACAATGGGCCGAGTATCGCGATGGCAAGGTCGAGGTGCAGGACACCGGGTCGCAGCTCGCCTGTATGGCGGTCCGTGCGCAGCCGGGAGAGACCATCGTCGACCTATGCGCCGGGGGCGGGGGCAAGACGCTGGCGCTCGCCGCGGCGATGGACGATCTTGGAAAATTGGTCGCCAGCGATACGGATCGCGGGCGCCTATCGCGCCTCAAACCGCGCGCCGAACGCGCCGGGGCCGCCATGATCGAGACGATCCTCCTCGATCCAAAGCGCGAGCTCGAGGCGCTGTCCGATCTCGCCGGACAGGCCGATGCGGTCCTGGTCGACGCGCCCTGTTCGGGCACCGGCACCTGGCGCCGCAATCCCGAAGCGCGCTGGCGGCTCGACGAGGCGGAGCTGGCGCGGTTGCGCGCGGCGCAGGACCATGTGCTTGATATCGCGGCTGCATTGCTGCGGCCGGGCGGGCGGATCGTCTTCGTCACCTGCTCGCTGCTGGACGAGGAGGGCGCGGAGCGGTTCGATGCTTTCCTGGAGCGCCATAAGGCGATGTCGGCACAGCCGCTCGCCCTGCCGCTCGGCACTCCGCGCGGGCAAGGTTGGCGGCTTTCGCCGTATCGGGACGGGACTGACGGATTTTTCATCGCCTGTGCAGGTTGAGCGTGGTAGGTCGGCACCCGTGATGCCAACCCAGGTTCATTCCCCTACGGCCCGTCACGACGTTCTGGAGACGATCATGCGTTTTGCCCCCGCTGCCGCCGCCCTTTCGCTGGCCCTCGCTCTGACCGCGAGCGTGAGTTGGGGCGCGCAGCGCGAACCGGCGCCGCGCGCCGCCGTGCTGATCGCGCAGGGCGATGCTTCGATGAAGGCGGGCGATACCCAGGCCGCGATCGACGCTTACGAAGCGGCGCTGACCGTCGATCCCGCCTATACGCCGCTGCTGATCCACCTCGCCGAAGCGGCGCGGCAGGAGCAATTGCAGGGCAAGGCGATCCGCTATTATCGCGAGGCGCTGGTGCGCGATCCGCGCAATGTCGCCGCGATTGCGGGTGAGGGCGAGGCGCTGGTCGAGAAGGGCGCGCTCGAGAAGGCACGGCTCAATCTCGCCAAGCTGGAATCGCTGTGCGGGGGCGGATGCGCCGAAACCGGCGCGCTGGCCGCCGCGATCGAAGCCGGCCCGAAGCAACGCGTGCTGACCGCCGAGGCCGTGATGCCCGACGCTCAGGTCACGCAGGACAATTGAACCTGGACGTTTGCTGCCGTTACTGCGCGGCAGGTTCCAAGATCGCAGAGTGCAAGATCGCAGGGTGGACGGGTGACGCGGCAGCATCTTCCCGCCCGTCGGTTCACACCAGTTCGCGAAACGCTTCGACCACGGTGCGATAGACGCGCTTCTTGAACGGGATGATCATGTCGGGAAGCTCGTCCACCTCGACCCATTTCCAGTCGCAGAATTCGGCCGGATCGTGAGCGTTGAGGTTCACGTCCTCGTCGCTGCCGGTGAAGCGGGCGAGATACCAGACCTGTTCCTGCCCGCGATATTTCCCGCCCCATAATTTGCCGATGAGCGCTTCGGGCAGGTCGTAGCGGATCGGTTCCTCGGTCGCCCTGAGAATGGTGACATTGTCGCTCGTCACGCCGGTTTCCTCGTACAGCTCGCGCAAGGCCGCATCGCGCAGGTCCTCACCCTCGTCGACGCCGCCCTGGGGCATCTGCCACCAATCGCCTTCCTTTGTGTCGATCCGCCGCCCGACGAAAGCCTGGCCTTTCGCATTGACCAGCATCACGCCGACGCAGGGGCGATAGCCCGGTTCGCTCGTCCCGTTCATGCCGCGATCCGATCCAGCTTGATGCGGATCGCGCCGAGAAAGGCGTCGACATCCTTCTGTCCGCTGGGGATCGCCTTCCGCAATGTGGTGAAGCCATGGATGATGCCGGGAAATTCGAAATAGGCGACCTCGGTCCCCTGCTGGATCAGATGCGCGGCATATTCGCGCCCTGAATCGCGCAAAGGGTCCAGCCCCGCGGTGCAGATGACACTGGGCGGGGTGTTCGCACAATCGCCGACCATCGGTGTGGTGCGCGGATCGCTCGGATCGCCGCCATATTGCTTGGTGAACCAGGCCATGGTCGGGCCTGTCAGGAGGTAGCCTTCGGAAAATTGCCTGAGGCTTTCATGCTCAGAAATATCGCTCGCCACCGGATAGATCGGGGCCTGGACGAGCACGGGGACGTCCGCGGGATCGCTCACCAATGCGTTGGTCGTCACGATGGTCAGATTGCCGCCCGCGCTGTCGCCCGTCAGGACGAGTCCGGTGAATGTGCGATCCAGCTCCGCCGGAGAGGATGCGACCCAGCGCGCCGCCGCCTCGCAATCGTCGGGCGCGGCGGGGAAGGGGTGTTCGGGCGCGAGGCGGTAATCGACCGAGACCACCGGCAGGTCGAGCTGGTGGGCGATTTCGGTGCAGAGCGATTCGTATACCTCGAGATCGCCGATCACGAACCCGCCGCCATGGAAGAAGACGATGCATGGCCCCGCCTCGCGGGTCTCTTTCGTATCATAGAAGCGCAGCGGTATCTCGCCCGCAGGTCCGGGGCAGGCTAGGTCGCGCTTCACCGCCATATCGCGCGCGGGCGCTTCGGCGAGGCTGCCCATGGCGCGCATCTGCTGCCGACCGATCTCTGCGCCGACCTCTTCCACGCCCTGGCCGCCGATCTGTTCGAGCATGTCGAGAAACCCGCGCACATCCTCGCGCACGAAATGTTCGGTACCGGCCATCGCTTTGGTCTCCGTTAACTTTCTTGCGAAGGGACTTAGCGCAGGAGGCCCGCTTTTCCAGCCGCCATTTGTTGGCTAGCAGAGAATATTGATTGCGGGAGGGTGGGGCGGCACCTAGGTCGCCACCTTCACGAGAGGGCGCCCTGCCGGGCGTCGAGAGACCCGGTGCCGCAAGATGGCGCCCATGAAGCAAGGATGCACCGGATGGCCAACGCCGCCGCAGCCACGCCGCAGGACGGCGCCATTCAGACAGCAACGGATGCGGGCCTGGATTCCGTCGTCGTTCGCTTCGCGGGCGATTCCGGGGACGGGATGCAGCTGACCGGCGGGCAGTTCACGCTGTCCACCGCGCTGGCGGGCAACGACCTCGCCACCTTCCCCGACTTTCCGGCGGAAATCCGCGCGCCGCAGGGCACGCTGTTCGGCGTGTCGGCCTTCCAGATCAATTTCGGCAGCCGCGCGATCCACACGGCGGGCGATGCGCCGGACGTGCTCGTCGCAATGAACCCGGCTGCGCTGAAGACCAATCTCGCCGCCCTGAAGCCCGGCGGTCTGGTGATCGCGGACACGGGTGCCTTTACCAAACGCAATCTCGACAAGGCGAAATACGACAGCAATCCGCTGGAAGATGGCAGCCTTGCCAAGTTCGACCTGCTCGCCTTCGACATCAGCGAAAAGACGATCGAGGCGGTCAAACCCTTCGGCCTCGGCAACAAGGATGCGCTGCGGTCCAAGAACATGTGGACGCTCGGCCTCGCGCTGTGGATGTTCGATCGTCCGCGCGAACCGATCCATGACTGGCTGAAGGCCAAATTCGCCAAGGCACCCGACATTGCGGACGCGAATATCGCCGCGCTCGATGCGGGCCATGCCTATGGCGAGACGGCGGAACTGTCCGGGCCGCAGGGCAACGTGTTCCGCCAATTGCACGTCGATCCGGTCGAGAGCGAACCCGGCCTCTATCGCACCGTTACCGGCGCCGAAGCTGTGTCACTCGGCCTCGTCGCGGGTGCGCAATTGGCCGAACTGCCGATGTTTTTCGGTGGCTATCCGATCACGCCTGCCAGCGCGATCCTGCACCATCTGGCGCGGCTGAAGGAATTCGGCGTCACCACTTTCCAGGCGGAAGACGAGATCGCCGCGATCTGCGCCGCGATCGGGGCGAGCTATGCCGGGCAGTTGGGCGTCACCAGCTCGAGCGGTCCGGGCATTGCCTTGAAGACCGAGGCGATCGGGCTCGGCATCATGACCGAACTGCCGCTGGTGATCGTCAATTCGCAGCGCGGCGGGCCGAGCACGGGTCTTCCGACCAAGACCGAACAGAGCGATCTCTATCAGGCGGTCTATGGCCGCAATGGCGATGCGCCCATGCCGGTGATCGCCGCGCGCAGCCCGTCCGACGCGTTCGAAGTCGCGATCGAGGCGTGCCGCATCGCGGTCGAATACATGACGCCGGTGATGCTGCTGACCGATGGCTATATCGCCAATGCCGCGGAGCCGTGGAAGGTGCCGGACCCGGCGGACTTCGCGCCGTTCCCGGCTGAGTTCCTCGATACGCCGAATGATGGCGAGAATTTCCTACCCTACAAGCGCGACGCGAAGGGCGCACGGCCCTGGGTCAAGCCCGGCACGCCCGGCCTGCTCCACCGCATCGGTGGGATCGAGAAGCACGAGACCACCGGCAATATCGACTATTCGCCCGACAATCACCAGCGGATGACCGATCTGCGCAAGAGCAAGGTCGAGAATATCGCCGTGCCAGACCAGCAGGTCGCGCTGGGCGATGAAACCGGCACGCTTGCCGTGGTGGGCTGGGGCAGCACTTACGGCCCGATCCATCAGGCGGTGCGCCGCAGCATCGAAAAGGGCCTGTCGGTCAGCCACATCCATGTGCGCCACATCTGGCCGCTGCCCGCCAATCTCGGCGAGCTGCTCAAGGGTTTCGACCATGTGCTGGTCCCGGAAATGAACACCGGCCAGTTCAAGACCGTGCTGCGCGACCAGTTTCTGGTCGATGCCCAGCCCCTCACCAAGACCAGCGGCCAGCCCTTCCAGATCGCCGAACTCGAAGCCGCGATCGCGAAATATTTCGACGGGATCGACGGCAATGAGGGCGGTCAGGTGAACGTCAACGATCAACAGCTTCCGAGCCCCGAAGGAGGCGCGAAATGAACGCTCCCGTAAAGTTCGAAACCACGCTCAAGGACTGGGAAACCGACCAGGAGGTCCGTTGGTGCCCCGGTTGCGGGGACTATGCGATCCTGAAGGCCGTTCAGCGCACGCTGCCGCAATTGGGTGCGGACCCGGCGAAGACCGTCTTCATCTCGGGTATCGGATGTTCGAGCCGTTTCCCCTATTACATGGAAAGCTACGGCTTCCACACCATCCATGGCCGCGCGCCCGCGGTGGCGACGGGCGTGAAGCTCGCCAATCCCGAGCTGGATATCTGGCTCGTCACCGGCGACGGCGATGGGTTGAGCATCGGGGGCAATCACCTGATGCATGTCCTGCGCCGCAACGTGAACATGCAGATCATGCTGTTCAACAACGAGATTTACGGCCTCACCAAGGGTCAGGCCTCGCCCACCAGTCGCGAAGGCACCCGCTCGCCCTCAAGCCCGCTTGGCAGCGTGGATCACCCGGCCAAGCCCGCCGCCTTCGCGCTGGGCGCGGGCGCGCGTTTCGTCGGGCGCGGGTTCGATGTGTCGAAGCACCTGCCCGACGTCCTGAAGGCCGCACACGCCCATCAGGGCGCTGCCTTCATCGAAATCTTCCAGAACTGCATCGTCTACAACAAGGACGTGTTCGACGATTTCGCCGCGCCGAAGGGTGCGGAGGATCGCCAGCTCTGGCTGGAGGACGGCAAGCCGATGCTGTTCGCCGGCGAGACTAAGGGCATCGCGCTCGATCGCGACGCGCTGGAGCTGAAGGTCGTCGATGTCGCGGACGGCGATTGGGAAGCGGCGGGCGTGCTGGTTCACGACGTCACCAAGCGCCAGATCGCCCATATGCTGGTCGACATGCCGTTCGGCCCGTTCCCGATGGCGCTCGGCGTCCTCTACGACGATCCGCGCCCGACTTTCGAAAGCGCGGTGATCGCCGAGCGCGAACAGGCCAGCGCGGGCAAGGAAGCCAACCTCGCCAAGCTGCTCGCCAAGGGGCAGACCTGGACCGTTTCGGGCACGGCGCAGGACCCGGTCTGAGGGACCGCGCGCCGAAAATCCTGTCTCGAAAATGAACGATCGTGTCTCTCGTTCGTAAGGGGGGCAAGGGCGCCGCGATATGCGGTGCGCTCGTCAACAGGAGAACCCCCCTTGAAAAAGCTCGCATTTCTCGCCGTCTCGACAGCCGCGCTGGCGCTTGCCGCCTGTTCGGACGATCCGAACGAGACCCCGATCACCCAGGAAGCCGCGCCCGATATGGATGCCGAGGTCCTGGCGGACGATGCCATGCCTGTGGGCGGCGATCTGAACGAGACGCAGCAGGCATCCTATGATGCCATGGATCGTCAGGCCGTGAGCGATGAATACGACACCAATCGCGACAACATGATGGCCGAGAGTTCGTCCGCTTCGGGCAATTCCGATGCCATGGCATCGAACACGGACAGCATGTCCGGTTCCTCCGGCGGGACGTCCGCGTCCACCTCCGACAATTCGGGTTCAAACGATGCGATGGCGGACAATTCCGGCGGTTCGGACGTCGCAGCCTTGCCTGCTCGCTCGCAGATGGATTTCGCCTATCTCGACCGCAATTCCGATGGCCAGCTTTCGGTCGCGGAATATGCGATCTGGGCGGTTCGTGCCAATCCGAACACCCCGGTCGCGAACGACCAGACCAAGCCCTATATCTCGACCGACCAGATCAACGAAGCGGGCCAGACCTTCTTCTATTTCGACGAGGACGGGAACAGCTATCTCAGCAACGCCGAATTCACGACTGCTCGCAACAGCGCCCGCACGCCGGGTGGTTCGACCATGTAAGCGCTAAGTCAGACGAATTTCCAAAGAGGGCATCGGAGCGATCCGGTGCCCTTTTTCTTTGGCAGTCAGACGGTCTCGGAGTCCTCGTCCGGTCCTTCGATCCGATTGCGCTGCTGGAGATTGGTCGCGATCAGGCCCGTGAGCAGAGCCCAGGCGGCGCCCACGGTCCAGCCGCCCAACACGTCGCTGGGATAATGCACGCCGAGATAGACGCGGGAGACGCCGATCACGAACACCAGCAACGCGGCGGCTCCGATCACGAAGCTGCGCGTGCGGCGTTCCTCGTAACCGCGCGCGACCAGCACGGCGAGCGTCAGATAGACGATCGCGCTGTTCATCGAATGGCCGCTCGGGAAGCTGAGCGAATGCACCTCGACCAGATGCGGCACGATTTCGGGCCGCTCGCGCGCAAACAGGGCTTTGAGGATCCGGCCCATGATCGCTCCGCCGCCGATCGCCATCGCGGTGTAAAGCGCATGATGCCAACGCCCGCGCAGCAGCAGGAAGGCGATCGCAAGCAGGGTCACCAGTGTCAGGACGGTCACTCCGCCCAGCGCGGTCAGATCACGCATCGAATTGAGCAGCCATGCCGGGCCGATCGGCGTCGAAAGGTCGCCCGGCACCCGCAGGGCCTTGAGGATGGCGATATCGAAGGCCTCGGTCTCACCCTCGCTCATCTCGCCCGCGAGCTTGATGAAGAGAGCGGCCAGGGCGCCGCCGATGCCGAGACCGATCAGCAATCGCTGTTCGCGGTGGAGGTATGTCTTGAGAGTGGAAAGTCGCATTCGCGCAGCTATAGCGACCCTGCGCGGCGATGCACCTAGTGTCGGTCGAGCCATGAGGGAGAAGGACGCTGGACAATCTCACCCATTCGCTTGTCGGCGCGCTGATCGGGCAGGCGGGGCTGAAGAGGAAGACCGGGCTCGCCATGCCCGCGCTGATCATCGGCGCGAACCTGCCCGATGTGGATGCGGCGTGTTTCCTGTGGCTGGACGGGGTCGAGCATCTGGGATTTCGGCGCGGGATCACGCATGGCCCGCCCGCCTGGGTGCTGCTGCCGCTGGTCCTGGCCGCGATCCTGTGGGGATTCGATCGCTGGCAGAGCAAACGCGGCAAGCGGCCGGAAGGGCGGCTGCCGGTCAGCTTCAAATGGCTTTATCTGCTGAGCCTGCTCGGCTGCTTGACCCACCCCGCGCTCGATTGGCTGAATGTCTATGGCATCCGCCTGCTCGAACCGTTTTCGAGCCGCTGGTTCTATGGCGACACTTTGTTCATCATCGACCCGTTCCTGTGGCTGCTGCTCGGGTTTGCGACCTGGTTTTCGCTGCGGCGGGAAAAGCGCGGGGGAAATTGGCGCAGGCCGGCACGGATCGCGTTGGCGGTCGGGCTCGGATATATCGGGCTCAACAGTGCGATCACTTACTCCGCGGAGCATGGCGCATCCGAGGGGCCGACCGGGAATGCCACCGTGATCGCCAGCCCGCCGCCGCTGCGATCCTGGGATCGGGAGATGATTACCGGAGGGAACGGGCTGTATGCCGTCGATGGTGAGGCCTTGCCCGGCATCCCTCTCGATCGCTGCGACCTCGCAGCGGCAAGGGCGCGCGATCCGCAGGTCGAAGCTTTCCTGTTCTGGTCGCGCACGCCCTTCGTGGTGCCGGAGGAGGACGGGTCCTACACGCTGTACGATGCGCGTTTCTACGATCCGCGTAGTCGCGGGCGGTTCTCGGTCGCGCTCGCGGATGGCGTTTGCGAGGAACCTCCGCCCGGCTAGCGCGGTTCTGCCCTTGAGCCATAAATGAAGGGGAGGGGGCCGCCATTTCCACGCTACAGATAGTCTGGTTGCGGCGCGATCTGCGCATGAAGGATCAGCCCGCGCTCCATGCGGCGGCGCAGGCGGGTCCGGTCATTCCCGTCTTCGTTTATGACGAAGAGAGAGGCGGCGACCATGCCTATGGGGCTGCGTCCAAATGGTGGCTGCACCATTCGCTCGAAAGCTTCGGAAGATCGCTCGGCAAACGCCGCGCGAAACTCGTGCTGCGCAAGGGTGACGCCCCGCAAGTGCTCGCCGCCATCGCCGCGCAGACAGGGGCCGCCGCGATCCATGCGATGCGCCATTACGAACCGTGGTGGAAGGAGGCCGAGGACGAGCTGCGCGATGCGCTTGGCGACGAGTGCGAACTCTGTCTCTATGACGGCAATTACCTGCTTCCGCCCGGCAGCGTCACGACCAATTCGGGCGATCCCTACAAGATCTACACGCCGTTCTCGAAGGCTATGCTCGACAGGATGCCGCCGCGCGATCCCCTGCCGGAACCCGAGACGATCCATTCGCCGGACGACTGGCCTGACAGCGACGATCTTGAGGATTGGGATCTGCTGCCCACCAAACCCGACTGGGCCGGCGGGATTCGCGATTTCTGGGAAGTGGGCGAAGATGCCGCCCACGACCGGCTCGACTGGTGGGCAGGCGAGGTCGAGAAATACGACGATGGGCGCAATCTCCCCTCGGTCGATCATACCAGCCGGCTTTCGTCGCACCTGCACTGGGGCGAAATCAGCCCCGCGACTGTGTGGCACCGGCTGAAGGACAAACGTTCCGACGGGTGGAAGACCTTCGCCAAGGAAGTGATCTGGCGCGATTACACCCAGAACGTGATCGACCAGTTTCCCGATTACCCGCGCGAGAGCTATCGCGATTACGACGAGCGGACCTTGTGGCGTAATCCGAAGGCCGGGCATCTGATCGCTGAGGATCTCGAATGCTGGCAAAGGGGGATGACCGGTTATCCGGTGGTCGATGCCGGGATGCGCCAGTTGTGGAAGACGGGCTGGATGCACAACCGCGTCCGCATGATCTGCGCCAGCTTCCTCGTCAAACATCTGCTGATCGACTGGCGCTATGGCGAAAGATGGTATTGGGATTGCCTTGTCGATGCCGATTACGGGAATAACGGCGTCAACTGGCAGTGGATTTCGGGCACGGGCGTGGACAGCAACATGTTCAGCCGCATCATGGCTCCGCTTACGCAAAGCGAGAAGTTCGACGCGGGTGACTATATCCGCGAATACGTGCCCGAACTCGCCGATATGGACGATTATTGCATCCACGATCCGCCCGACGACAGGCGTGGCGATTACCCGGTCAAGATGATTGCGCACAAGGAAGCGCGCGAGCGGGCGCTGGAGGCCTATCGGGCGAGCAAGGACTAGGTCCCTTGTCGCAGGCCCCATCGCGCGTCATAGGCGCAGCGATGGATATGCCGACCAGCCAGGCTGGACAACAGCGGGGCGAGCGCCTGACGAGCGGAGCGCAGCGGTTCGCGCGCAAGCCCGGTCTTGTGGCGCGATTGGTGGCGCCGGGATTCGCAAAGGTGCTCGACCGGATCGATGCGGCGCTGGTTTCCGGCGCGCTCCATGCGACACTCCCCGATGAATCTCGGCGTATACTGGGCGGCCGGGCGCCGGGCTTCGAATGCGATGTAGACCTCAGAAGCTGGAACGCCCTTGTCAGGCTCGCCAGCAATGGGTCTGTCGGCTGGTATCAGGCCTGGGAAGCGGGCGAATGGGCGAGCCCCGATCCGGTGCCGCTGTTCGCCCTGTTCATGCAGCACGCCACCCGGCTGGGCGACACCGCGCGCGCGAAGGGTCCGTTCCGCCACGCGCTGAAACTCGCCCATTTCTGGAACCGCAACACGCATCAAGGCGCCCAGCGCAACATCGCGGCCCATTACGATCTGGGCAATGATTTCTACGCCGCGTGGCTCGATCCGACGATGAGCTACTCCTCCGCGCTGATCGTGGCGGGAGATTCGCTGGAAGCGGCGCAGAAGCGCAAATGGGCTGCCTTGTCGGGCCGGATCGGGGATGCGCAAACCGTGCTCGAGATCGGATGCGGCTGGGGTGCCCTTGCTGGCGATCTGGCGAAGCGGGGCAGCGATGTCACCGCGATCAGCCTTTCGGACGAGCAACTCGCCTGGGCGCGCGAACGCCATGCGGGGCCGGATTTCCGCAAGCAGGATTATCGCGATGTCACCGGGCAATTCGACGCCATCGTCAGCGTCGAGATGGTCGAGGCGCTGGGTCGCGAATACTGGCCCACTTTCTTGGACTGCATCGTGCATAATCTGAAACCGGGCGGGCGCGCGGTGATCCAGTATATTTCCATGCGCGACGATCTGTTCGATGCGTATGCGCAGAGCGCGGATTTCATCCAGGCCTATATCTTTCCCGGCGGCCTTTTGATCCGCACCAGCGAATTTCGCGCGCTGGCCCAAGCGCGCGGGCTCGTCTGGCGCGATCAGGTGGATTTCGGAATCGATTACGCCGAAACGCTGCGCGAATGGCGCGAGGATTTCGATCGTGCCGAGCGCGAGGGGCGTCTGCCGACAGGGTTCGATCGCGCGTTCTGCGATCTGTGGCGCTATTACCTGATGTATTGCGAAGGGGGATTTCGCGGCGGCGGGATCGATGTCCACCAGGTTACGCTGGTGAAAGGGGAGAGAGAATGATGCGCGCATTTCTTAAAGGGGTCGCGGCGCTGGCGCTGTCAGGGGCGTCGGCTGGATGCACGACCATGGGGGCCCACACGGCGGAGCCCGCCGCGATCGTCACCCAATCGGTGCCCGAGACGATGGCCAGCCTCGATCCGGCCGATTCGATCCTGTTCTGGAGTGCGGAGCGCCGCTCCGCCGCCTTCCGCGAGATGGAAGGCCTCTTCCCCGGCCTTGAAGCGGCGCAGACCGGTCCGGTCCGCGAATTGCCGCGAGGCACCCCGCTGGACGCCGAGACCATGGCTGAGGCGCGGGCCTTCATGGCGCAGACAGATGCGGCGGGGCTGATGGTGCTGCGCGACGGCAAGGTCGCGTTCCAGGAATATGCGCTCGGCTTCCGGCCTGACGAGCGTTGGACCAGCTTCTCGGTCGCCAAGAGCTTCACCTCCACCCTCCTTGGCGCGGCCATCGCGGATGGCGCGATCGAGAGTGTCGACCAGCTGGTGACCGACATCATCCCGGCGCTGGCGGGCACGGCGTATGACGGCGTCACCGTGGGCCAGATCGCGACGATGACCTCGGGCGTGCGATGGAACGAGGATTATACCGACCCAAACAGCGACGTCGCCAAGATGCTGGCAGTCACCCCGGTGCCGGGCGAATCGCAGGCGATCACCTATGCTCGCACGCTGACGCGCGAAGCCCCGGCGGGCGAGAAATGGGTCTACAAGACTCTGGAGACCAATCTGCTCGGCCTGATCGTGGAAGAGGCGACGGGTCGCAGCCTGGCCGATTATGCGGGCGAGAAGATCGCGCGTCCGGCAGGGTTCGCGGGCAAACTGTTCTGGATGCAGGACCTGACGGGCGGCAATATCGCCGGCTGCTGCATCTCCCTGCGCCTGTCCGACTACGCGCGCTTCGGCCAGTTCGTCCTTGAAGGGGGTGACGGTGTCGTGCCGCAGGACTGGTTCGCGCGCGCCACCGCACCCTCCGTCCCGTTCGAAAACGCGCCCGGCTTCGGCTATGGATACCAGTGGTGGACCTATCCCGGGGCCTTCGGTGCGCAGGGGATCTTCGGTCAAGCCATCACGGTGGTGCCGGAAAAGAACCTCGTGGTCGCCGTGGTCAGCAATTGGCCAACCGCGACCAGCAGCGCCAATCGCAATGCCTTCAGAGCGCTCGTAGATCGAATCGCGGCGGAATGACGCCGCGCCGGAAGGGGCCGATCACTCCTCGCGTGCGTAGCGGGCGAGGATCGCTTCGTGGACGATCGGGCTGAGCAGTTCATCGAAGGCGCATCCGACCGTGCAGGCATTCCACCACACGACCTGCGCCTGTCGCGATTCGAGACCCGGCAGAGTCAGCCAGCAGATCTGGCCTTCATACATCCGGCTGATCGTCGCGGCGGAGAAGCCGCCGATCGACAGGTCCTGCACCACGGTTTCGAAAGCACTGGCGCCCGAGACGCGCATCCGCACGGGAATGGTGAGCCGCGTGCGCGGGGCGCAGCGATCTTCCTGGGCGGCGATGGCGTAGCGATCGGAAGAGACCAGAGACACGGGACGGAACTTTCTGCTTGGCTTGACGCGGGGGGATAAATTCGCGCAGCCATGCTAATTCCGGTGCAATGAACTGGGTTAATCCGGTTCGGACACCCGCTCTCGATGGGCGCTGTCGAAGCCGTTAACCATCAGCTCCACGATCCGGTCGGCCACGACATCCGGTTCCTTGACCGTCTTGGGGTCCTCGCCCGGATAGGCCTTGGCCCGCATCGACGTGCGCGTGGCGCCGGGGTCGAGGATCGCGACGCAGACCTTGCTGACCTTTTCGACCTCCTGCGCGTAGCTTTCGAGCAGGTTGTCGAAAGCCGCCTTGGTACTGGCATAGGCGGACCAATAGGCGCGCGGGGTCTCGCCGACGCTGCTGGTCAGGCCAATAACCTTGGCCGCATCGGCGCGCTTCAGCAGCGGGTCGAACGCCGCGAGCAGGGCCTGGGTGGCGAGAATATTGGTCGTGATCGCCTGGCCGAACTGCTTGGCGTCGATCTGGGTGACCGGGGTCAGCGTGGGCAGATAGGCGGCGGCGATCACCAGCCCGTCAAGAGTGTCCCAACGGCCCGCGATCGCACTGGCGAGGCGGGCTATCCCGTCCGTCTCGGTCAGGTCGACGGGCGCGATGGTGGACGCGCCGCCCGCTTCGTGGATCGCATCCTCGACCGCTTCCAGCGCGCGCACGTCGCGACCGGTCAGGATCACATGCGCGCCCTGTGCAGCGAGCGCCTTCGCCGTCGCGGCGCCTATCCCCTTGCTCGATCCGGTGACGAGGACGGTGCGACCCTCAAGAGCTTTATCGGCCATCAGGCGACCTTTCCGACAGGAAGCGAGAGCTGGCGCTGATCGTCCTCGCGCTTGCGCAGATCGGTCAGCGAGGTGGGATAGTCGCCCGTGAAACACGCATCGCAGAATTGCGGACAGGCGGATTTGCGCGGTCCTTCGCCGACGGCGCGATAGAGCCCGTCGATCGATACGAAGGCGAGGCTGTCCGCTTTGATGAACTGGCGCATCGGTTCGAGCTGCATTCGCGCGGCGAGCAACTTGGAGCGTTCGGGTGTGTCGACGCCGTAGAAACAGCTATGCGCGGTGGGCGGGCTGGCGACGCGGAAGTGAACTTCGGTCGCGCCCGCATCGCGCATCATCTCGACGATGGAGAGGCTGGTCGTGCCGCGGACAATCGAATCGTCGATGAGGACGATGCGCTTGCCGCGCACCAATTCGCGGTTGGCGTTGTGCTTGCGCTTGACGCCGGCATGGCGCGCGCCGTCGCTGGGCTGGATGAAGGTGCGCCCGACATAGTGCGAGCGGATGATGCCGAGTTCGAACGGGATGCCCGAGGCCTGGGCATAACCGATCGCGGCAGGCACGCCGCTGTCGGGCACCGGCACGACCAGATCGGCCTCGACCGGCTTTTCCATGGCGAGTTCCGCGCCGATAGCCTTGCGCGCCTCATACACGCTGCGACCGGCGAAGAAGCTGTCGGGGCGGCTGAAATAGACGTGCTCGAAAATGCACGGGCGCGGGCGGTGATTGCCGAAGGGATGGAGCGAATCGACATTGCCGTCGAAATCCACCTTGATCAGTTCGCCCGGCTCGACCTCGCGGACCATTTCCGCGCCGACCACGTCGAAGGCGACGCTTTCGCTCGCGAAGAGAATCGCATCGCCGATCTTGCCCATGACGAGGGGACGGATGCCGAGCGGATCGCGACAGGCGATCATCCCCTCGGGCGTCATCACGATCAGCGCATAGGCCCCTTCGAGGAGGCGCAGCGCGTCGATCAGCTTGTCCACCATGGTGGGGTAGCGGCTGGTTGCGACGAGGTGGATGATGACCTCGGTATCGGAGGTCGACTGGAAGATCGCGCCACGCTGCACCAGATCGGCGCGCAGCGTCATCGCGTTCGAGATATTGCCGTTATGGGCGACAGCGAATCCACCCGCGGCGAGATCGGCGTAGAGCGGCTGGATATTGCGCAGGCCCGATCCGCCCGTGGTGGAATAGCGGACGTGCCCTGCCGCCATGAAGCCGGGCAGTTCGCCGATCGCTTCGGAGCTCGAGAAATTCTCGGCCACGTGGCCGAGGCCCCGGCGCGAATAGAATTCCTGCCCGTCGAAGCTGCAAATCCCCGCCGCTTCCTGCCCGCGATGCTGGAGCGCGTGGAGGCCCAGCGCGGTCGCGGCGGCGGCGTCGGTTGCGTTGATGGCGCCGAACACACCGCATTCTTCGCGCAGGTGATCGCCGTCCGCGTCATGGAAGGGATGGGTGATGTTCATGGATGCCTCGCAGGCCCTTCATCAGGCCGATAAGGGGGTGCCTCTCGCCGCTGCCAATGGCGATGTTGCGGGGCGATTACAAGGGCGAGCGCACGCCGATGCCTTCCCGCCGACGCTATTCATTGCCTCGCCAGCTTTCGCCGCCTAGAGGCCATTGACCTGACCAGCCAAGACCAGAGCCGCCTTGCTACTTTCCCCCTTCGAATGGACCATCGCCAAGCGTTACCTGCTTCCGGGCAAGGGCGAGGCATTTATCGCGCTGGTCGCGAGTATCTCGATCGGAGTCGTGATGCTGTCGGTCGCTATGCTGGTGATCGTGATGAGCGTGATGAACGGCTTTCGCGCCGAACTGCTCGACAAGATCGTAGGCCTCAACGGCCATGCCATCGTACAGGCCTATGGCGGGCGGCTGGACGATTGGGAGAACGTGCTGGAGGAAGTGCGCGCGACGCCGGGCGTCGTCGATGCCTCTCCGCTGATCGAACAGCCGCTGCTCACCAGCTTCAACGGCCGGGTGGAGGCCGTGTTGGTGCGCGGCAACACCGATCAGGATATTGCGGAACTCGGCAGCAAGGTCGTGGCGGGCGACATTGCGCGCCTTCAGGCCGGGACCAATACGGTCGCGATCGGATCGCGTCTGGCGCAGAATATCGGCGCCACGGTGGGCGATACGATCACGATCATCAATCCCCAGGGCCGCTCGACTCCGTTCGGAACGGTGCCGCGACAGGTCGGCTATACGATCGGCGCGATCTTCGAGGTCGGGATTTACGATTACGACGGTTCCTTCGTCGTCATGCCGATGGCCGATGCGCAGACCCTGCTGCTGATCGGCGACACGGTCGGCATGATCGAGGTGACGGTAACCGATCCCGACGAGGTCGAGACGATCCTCGCCCCGGTCCAGGAAAGCCTGGCGGGCAGGGCGATCGTTTCGGACTGGAAGACCATCAACGCCTCGCTGTTCGAAGCCTTGCAGGTGGAGCGCGTGGCGATGGCCTTCGCGCTGAGCTTCATGGTGCTGGTGGCGGCGTTCAACATCCTGTCGAGCCTCGTCATGCTGGTGCGCGCCAAGACGCGCGATATCGCCATCATGCGCACCATGGGGGCGACGCGGAAGAGCCTGCTCAAGATTTTCGTCACCACCGGGTTCACGGTCGGCGCGATCGGCACCATTGCGGGCCTGATCCTCGGTGCGGTGGTGCTGTTCTTCCGCCAGCCGATCGTCGAATTCATCGGCGCGGTGACAGGGCAGGATCTGTGGGACCCGCAAGTGCGCTTCCTATCGACGCTGCCTGCGCGGGCCAATCCGGTGGAGATCGCGTTGATCGTCCTTCTGGCGCTCGCGCTCAGCTTCCTCGCGACGCTCTATCCGGCCTTGAAGGCTTCGAGCACCGATCCGGTCCAGGTGTTGCGCTATGAATGATCCCGTCCTCCATCTGCGCGGCCTGACCCGCAGCTTCGAACAGGGCGGGGTGCGGATCGACGTGCTGCGCGGCGTCGATCTCGCCGTGATGCCGGGTGAGATCGTGGCCCTGCTCGGCCCGTCCGGCTCGGGCAAGTCCACGCTGCTTCAGGCTGTCGGCCTGCTCGAAGGCGGCTTCGGGGGCGAGATCGCGATCGCGGGGAACGCCGCGCAGAAGAGTGACGCCCATGCCCGCACGCTGCTGCGCCGCGATCACCTGGGTTTCGTTTATCAGTTCCACCACCTGTTGCCCGATTTCAACGCGCGCGAGAATGTGGTGCTGCCGCAATTGGTGGCCGACGTACCGCGCGATGCGGCAGAGGCGCGCGCCGAAGAGCTGCTGACCGCGCTGGGCCTTGGCCATCGTCTCGAGCATCGTCCCAGCCAGCTTTCGGGCGGCGAGCAGCAGCGCGTCGCGGTTGCACGCGGGCTCGCCAACCGGCCCAAGCTGGTGCTGGCGGACGAGCCGACCGGCAATCTCGACGAGGCGACCAGCGACAAGGTTCTCGAACAATTCCTCGAACTGGTGCGCGGCGAAGGCAGCGCGGCGCTCGTCGCCACGCATAACGAGCGGCTTGCGGCCCGGATGGATCGCGTGGTGCGCCTACATGATGGAAAACTGGATTAGCGGACCCGGATTACCGTCCGCTCGTTGATGAATAAACGAGGGAGTTTCTCAGACATGACCGATCACCCCAGCACCTTCAACGCCGAGGAGACGTACCGCCCCGGCATCCAGTGGGACGACCGTGCCTCGCTGCATCGGGTGGACGATGGTGGTGGCCTGCTGGACCACGGCAAGGGGCTGCGCGACGGGACCTTCGCCGATCTGGTGCGTCACATGATGCTGCTGCCCAAGGAAGAGCGTAGCAAATATTATATCGAGAAAGCGGGTGACCGGAAGTTCCATGCGTCCGAGATCGCCGCGCTCTCCGAACTCGATGATTATCCCCACAAGAGCTGAACGCTCCATGACGACGATCGCCGATTTCACCGTCACCACCAATCGCGGCGAACCGCTGGATCTTGCTGAAAAGCTCGGGACGGTCCTGCTCGTCGTCAACACGGCGAGCAAATGCGGTTTCACGCCGCAATATGAAGGGCTGGAGGCGCTCCAGCAGCGCTTCGCCGATCGCGGTTTCGAGGTGCTCGGCTTCCCGTGCAACCAGTTCGGTGCGCAGGAACCGGGCGACGCGGAAGAGATCGCGCAGTTCTGCAAGGTCAATTTCGGCGTCACCTTCCCACTGATGGCGAAGGTCGACGTCAATGGCCCGGATGCCAGCCCGGTGTTCGACTGGATGAAGGGCGAGGCGAAAGGCCTGCTCGGATCGAAGACGATCAAGTGGAATTTCACCAAATTCCTGATCGATCGCGAGGGCAATGTGGTGAGACGCTACGCTCCGACCGACCGGCCCGAAAGCATCGCGACGGATATCGAAAAGCTGCTGTAAACCGGCTCGCGATTGTGTGGCGCAGGAAGGCGGCGTAAGCGCCGCCCATGCTCTCCGACATCAATCAGTGGTTTCTCGCCCTCGGCGCCGAATACGGGGTGAACCCGTATATCTTCGGCGCAATCTATGTGGGCGCGATCCCATTCTTCCTCGCTTCGATCGCATGGCTGGTGAAGCGGGCGCGGGCCGGGCGCTCGACCGTGGTGCCGACGCTGGTCGCCGGGTTCTTCTTCGTCTCGGCCTATCTCTACCTGGCGATCGCCGGGCGCAATATCCCCGTCTGGGTGTGGATATTCCTCGCCGTTCTGGTGATCTACGGCGCGTATTCCACAGTGCGGGATACGCGCCGCAAGATCGCGGCGAAGGATACTCCGCCTACACTCTGAACTTCGGAATGCCCTTGCTCGAATCGAGTTCGGGAATGATGCGATACCGCGCAAGGACCAGGCTGAAGAGCCCGAACAGCAGCAGTCCGATCGCCACCAGCGTGAAGACGAAACCCTGTCCGGCCAGGGACGCAACCGCATCGCCCAGCGTCTTGATCTGGTCCGTCCCGGCATTCATGAATCCGGCCTTGAACAGCGACCATCCAATCACGGCATAGACCACGCCGCGCGCAAGATAGCCCGCGCCGCCGATCCAGCGCGTCCCATCGGGTGCATTGCCAGCGATGCGGTGCATGAATTCGCCCGTGATCCCCTTCTTCGCCTGGAAGATGGCCGTCACGAAAAACGCGAGGCCGAGCAGCCCCAGCACGATGCCGCCGAAATCCATCGACAGGATGCCGGACGCAGCCTCCTGCGCGCCGCCGCCGCTGCTGGCTCCACTGCTTCCGCCGGTGCTCTCGTCACTGGCGAATTTGAAGGCGGAAAAGGCGAGCGCGAGGTGGCCAATCCCGCTACCCGCATGGCCGAGGCGCTTGCCCCAGCCTTTCGCGTCCGATCCGTTGTTCTCGATATCGAAGAAGGTCGATGCGAAGCGGAACAGGGCATAGGCGGTCAGGCCGATGACCATCAGCCACAAAATCGCATTGCCCGCCGGGTAATCCTCGATCGCCAGAAAAATCCCGTTGGTGCCGTCCGCGATGCGGCTGGCGCTGGTCAGCGCGATGAGGCCGAGCACGGAATACAGGATCGCCCGGCTGAAATAGCCCACACGAACCAACCAGCTGAATTTTTCGGATTTATCGACCATCATTATCTCCCCGTTCGAAGTCCATGGCGCGCCAACGGTTGAGCGCCCGAATGGTGCCGGGGAGCCGGAATCGAGTGTGCCGGCCCTAGACGTTGAACTTGAACAGCATCACGTCCCCGTCCTGCACCAGATATTCCTTGCCCTCCTGGCGCAGCTTGCCCGCCTCGCGCGCCGGGCTTTCCCCGCCCAGCGTGACGTAATCGTCATAGGCGATCGTTTCGGCGCGG